>NZ_JAWOVT010000004.1:0-403595 GCF_033340055.1 Vibrio sp. 1580
AGTTCTTTTAGTTGTTGATTTCATAACACTCTCCAATTTTGGGGGTGGAAAGTGTCAACCTTATTTAGGACGGCACATCCCAAAGAAATAAAGCGAGCTAAACGCTCGCTTTATTTATGCCGCATTTTTTAAAGTTTTGTTATCACTAAAATATCGGTTGTAAACAGCACCTAAGGAGGCTGTACTTGCGAAACGATCATAGTTAAATGTTGCTTGAGCCTCTTCGGCAGAGGCGGAAAGCTTGTTGGTACCATTTACATAAATCGTCACTACCCCCTCCTTCAGTCCTGAAAGATCTAAATCAGTTGTCCATGAGTCTGAAAGCACGATAGCCATGCCTGTGGCTTCTGTACCATCAGCGTCGACTGCTTTAATATCTATGAACTCACCATCTTCAAATCGTTCACTGCTACCACTTACTGTCACGCTTTCCACTCCAGTAACATCTTTGATAACGTCTAGGTGTATTGTCGGTGTAATTGGCATGGAGTAAGTCGTGTTCTGACTACCGGTATTCCCTGATAAGTCTTGGTAGTCACGAACAAGCAACCCCACATTGAGCTCTGACGTGCTTGGTACCACCACATCACCAGTCCAAACACTTGGGTCCGCGGTTGCCATTAATGAAGTGATCGTTGTACCACCTAACTCCGCCGCTGCGGACTGCAGATCTTTATCGAATTCTAGCGTTACCGTCACGCTTTGGCCGATGGCTTGGTGCTCAGGCGTAAACGTCACGTTAGTCAGCGTTGGCAAAGACTGCGCCAATGTAAAACTCTGGCTTTCACTTACTTCAATGCCCGCTGAGTTCGTCCCCGTCACCATCACAGTATAAGTGCCATTGGTTTGGTGACTCATATCAATCGCGTCACTGGTCCAATTGCCACCGGCTTGTACCGTCGCACTGCTGCTTTTTAGTACCGTCACGCTGCCTTGAGCTTTTACTTCAAGACGCAGGGACTGACCGTCAAAACGTGTCGACGTGCCTTCGAATTGTAGCGTGGCGGCATGCGCTTCATCCACATTACCCACTGGCGTAATAGCTAAGGTTGGTGTGATCGGCATGGAGTAAGCCGTGTTCTGGCTACCGGTATTCCCTGAGAAGTCTTGGTAGTCACGAACTAGTAACGCCACATTCAGCTCTGACGAGTCTGGTACCACTACATCACCAGTCCAAACACTTGGGTCCGCGGTTGCCATTAATGAAGTGATCGTTGTACCACCTAACTCCGCCGCTGCGGACTGCAGATCTTTATCGAATTCTAGCGTTACCGTCACGCTTTGGCCGATGGCTTGGTGCTCAGGCGTAAACGTCACGTTAGTCAGCATTGGCAGAGACTGCGCGAGTGTAAAGCTCTGGCTTTCACTCACTTCAATGCCCGCTGAGTTCGTCCCCGTCACCATCACGATGTAAGTGCCATTGGTTTGGTGACTCATGTCCATTGCGTCACTGGTCCAAGTGCCACCGGCTTGTACCGTTGCGCTGCTGCTTTTCAATACCGTCGCGCCGCCTTGGGCTTTCACTTCAAGACGCAGGGACTGACCATCAAAACGTGTCGACGTACCTTCAAATTGTAGCGTGGCGGCATGCGCTTCATCCACATTACCCACTGGCGTAATAGCTAAGGTTGGTGTGATCGGCATGGAGTAAGCCGTGTTCTGGCTACCGGTATTCCCTGAGAAGTCTTGGTAGTCACGAACAAGCAACGCCACATTCAGCTCTGACGTGCTTGGTACCACCACATCACCAGTCCAAACACTTGGGTCCGCGGTTGCCACTAATGAGGTGATCGTCGTGCCACCTAACTCCGCCGCGGCGGACTGCAGATCTTTATCGAATTCCAGCGTTACCGTCACGCTTTGGCCGATGGCTTGGTGCTCAGGCGTAAACGTCACGTTAGTCAGCGTTGGCAGAGACTGAGCCAGTGTAAAGCTCTGGCTTTCACTTACTTCAATGCCCGCTGAGTTCGTCCCCGTCACCATCACGATGTAAGTGCCATTGGTTTGATGACTCATATCAATCGCGTCACTGATCCAAGTGCCACCGGCTTGTACTGTTGCACTGCCGCTTTTTAGTACCGTCACGCTGCCTTGTGCTTTCACTTCAAGACGCAGGGACTGACCGTCAAAGCGTGTCGACGTGCCTTCGAATTGTAGCGTGGCGGCATGCGTTTCATCCACATTGCCCACTGGCGTGATGGCTAAGGTCGGCGTGATCGGCATGGAGTAAGCCGTGTTCTGGCTACCGATATTCCCTGATAAGTCTTGGTAGTCACGAACAAGCAACGCCACATTGATCTCCGACGTGCTTGGTACCACCACATCACCAGTCCAAACACTTGGGTCCGCGGTTGCCACTAATGAAGTGATCGTCGTACCACCTAACTCTGCTGCGGCGGATTGCAGATCTTTATCGAATTCCAGCGTCACCGTCACGCTTTGGCCGATGGCTTGGTGCTCAGGCGTAAACGTCGCGTTAGTCAGCGTTGGCAGAGACTGCGCGAGTGTAAAGCTCTGGCTTTCACTCACTTCAATGCCCGCTGAGTTCGTCCCCGTCACCATAACGGTATAAGTGCCATTGGTTTGGTGACTCATGTCCATTGCGTCACTGCTCCAAGTGCCACCGACTTGTACTGTCGCGCTGCCGCTTTTTAGTACCGTCGCGCTGCCTTGGGCTTTCACTTCAAGACGCAGGGACTGACCGTCAAAACGTGTCGACGTACCTTCAAATTGTAGCGTGGCGGCATGCGCTTCATCCACATTACCCACTGGCGTAATAGCTAAGGTTGGTGTGATCGGCATGGAGTAAGCCGTGCTCTGACTTCCGGTATTCCCTGATAAGTCTTGGTAGTCACGAACAAGCAACGCCACATTGAGCTCCGACGTACTTGGTACCACCACATCACCAGTCCAAACACTTGGGTCCGCGGTTGCCACTAACGAGGTGATCGTCGTGCCACCTAACTCCGCTGCGGCGGATTGCAGATCTTTATCGAATTCCAGCGTCACCGTCACGCTTTGGCCGATGGCTTGGTGCTCAGGCGTAAACGTCACGTTAGTCAGCGTTGGCAGAGACTGCGCCAGTGTAAAGCTCTGGCTTTCACTCACTTCAATGCCGGCTGAGTTCGTCCCTGTCACAATCACGGTATAAGTGCCGTTGGTTTGGTGACTCATATCAATCGCGTCACTGGTCCAATTGCCACCGGCTTGTACCGTCGCACTGCTGCTTTTCAATACCGTCGCGCTGCCTTGGGCTTTTACTTCAAGACGCAGGGACTGACCGTCAAAACGTGTCGACGTGCCTTCGAATTGTAGCGTGGCGGCATGCGTTTCATCCACACTGCCCACTGGCGCAATAGCTAAGGTTGGCGTGATCGGTAATTCGTGAGCGGTGTTATCCTCACCTATGTTGCCAGTCAAATCTTTAAATTGACTAACAACCAAGTCGACACTTAACAGCGCGGTGCTCGGAACTTGTACATCACCAACCCAGACCTTTTTATCTGCCGTTGCTGACAGAGAACTAATGCGATTTCCGCCAAGCGTAGCGGTCGCCTCTTGGAGCTCTTTATCAAACTGAAGCGAGACACTCACGCTTTGCCCCACGCTCTGATGCTCAGGGTTAAATGTCACATTGGTCAGTTTTGGTAAGGTTCCTTCAACCGCGATATTTAAACTGCTTCCTTTTCCAGGAATGGTGTTGGTACTTTGGTAGCTATCATCCTCTACCTGTATTGTTATGTTTTTATCTTGCTTTTCTGGACTGATGTAATTAACCGTCCACGTAACGTTGTCTGACGTGGACCACGTATCTTGCTTTAACGTTCCTGTTGCGCCGTTATCACTAGCGACAAGGTGGACATCTGAGATATCAAAGTTAGTAACTTCTTCTGTAAAGTTAAACGTAAGTGTAATCTCTTCACCTCCAAAAAGAGGGGCGCTTGAAGCAGTAGATATACTTAGCCCGGGAACGGTTGCCGCTTCCACATGCGCGTCAATAGAACTTTCACTCTTGTTATCCACCTTGTCTGTTGCTGCCACCGTGATCGTGTGATCGCCTTTAGGTAACAAATAGCTTATGACATAAGGCCCCGCTTCGGTTGTCGGCTCAGTAATCGCTTGAGGAGCCACAGTGCTGCCACCACTCACCGCTTTTGACGTGACGAGATTTAAATTTTTATCTGTAATGTATGCGCTAATTTCTAGCTGATACTTATCGTTTGTCGGTACCTTAGAAATTTGATTAGCACTTAAGCCCGAAATACTTGGAGCGTCATAATCAACAATAGATTCGATAACCTTTCCATCATAACTTTTGCCCAGTAATTCAAAGCTTGTATTCTCTCTTCCAACTGAGTCCGTCACCGTCACCTTAAGGGTGTATGACCCTTGGTTATCGACGGCAAAGTTCATCATTCCATTACCACTAGATGAGATAACATCACCTGAGTAACGCAAGGAATCACCGAGGCTTGGAATAAGCTCCACAGAATATTGTGAAGCTTTCACTCTTTCTCCTTCCACAGTAGATACCGTAAACGGCTGGCTCGCCTTGGTAAAAAACAGTTTGCCCCCCTGCAAACTCGTAATTCCATCGAAATCAACCGTGACTTTAGGAACACTAATATCAATGACTTTTCTGATGTCTGAATATAGCCCAACACTATCTGTCGCTTTGATATCAACCGTGATTGAACCACGCCCCTCTAACTGAGATTTCGGTAGTTCAAAGTACGTAGATGAACCGTTCCCATCCTCTACTCTTTCTTCTTGATAGCTTGGGTTTAAAATTGAATAGTTTACTTTTGCCAGGCTGCTACCAGTGTCTGTTATGTCGAAACGAAAACGAACATTATCTGGATTTGTTGGCGATTCAGTTACGATAATCTCATCGCCAACACTTGGAGATGTATTGTCAACTTTAATATCAACGGTCGCTTCACCGACTCTCGACCAAACATCCGTTGTTGTAATCGTCGTCCTGATCGTTTTTCCATCCGCATCGCTAGGAAGTTCACTTGTAAATGTTGAACACTTGTAGGTTGGATCATCTGCACACACCTCTAATTGTGCAAACTTCTCCGGATTATCTTTATAGTTGTAGGATTCCGTTCCAAACCTGGTCATCACATTGTCTAGCCTAGAGTTTTCATACAGCTTAATTCTGAACTTGGCGACAAGCTGCTGACCATTAATGGTTGTGTTTCCAACCGGATCAGTAATTTCAACGACTACCGAACCTTTAGGTAATTCAAGCAATAGATCGTGCTCTGGCGTCAAGTTTCCTGCTAAATCAGATAAGTTCTTGATTTTGTATTCTTGAGTTGTACTCAGGCCATCAATAATATCGGCATAGGATTCAGAATACGTACACTTGATATTTCCAACACCTTTGGCACAAGTCGTTGGTGTATAAGCTTTGTTGCCAAGATTACGAACCAACTTTGGATATTCATCTGAACTTTCGGTATTCACGCCTGATAAAGCATCATTAAAAGAGAGCTCAAATGTGAGCATCTTCTTCTTCAAAGCTTCATCAAACCAAACATCACTTCCTTTAAAACTGTATGAGTTACCATCTACGACTGTCGGTGCATCAATATCCACCATCGAGAAATTGAACTTGTTGATCGTTTCACGCCCATTTGTACCCAAGGTTTTAGTGATCAAAGTAACAGGTGCTTTGGTCATGTTTTGCCCAACATTTACACTACAACTGTAAGGTTCTTGCGATACGTTGATAACACCAGAAGTTGGTTGCTCATTAGTTGGTGGCGCATCTAGAGAGTTGTATTCTTCACGAACCCAACACTCTAACGTTTTGGCTTTGACCGCACTCAATGTAGTAAAGGTGACATCAAGAACACCATCAGATAAGTAATTTTGGAAGTCCAGCGGGCTTTCAACCGTTAGAACCACGCCTTCACGCTGTACGCTAAAGGTTTGGTTTACTTTTCCAACCTTTCGGTCTTTTTCATCAAGGTAACGAACTTTGTTATAAACTTTGATATCAAGTTCATAATTACCATCTTTGGCAATTTGTGTAGAAAGCAACGTTGCAGTCCAAGTGCCATCTGCGGTTTCTGAGAACGTAAAGTTAGTCCCGTTTTGCTCTCCAGAGAATCTATACGTTGAGTCAATTCGATCAACGCCACTATCATCAACAATATCAAGCGTAAGTACGATATTCCCATCTTGATAGATGGTGTTGTTTGTAATTGGCGTTCCATCCGTGTAACTCATCGCCAGCGTCACCTGCGGGATTGAGTTGTACACTTTGACGGTAAAATCTTGCTCATCACTGGTTAAGGTTGTGTTGCCACGAACATCAGACCCTTTTAAACGAATCTTGTGTGTACCCGTACCTAAATCACCAAGGCTCACTTTGAGATCCTCATTGATTTTTGTACCAGGAGAGCCAGGTAATGGTTCCAGATCGCTAAACGTCCAATACTCTAGGCTTTCTCTATTTACGCCATTAATTGAAACATCACCGTTAGCATTTAGGTCTAGCGCCGTTAGGTCAAAGACATAGTTACCTAAGTAGTAGTCATTCGCATTGAAACCACTTAATCCTAATGTTGGCCCATCACGATCAAGAATAACCTTGTGCGTGTTAGAACTAGACTCAAAACCATATATATCGGTTGCTTTTACATACAATGACGTTGTTTTTTCATCTTCAGAAATGTCTATTTTATCTGTATCACTCTTGATAAGAGACATGACAAACTCTTTAGATGAATCCGTTGGCACAATTGTCTTAATTGGCGAATCTTTACCACTTTGATACAGCGAGACTTGCTCAAGGTCTGAATCGTCTATTACGGATTTAAATCGCACATTGAACTCACGCCCTATGACATAGTTCTCTTTAGACAATGTGTCTTCAACCCAAGGCGTGTTTAGGATGATTTCAGGGCCTTTGTTATCGACTTGGAAGGTAAATTTCCCTGTTGTACTAACATTGGCAGGGTAAGCGTTGTCCGTCGCAGTGACGTAAAACTCATTCCATTCATCGTAATCAAATGCTTTTGAAACCAGTTGGACTTTGACGTCAGGCTGTTCACCAACTAGGTATGGTACGTCACACTCCTCTGTTAGAGGGTCACAGCTTTCTAATGTCAGAGCCTGACCAGATCCGCGGCGCAAATCTATTTTTACGTTATTGCCAGAGCTTAACGTCCCCCAATCAATGACAGGTGTCCATTGGTTATTACCACCTAAACGGCTTTGAACCTGCTCACTTTTTACAATAGGAGCTTCAGAGTCGATACGAATATTGAATCTCGGAGCGGTGCTAGTTAACTCTGAAACGGAGTTACCTAAGTTGTCCTCTGCTGCGGCAACAACTAACCAATCTCCATCACCAGGATAAATCGTAGAGCCTTGATTTGAACAAATCTCTCCCGTACATAGTTTGACTTTAAACGCGTCTTTCGAGTTACTTGCAAAGTTTTCTGGTGTGTATGTTACTTTTTCACCGGTTTGCTGGTAGAAAACAAGGCCCCTCGAGGCAAGCTTATCACCAACAATATCCTCAACCTTGAAGGTTAATTCATGAGTATTGTTCGCATTTAAATAAATACCGTTTTCTACAGGTTTACCATCGACATCATTGGGTGGAAGGTAACTGGCCTTAGGGAAATCGTTATCAATAAACACCGATTCTATAAACGGAGATTTACCATTATAACCATACGCATTGCCATGTGGGTCCATAGCACTGGTCTCCACGGCAAACTCTATAATGTCTTTTAGTTCACTAGACTGGGAGTTAAGGGTGAAGAAGTACTCTTTTCGATAAGCATTGCTGCTGCCTGAGTTTTCTACGATGTTGATGTCCAGTGGTATTTCAATATTTGGCTCATTGGCTTGATACCACATCGTGCTAAACTTCGGACCGTAAGCGTCGGTTCCTACAATACCAGAAGGATCGTCTAGGACAATTTTAGAAACAACCTCGCCAGCGATATAAAGCCTATTACCAACCATCGTCTCTCTACCGCTTTCAATGGTTAATTTTGGCTGCGGAGGCAAGGTATCGATACTGCTACCCTCTGTATCAAAAATGTTCTTACCATTTAAGTCAGGATTAGCCATCGAAATATCATCAGCATAGAGCTGCGCGATATTGGTCTCAATACCGTATTTGCTCGCCATGATTTCATAATAGGATTGCGCCAGATCTTTTCGGTAAGTTTCAGCGCCAAACGTGTAAGAATCGAGCGTAACTTGACTTCCTCCTGCCCCTACACCATTTGCTTTTCCATCGTAGCTAAAATCATCGTAAATAGCAGATGCAAAATCTAATGAGTTATTTCTTGGCATTCTCTCGGCAATACTATCAATTGCTTCAACAAGGAATCGGTGTAGATAGTCATTTGATGGCTTGTCTGGAATCGCTTTAGTCGCAAGCATTTCATTGGTTGCATAAGACACAACCGTTGGGTCAAACCCAAAGAATGAGTTGTTATTCGTACCTGATAACGCGTAGCGCACCTCATCAAGAATTTGAATCGCACGTTCTGAAGTTTTCTCTCCCGCTGTCACTTGATCCCACTGGAAATCAAACAAACCAGTCTGATATGTCGATAGTTCAGTAATATAGTAAGTTTGAGAACCTTTGAGCTTAAAATACACACCAATATTGGCCTTGTTTAAGTCAACCGTTACTTTCTTGGTCCCTGGATCTCTTTTCCATTGGTAATAGTATGGCTCACTGCCTTCGATACCAATTAAACGAACACGCATGAAATCATAATTCACTACGTCAGTTGTGGTTTCACAGCTCGCTACGTCAAGAGCCATGGACTGGTCACTTTCCAGTTGCTGGATAGTGGTACAACTTGCAAGTGAAGTGAATTCACCACTTGGGCTCAACCCTTCAAGTTGAGCTCGCGCACCAATAAATGGTGTCACCACTTTTATGGTTGGTAGGTCAAAGCTACTTCTAAAATATACTTCTCTTGGAGTGCTTTCGTTATCAGACTCATCGATGGTTTGAATGACTAACTTTTGACTACTGTTTTCTGATACCGATTTAAAGCTGTCACCCAAAATATCTCTTACAAATGGAATGTAATAAATGACATCCTCAACTCGCCCATTGCTATCTAACAGCGTTTCGTGCGGAATTTTTGCGATGTAATCGTCATCTGATGCCGTTGTATCAATAACTTGCTGAAGTGAGTAGTTGTTATCGTTGTTTTGGCTTACGTAGTACTTGACGACGAGCTTAAGCTTATTAGCGTTGGAGCCTAAAACCGTATCGGTATTTACGTCTGATACTTTCACACGAACATAAGGGATTTTATTCTCTTTCAATAAATTAGCGTTGAAGTTACTAAAATCTATCCCTTTTAATGAGCTCTGAATCCCTAAACTTGCATACGCATAGTCAATCTTCAGGAAATCGCGGCTTGCTTGAACATTGCCTGGGGTGTACGTATCTTGAGAGTAGATACCATCGTAAGTGGTTCGTTCACCATCTAACCCCACATTTACGTACGTCATTGACGTACCTTCAGGATAGGTTATCGTCTGTGCTGGCGCTTGATCGTCACGACTTACTGCATGCTGCGCAGAGCCCGTATTGCCTTTGCTATCCCTCGCTCGAACCTCAAAGACCGTCGTAGATAGGAATTCATCAGTTGGGTAAGCCTTACTAAACTCACAAGCATTTCCAGACTCTACAGTGACAGGAGAACATGTGACGCCCTCATGTAAGCCATCTTTAAATGAAATACTGACCGAACTAATCTCTTGCGAGCTTTCTTTTACAACCCCTTTCAGAACGTATTCTTTAAGTTGGTTATTAATTGCACTCGCCGATGTAATATCGATAACAGGCGCATCGTTATCCCACTCAAAGTTGATATGAAGACCCGAATGGCTGCCTGGAATTAACTCATTACCCAGTACATCCGCTGTATATAAGACTAACCGTGCTGCTGTTACGTTTGAGAGCCCAGTGGCAGGGTTTATATCTACACTATCGATCTCTTTGGTATTAATGTTAACTTTAACGTTGGTCTCTCGAAGGCCAACTTCAAAATCATCAAATTCAACCGAACAGAATGTGCTTCCAAAATCTTGTATGTCGTTACATTGAAATTCACCAGACCAAGAGCCATTAATCTGATACTGAATAAAGGCGGATACGTCTTCTACACCGATATCATCAACAATTTTTAGGTCAACTTTATCGGTGCCTGCAAGTACATCACGGTCAATGCGTGTCACGATAGGCGCTGTGGTATCAATCTCCGTCCCATCTCGCGGTAGAATGACGCCATCTGTACTGCCATATGTACCTAAGTCATTAAGCTTCTTACTAAAGTCGACATAGTCGGCAGCATCAGTACCTGAAATATTGATACTTGGGTCGTTTACCACGATCAAAACGTGCTGAGATAAGTCACGTGTGTAAACGTCGCTGTTTATCTTTTTCTGTCCAAAGCTGAGGGGAGTCACTGCTCCTGAAGTCTTGCTCACTTCAAGACCATCAAGAACACCATCTGCAATAACATCCCGATATTGGATGTCAGCGAAGTGCATCGAAGTGTAGACGTTATCGCTGTTGCCGTATTTTTTTATAAGATCGTAAGAGTAAGACGAGTATGCTGTTAATAAAGCACCGTATTGATGCCCAGTACTAGCAAAACTGCTTTGCCCACCTTTGGTAATATCAATAGGTTTGGTCTCATTTACGTCAAAACCATACATGCTATTGATACTATCCAAAGCGGTTGAAAAGGCACTCTCATCTGTGGCCCCCTGAGAAATTTTGTACTTTGCCAAGCCTGCTGCCAAGTTCGACAGAGGAGTAAGCATTAACTTTTGCTCACTCCCCTCTTTAAAGTTCACAACACCTTCAAATTTAAGTGTCTTCGCATTACTCACAGATACCGTTTCATTTGTAAACGGATCGGTATAACTCCCCTCTTTTGCAACAACAAAAAGAGGCATTGACGACGATTCAAACTCTAGCAGATAGTTTCCGAAGGCATCAGACGTCGTGTTAGCCAACTTCCGACCTAAGTTTCCATTTTTGAACTCGAAAACCTCAATCTTGGCGCCATTGACTGGGGCGTCAAACACCATACCGGAAATGCTTCCTTTGCTTCTAGCTGGAGGTGTGTTGTCTCCTCCATCACCACCACCACATGCACTCAATAAAAGAGATGTAAGCGTAAGACCTAATGTTAATTTCAGCGTATTTTTAGCGAACATAGTAATTTGGCAAAATATATTTTCCCGAGATTATATTATTGAAAAATATTTTCTCAACGTGACATTAACACCAACAAAATAGGCATAAACACCAAGCCAACCGTCACTTTGACTGAATTATTAAAATTATTTTTACATCCTATAATCATTAACTTAGTTAAAACAGAGGAATTACTCATGCTTTAATGCTAGTTTTTATTTAAAATATTATACTCTACGCACAACTGTCAGTATTGATAAACCAACAAAACTAATGACTATTTTAATAATAAAAAGGAGTGTGCAAGCTCCTACCGTAGCCCTTATCACTACTGCGTTAATCATATTGATTAGCGTATCGCTTTCTCACTACTTCCTCACTCCTGTGGATAGGCTACCTACCATCAAGCCTTTAGAATTCGAAAGTGAGAATGTGCAGCCATCAATTAAAAAGAAGACTCGTAGGCAAAAAATCACTATCGGTGTTGTTGAATACTCTTTTGTCGCTTCATTATTAAAATCAGGAGTGAGTCAAAAAGAGATCAACTTGCTATTAGCACTTATCAAAAGCAAGTTTAATATTATTGACTCGATTAAAAGAGGTGATAACTTTATCTTAAGAACTAAATTAAATAGTAAAAATGAAACTTACATTAGTTCTTTTTACTATTTAGGCAGTAAAACTGATTTATTTATTATCAATGATGGTCACGGTAACGTATTTGATGAGCATGGTGTGTCGATAAATAATCAGTTCATGTTTTCTTCACCCTTTGATAAAAACTACAGAGTGAGCTCTGACTATGACTTAAAGCGAACACATCCAGTGACCAATATAACGACTCCGCACTTAGGCACTGATTATGCCACACCTGTAGGTACACCGATTCGTAGTATTGCTGATGGCATCGTTTTAAAGTCCCGCTACAACCGTTTTGCAGGCAACTACATTAATATCCGCCACACAAATGGCTCTGTATCACGCTACCTACACTTATCTCAGCGCAACGTCCATGTTGGTGAGAAGATTAGCCGAGGACAAGTGATAGGGAAAACGGGTAACACAGGAAGAACAACAGGGCCGCATTTACATCTTGAACTGCACATCAATGGTGTTCCGGTTGATTACGAGCGATACATTCAAAGGCACCCAAACACTGACGTAAATATAGAAATGCTGATTGCAGCGAGAAAAGAAAAAGCAGAGTTAACAGCGGAATGGCAACGGTATGAGCAGTCAAATAGGTAACAACAGCCACTTCGATTCGTGTATTCTTCCTACTGTCATTTATCCGCAACTACAGTAGACCATAACTTTGCTCTAAATCACATAAAACCTTTTCAAATAAGCGACTTTTACTGAAATTACATGTGGTCAATAAAAAATGATAATTTATCGATTTTACTGAAATAACCCAAGCATGTTCATACGCATGATGTTTTCTTGGATTTCTGAATCGTGCAAGTTACAGGTTGAGCACTTCTCTTTGCCTTCAATTTTGTATTTCAGACAGCACGTTTCTCGTCTCACGTAGAGCTTTTGAAAGCCATTAAAGGTCACCTTTTTTACCGTGTTTAACTCACCGCCTTTTGGTGTTACCGCGTTAAATAGGCTTTGCTGCCACTTTGATGCCGCTTGCACGTCTAGATCTAACCTGTCATTGGCTAATGGTTGATGCGCAAGTTTAGAAAACGCCAAATCACACGCGTACAAGGCATTCCCCCAAAACACTTTCGGGCTAACTTTCTGCTTTTTGTACAGCGGCACCAATGGCTCAGAGAGCGTCGTAATGACTTGCGCAAGTTTCTCATCTAAAGCCAGTTCTGACTCCACTTGCATCGCGTTTTCGTTACCAGCCTCAAGAGCAAAGAAAGGCGTTGCACTCAACACTTCAATGCTTGCGATACGATGGTCTTCACCAATGGTCAGATACAGATCATCGAGTGTTAACTGCAACACGCGATCAAACACCAAACGGTGACCGACCAGCGACGTAAGCAAAATCGCGTTGAACACTTTCTGCCAGATAGGCACGGCAAAAGGCAGCTTTGCCTCAATAGAGCTTGCGTAATCTTGCACAACAGCAGGAAAATCACGCTCAAACCATTCACTGGCTTTAATGCCTTTCGGCTGTTCAACAAAACGTAAGCGGAAGAAAGGTTCGTGTCGATTCAAGATGGCTTGCTGCTCGGTGATACTCAGCGCTTTAACATTCTCAGGCAAAGCCACCAAAGTACGAAACTGATTAAACAGGTTTTCCATTAACGCACTTCCTCACGAACATAAGCTTTTGGTAAACAGTAAACGTAGCCATCAATGACTTCCATTTTTCCTTCCACTTTAAACACCGATTCAAGGGTCGATTGAGTAAGCACGTCCAAAGGCGCCCCCTGTTTTAAGATCTGACCTTTTTTCATTAGTACCAGTTCATCGCAGAACTGCGCAGCTTGGCTGAGTTCATGGAGAACATAAACGATGGTTAAGTTGCGTTCCTTGTTCAACTTATCGAGCACTTCAAGTAACTCGAGTTGGTGACCTAAATCAAGATAACTGGTTGGTTCATCCAGCAATAACCACTGAGCTTCTTGCGCCAAACACATCGCCAGCCAAACGCGCTGACGCTCACCGCCCGACAACGTACTCACTACACGCTTTTCGTAACCAGCCAACCCGACAGAAGCAAGCGACTCAGTAATCACTTCTTGGTCACGCTCACTGTTGCCCTGATACCACTTGCGATGAGCAACACGACCAAGCGCAACAAGCTGCTCAACCAAGACACCTTCTGGTGCCGTAGGATGTTGAGGCAGAATCGCAATGTGTTTAGCGAGATCTTTAAGCTTCCATTGGTTAAGCGCTTTACCTTTAAAGGTCACGTCGCCTTTTTTCGCTTTTATCGCACCGGTTAAGGTCTTCATCAACGTACTTTTACCGCACCCGTTTGGGCCAATGAACGCCGTTACCTTACCTTCTTGAAGACGGATGTTCACATCGTTCAAGATCATCGTATCGTTGTAGCCTGAAGTGAGCGATTGCCCTTCAAGCCCTTTTGAAGATAGGGTCATTAAGAGTGTTTCCTTAACAAGAAGAGGAAAAATGGCACACCAAGCAGTGCGGTAATCACGCCCGCTGGAATTTCGGTTGGGAACAGTAAGTGTTTGGCTAAAGCATCTGAAAGTGCGAGGAAACCAGCGCCGAAAGTCAACGTCGTGAACATGGTTCGCAAAGGATCATTTGCACTGAGCAAACGTGCAATGTGCGGAATCACCAACCCCACAAATCCAATCGGGCCAACTGCTGAGACGGCAGGCGCAGTAATAAATACCGTACCTAACAGAATCCCCAAACGCAGCAAAGCACCGTTAATACCAATACCACGCAAAATCGCATCATCGTAGCGTACCCATTTCAATGGCAAATACACCAAAACAATGAACGCTAAACAGGCCAAGAACCAAGGCAGAAGATAACTTACTTGCTCCCAACCTCGTCCATACATACCACCCGCCATCCATTGCAATGCGATGTCGGTTTTACCCTGACCAATAGTGAAGATCAGCGCCGAACTCAACGCGCCAAGAATCGCCGTGATCGCTACACCTGTGAGTAGAGTGAGACTGGTATTTCCGATTCGGCTAACGATCAAAACAGGAATCGCACTGAGCAAACCACCCGCCATTGAAAACAGCAGCAACGCGCTTTCTGCGGTGATATTCCAATTAAACCAAGCGGGCAACAAAATCGCACAAACAGCACCAAGAGAAGCACCAGCGTTCACCCCTAAAATACCGCTGTCTGCCAACGGGTTTTTGAGGGTGGTTTGCAGCAATAAGCCTGATACTGCCAGCATCATACCCGCCATAATCGCCAGCAAAAATCTTGGTAACGTTAGCGACCAAAATGGGTGGTAAGTACCGCGAGTAATAAACAGTTCGCCTGCTTGTCTAAGCTCTGGGTTAGAAGCGATAAACAGTGCAGGAGCGAACACCAGCAAAGCCAAGCAAGGGAACAAGAAACGCGTTTTCATTATTTCCCTCTCAGCTTACGAACAATCAACATAAGAAACCAAGGCGCACCTAAAGTCGCGGTAATGACGCCAATCGGAATTTCCAACGGCATAAGCAGGGTTCGAGAAAGGAGATCTGCTGCGGTAACGAGTGCCGCACCAATCAAAGCTGCACCGCCAAGTCCCAACCCCATCATGCGAGCGAGATGAGGGGCAACAAGGCCAACAAAACCGACAGGACCAAATGCACCAACCGCAACCGCAGTAAGCACGACAGAGACAAAACCAAACGCCAATCTATAACGGTTGATCGCGATACCTAAACCACGAGCAACCGTGTCATCCAGCAGTAAGTAACCACGCTGTCGATGTGTCACCGCAAGCGATATAAACGCAGGAATGACGGTATAAACAAGCGGCGTAAACACCGACCAATTCGCGCCTGCGTTACTGCCCGTTAACCAGAAAAACAGTGACTCACTGTCTACGCGATCCGACAGAAGAATGTAGGTCACCGCTGCTTGGCAAAACGCACTCACGGAAATGCCAGCTAACGCCAAACGCGCTGGTGTGACGCCCTGTTTCCAACTAATGGATAAGGTAATGGCACCGCCAAGCAAACCACCTACAATCCCCCAAAACAAAGTTGGCAATGGCAGCAAGAACATGGTCGCCGTTAACACGCTAAGCGCAGCGCCAGACATCACACCGGTCAGGTTTGGAGACGCTAACGGGTTGCGAACGATGTCTTGCATGAGCGAGCCGGATACCGCCAACGCCGCCCCACCAAAGAGTGCGATTAAGGTGCGAGGTAAACGTAGTTCCCAAAACACTAAGGATGCTTGGTTGCTTGAATCAGAAATCAAAAACGCCATGATCTGCTGGGCATCAAAATGGTAAATGCCACTCGACAAAGACACATAAACCACAGCTAGTAACAAAGCCGTCGCCAAACTGCGAACCATCACCGCACTTGGTTTGGTTATCCTAAGAACATGAGCCATTGATCACCTCATAAACTCGTTCAACAGAAGGCGCAGGGAAAAGATCGGGATACACTTTGTGGGCGATATCCATCGCGACCCAAATTCGTGAAAGTGGCCCTTCTGGCTCTCGCCATGTCATATCAACCAAGTAAACTCGATTGTTCTTCACCGCTTTTAGGCTTTGCCAAATTTTCGATTCGGTAAATTGTGGCTCGGCGTTCTGGTACATAAAAATCACATCGGGATCGAGTTTTACCAACCACTCAAGACCCACTTGCCCAGAAAAAGGCGTTTTCGTCGCGTACGGCGAGTCACCATTCGCACTTCGGATATTCAATTTTTCCATAAGAGCAACGGACATAAAGTGTGAGTAGTATGCTCGCGGAGTGACGCCAGCACTTGTCAGAAATAAACCAGAAAACTGTCTATTACCGAGCTTTGATTGCATTTCATCAAGAAAAGTCTGAAAACACATATTTAGTGATTTCCCTTGCTCTTCTCGCCCCATTGCCATGCTTGCACGCTCTACCGCAGAAAAACTGTCTTCTAAAGTAATCAAATCAAAACCGAGAGGCGGTGCGATTTCGACGAAGCGCTGATAGTAAGGCTCTAACATTCGCCCCAAACCAACAACCAAATCTGGCTTCGCATCGTACAAAGCTTCAAAGCTGGTTCTTGAACGATTACCAAGACTTGGCACGTCATTTAAAGCAGAAAGATAAGGAGGAAATCCACCAGGATAATCGGATACACCAACAGGCTTCTCACCCATTGCTATTACTAGCTCTGCACCAAAAGTAGACACGCTTGCAACACGCGGGAAATGGGTCACATTCGACGTCGAAATAGTATGGTCTAGATCATCGACAACTGATGCGTTTAATCCACTTGCATAAGCAAGCTGAATAGACAGCATTTGGCTAATTATTGAAATGATAACGACTGCTGTAAAACTGCCCATTAAATTACAAATGATAATTATTGATATTTACATTACTTCTTTGCGTGCTAGACTACCACGTAATTACAAAGTGCTCAATAATCGCTAGCTAAATCAATTTATTAACAAGTTTATAAAAGACAACTTTTAGTTGCAGGAAGTTATGAAACTCAAACTATCTAAGCTAAATATTGCAGTGGTAAGTGCAATTACTCTTTCACCTTTCGGCGTTTCAGCGGAAAGTAACGACCAAGTCCAAGCAATGGAAACAATGGTTGTTACCGCAAGCCGTTCTCAACAGCTGCTTAACGACGTTCCTCGCTCTGTGACCGTTATCGACCAAGCACAACTTCAATCTCAATTGAACCAAAGCCGCAGCATCAACGATGTGCTTTCAACCTTGGTTCCAGGTATGGGGACTTCTGTTCACGGTAACCTGAGCAGCAAAGGTCAAAACCAAATCCGTGGTCGTCGCGTTTTGCTATTGATTGACGGTGTTGCACAAAACAACAGCTTCCTAGATTTTGGCCAAGAGTTGTCGGCGATAGATCCACAAAATGTTGAACGTATCGAAGTTATCCGTGGTGGTTCTGCGGTTTACGGCCTTGGTGCGCAGGGCGGTATCATCAACGTGATCACAAAAATGCCAAAAGAAGGCGCAGTAGAATACCGCACTAAAGTTGGCACAAGCTTCCAAGAGTTTGGCAGCGATGCGTTCACTTGGAACGTGTACCAAGAAGCGACAGGCGGTGATGAGAAAGACCAATGGCGTTTAGGTCTGGGTTACGAGCAACGTGGCGGCAGCTACGATGCTAACGGTGACCGCCTACCTTCGGTAAACAACGAAGATGACATGGACAACCTAAACGTAAACGGCGTTTGGAACCGTAACATCGACGAAGATCGTTCACTGACTTTGACTGTTGGCGTTCGTAACATTACTGATAACGAAGGCTGGTGTGCAGCGAATGGCGATGCAGCTAACGGCAAACCTGCAGAAGCGGTTCACTGTGGTCCAGGTTACAACAACGGCGTTGCAGGCAAAGATGGCGCGAAACCAAACGATGTGACACGTACGTTCGCTAACTACCAAGCGCGTTACCAAGATCTGGGTTTTAGCTTAGGTATGCTCGATGTAACGGGATACTGGATGGCTCAAGATACTGAGACGTTCACGCTTGCGATGAAAGATAAGAACCCAAATTCTCCAACCTTTGGTCAAACGCTATACGGCCACAACGAGACAGATTTTGATCGTTTCGGCGTGAAAGCCAACATCTCTAGCCAAATTGATTGGGCATTCGTGACTTGGGGTATGGACGTTGAACAACAGTCGTTCAAACAGCCAAACAGCGTCGGTTTCTACAACAACACACCGGATGTAGAGCAATTTGCTATCGCACCATTCGCACAGTTCATTACTGATGTAAGCGATAACACGGTTCTTTCTTACGGTATCCGTTACGAGTACGTTCGCCTAAGCGTGGATGATTTCACGGTAGGTAACACGCACAACAATGCAGGTGATCAAGTTCAAGGCGGTGATCCGTACTTTGACAAGTTCCTATTCAACATTGGTGTGACACACGATCTGACCGACAACCACCAGCTGTTTGCATCTTTCGCGCAAGGTATGTCAACGAACGAAGCACTACGTGACATTCGTTCTGGCAACAGCTCAACAGTTGAAGGTGCTATCAAGCCAATTACTACTGACAACTACGAAGTGGGTGTGCGCGGTTTCCTTGGTGGAGCGGACTACTCTCTTGCAGCGTTCTACAGCGAATCTGACCTAGGTTCGACACTGAACGTAAACGAAGCCGGCGATGCGCTAGAAAGTACTCGTGCACCAGAAAAAGTTTGGGGTGCGGAAGCAACGCTTGGTTACAGCATTCTTGCTAACCTTCGTACAGACAGCACAATCTCTTGGCAAGAAGGTGAGCGTAAACTTAACGAAGACAGCGGCTGGGAACCACTAGACGGCACGCGTATCGCACCATTGAAAGTAACGTCTGTTATTAGTTACGACGCTTACGAATTCGGTCGCTACAACATGACGCTGGTTTACTCAGGCAACCGTGATAAAGAAGATGAAATCACTTCTGGCGCGAAATACGCAGTAGACAGCTACTTCGTTGCAAACGCTGGTGTGGACTACGATCTTCCGTTCGGTACGTTAAGCTTCGCTGTTGAAAACCTATTCAACGAAGAGTACATGACGGCGTACGCGCAATCAGAGCGTAACAACTCACGTTACTACAACGCACCGGGTCGTCGCTTCCACTTGAACTACGAAGTGAAATACTAAACTTAAAACACAGAAAATGCGCTTAATCAGATTAAGCGCATGTCTTTCACTTCTACTGTTATATTCGTGATTTATTACCTTAAAATTCAAATTAGTGCCGGGTACTAGCTTTGTTTCCTAAATCAGGCAACTAAATCTTCAACCCATGAGCTGAGCAGCTAGGTTCACTCATATACTTAGGCTAATAGCCAGCCTCGCTACAGAACAACCAATTGGAAACACAACAACCAAGCTTTAATCACCCGCTGTTAACGGACATTTTTAATTAAGAGACTGTTCAGCTATGGAAGCAAATCAAGCAAGGGAACCAACCTAGAAGACCTCGCCTATTTAATGACTTAGCGATTATGATGGCTCCTATGGTTAAGCATGTATTTTCATTGCCGCTTAGTTAAGTTTGAGAAATTACAATGCTCAAGTTGGAAAAACCTACGCCATGATAGAAGTGTTAAACAAACTCACTTAGCTAGGTATTTCATCCTAAAGCAGATATAAAATAGCCCCTTCAAAAATGTCATAAACTTAAAAAGCAATAGACTTATGAAGAGGCAATATCAAATTATGGTTGCACCAAATATCAATACATGGTTGCTTTTACACTTGTTACATTCAGTCGATTTACTCTTTACCGAACACGTTGTTCTCTTGTTCTTGAACACGGATGAATGTAGTACGCTTGGTTAGCTCTTTAAGCTTTGCTGCACCCACGTATGTACAAGTTGAGCGAACGCCGCCAAGGATGTCTTGAATAGTGCCGTGAACGCTACCACGGTATGGCAATAATACGGTTTTACCTTCGGCCGCACGGTAGCCAGCGACACCACCTGAGTGCTTGTCCATCGCGCTCTTCGACGACATGCCATAGAATTTCATGAACTTCTCGCCGTCTTTCTCGATCACTTCGCCGCCTGACTCTTCGTGACCCGCTAGCATCCCACCTAGCATTACGAAATCCGCGCCACCACCGAATGCTTTCGCTACGTCACCCGCACAAGAACAGCCACCGTCACCGACGATCATGCCACCAAGGCCGTGCGCTGCATCACCACACTCGATGATTGCAGAAAGCTGCGGGTAACCAACACCCGTTTTTACACGAGTTGTACATACAGAGCCTGGGCCGATACCCACTTTAACGATGTCTGCACCAGCTAGGATTAGCTCTTCACACATATCACCAGTAACCACGTTGCCTGCAGAAATGACCTTGTCTGGGAACTCTGCTCGCACGCGTTCAACATACTCGACCAAATGCTCTGAGTAACCATTTGCAATGTCGATACAAATGAAAATAAATTCATCTGAAAGCGCCATGATGTCTTTGGTTTTTTGGAAGTCTGCATCAGATGTTCCCGTAGACACCATAACGTTATTCATGGTTACTTTATCTGCTGATTTAGCAAACTCAGCCCAATCTTCTACCGTGTAATGTTTGTGAACAGCGGTCATTACACCATGCTCAGCCAGCGCTTTAGCCATTGCAAAGCTACCAACCGAATCCATGTTTGCTGCGATTACTGGCACACCAGACCATTGACGACCACTATGCTTGAATGTAAAATCGCGGGTTAAATTTACTTGAGAACGGCTCTTAAGGGTAGAACGTTTCGGGCGAAACAGTACATCTTTAAAACCTAACTTAAGTTCTTGTTCGATACGCATTGTGTAATTCCTTGATTCATATGTATATGTGTCATTTCAGAGTGCGTAGTGACTTCGTTGGCAGACGAGTTCACTGTTCTTCGGACACAAAAAAACCGGAGCGTTGGCAGACGCTCCGGTTTTCAGCATTATAGGCTGTGATTTATTTCCTACAAGTCTGATATTTGAATTTTTTTTGTGATACCATCTTGAAAATCGCATATCAAAAACGCTCCCCAAGTCACCAAAACCTCTTATTATTTATAACTATCAACAACTTGAGAAAGCACTTAAGTTAACCCATTGCGCAAACCTTTGCGTCATATCTTAAAAATTAAAACGCATCACCTCTCAAATCTGCCTAAAACTCAATCACCTAATACTAAGATGCCCTGCTAATTCGTAAAAAAGTACTCAAAAAAATCGACCAATTTTCTCAGCAATGCATGAAATCTAATTAATTTCGATAGAGCTCTTGGGTGATAGCGGTACGAAGAGTGCTAACGACATCACTTGCCAAAAGACCAATTTGACCATTCTGACTCACGTTTATATCAGCAGCATGACTGTGAAGTACCACACCTAAACGTGCGGCAACAGAAATTGGTAAACCTTTGGCTAGTAATGCACCAATGACTCCAGATAACACATCTCCCATTCCCCCCGTCGCCATTCCGGCGTTACCCGCTAGACAGACGTACATTCTCGTTCCATCGTAAATAAGCGTCCCCGCGCCTTTTAAAACCACTACACCGCCATAACGCTCTTGCAGTTGTCTTGCAGCAGAGTATCGGTCACTTTCTATTTGTTGAATGGTTACATTTAGTAGTCGAGCTGCCTCTCCAG
This sequence comes from Vibrio sp. 1580, assembly GCF_033340055.1. Classification (NCBI taxonomy): domain Bacteria; kingdom Pseudomonadati; phylum Pseudomonadota; class Gammaproteobacteria; order Vibrionales; family Vibrionaceae; genus Vibrio; species Vibrio sp. 1580. The sequence continues at coordinate 21,943 of NZ_JAWOVT010000004.1, forward strand.
GATGCGGCGTGATCACTCGATGGTTGTCGCACACTAGAGTGCCATCGCATCGCTGGCTCAGCATCGCTAGAATATTGAGGCCATCAGCATCAACAACTTTAGGTTTCTGCTCTTGAGCCAGATATTGATAGGCTTGATAAGCCCACTCATCATCTCCAAAGCCAGGACCAAACACTAATACGTCAGCCCAGCGTATGCGTTTAGTTAAGTCGTTCTCAGTATCCCTGAGCAAGTCAGTGGTGATGCTCTGGCTCATTACTTCTGGGCAACCAACCTGCATTGGAATAAGGCTACTCGTGTGAGTAATTGCGGCAGTTAAACCCGCTCCGGTTCTAATCGCTGCGGAGGAACATAAACGAATCGCCCCAGACATCCCTTGGTTGCCACCAACACAAAGCAACTTCCCGTTGTCACCTTTATGGACCGTTGGATTTGGCTTGGGCATTAATCTTGAAACAACCTGATGATCAATACCTAATGCACTTTCTACTTCGATAGTATCAAACTTAGTATTGACGCCTAAACCACAAAAGTAGAGCTCGCCAACGCGATCTCTCGCTTGTCCAGTGCATAAGCCTTGCTTAACCCCAATGAAGGTTACTGTATGCTCGGCACGAATAGCATCACCTAAAACTGCACCTGTATTAGCACACAGACCAGAAGGAACGTCGACTGCAATCACAGGGGTATGAATTTGATTAATTTGGTCAATATAGCGACGATACTCCGAACGAACCTCACCGCTTAAACCAGTACCTAACATGGCATCAATGATCACATCTGCCTCTAACAATGCGGTATTCCATTCATCCCAATCATTGTTAACACCGTCGATTGACTGCCAATCTTGGTATGCGCGCAAAGCATCACCTTTTAGCGCAGATACATCACCAATTTGGAAAACATGTACATTGAGTTGAGCTTGTTTCGCAAGAGATGCAAATACGTAACCATCGCCACCGTTATTCCCTTTACCGCAAATCACTAAGATATTTTTTGATTTAGGATACAGATGTAAAAAGCGCTCATACACGGCCATACCAGCGCGTTGCATTAAGCTATACATAGAAACACCAGCCATTTGCGCAGCCAGCGTTTCACCGTTTTTTACTTGCTCTGCGGTGTAGAGTTTTAGGGCGAGATTAAAGTCCATGTTCACGTTCTACGCATTGGGAAACACAATTATAAGTATACAAAAAAGCCAAGGCGGACCTTGGCTTTTGAGAAAGTTTTTTATCGCTATTGATTCTGAGACATCAGAGCTTCAGCCGTCGCGTCTTGTATAGACAAAAACAACGAGTTGATTTTTCCAGTCGGTGTGCGCATTGGGTTCAACGTAACATTCTGGTACATAAACTCCGCTTGCTGCGTAACTGGTCGAACATTGCGACAGCAGAATAAGTAAGGTCGTTGTCGCCATGTGATGAAGCTGCGACAGCCTAGGTCATACACTGGTTTTGTTTTTAATTTAAACCACTCCTGTGGGATTTCAGGGAAGATATCAAATATAGAACGACCTATCGCATCATGAGACTGCAAACCACTGTGATGAGTCATAAAGCCATTCCAGACCTGTACATTGTAATCTCGATCAATGACCACTAAGCCCATGTCAACGTTTTGTACCATATCCACCATCCAATGGAATTGTTCAAACTCTGCTGGCATATTCAACATTAGAACTCCTCCATTAGATAAGACAGTTTGTTATCAAGCAGCGGCAAGGATTCATCCACAAACATAAACAACAAGTCACAACGAATCGACGTTCCTTCAATGTTGTAGCTCACTTCGAATGTCATCGTGCGGCTGAATGCTCCAGTTGTAGATTCAATGATCGAGTCAATTGAGATATGCTGACCAAGGAGTACTGGTGGACTTTGGAAGAATCGGACTTCAGACTGCTCGCCTAAACCATTTAAGAACGACCCCACCAAAATATTAGAAATATCCATTAGCAGCTCAAGCTCTTCTAGCTCTTCGCTGTCTGCTGGTACTTTCATCAACTTTTTGAGATCAGATACGCTTGAGTCACTCAAGATCACTAGCGCTTCGCCAGCAATACCTTCGCCACAAAATCCCTGACAAACGCCCGATACGTTGTCATGCGACGCCAAGTCGCGTAGCGCCATGTGAAGTTCGCTCACTTCAAAGATATTGACGTTCGGCAGAGGTAGTTGCACAAACACGTCAAAGTGACGCGCCAACGCATCGGCTGCTCGACCAATTGAAACGTTAGCCACTTCCATGTAAATATCGCGACGACGTAAAATCGGTAACTCAATAGAGACAGGCGTGATAATTTGAGGACGAGGTTCTGGCTCGACCAACTCTTTAAGCGCCTTCTTGAGTTCATCTTTGGCGATCGGTTTTTGAATAAACGCTTTTGCACCCAGTGCGAACACGCGCTCTTTCGCTTTAGGTTGGATATCCCCCGACACCACAACCACCGGAGTTTTATCCCCCAACCGTTGCATGTGCTCTAGTGTTTCAAAGCCATCCATTTCTGGCATGGTCAAATCAAGAAACATCAATTTAAACTCGTTTTTTTCGAGTTCTTCTAGCGCGTTTTTTCCGTGGATAGCAAACGTAATATCGGCATTCAATGTGGCTGGTAGTGATCTCGCCATCTGTTTGCGTGCTAACGCTGAATCATCACAGATGAGTACGGGAAAAGACATTCAATCACCTTTTTATATTCCACAATCTGCGCCGGAGTCTAACAGATTGTTACAGCATGTAATACGAGAAAACTGACGAGTTTTTTATTTCTTTATTATTCAATAAGCATACGCAATATGAATGAATGAGTGAACAAAATGACTAAAAAGCAAGCATCACATTCGCTGTTTAGTGACATAAAACAAACATGGGTAAAACTCCTCCACCAAAAGTAAGCAAAAAGTTGCAGCTAACATCCAAAGCCCATTTTTGCTCGAATTTCATTCTTTCCATTTCCATAATCGGTAAACAGTAACGCGCTAAAACTAAAAAGGCACCCTGCTAGAGGATGCCTTTAATAATAATTTCATCGATAAGATATCAATTCTATGGCACACCATGGTCTTTAGAAGCCACCCATACGCGATACCATTGCTCTCGAGTAAGTTCGATGTTCAATGCATTAACTGCAGTTTGCACACGCTCGATTTTACCAGAGCCAATGATTGGAATAGGGTTAGATGGCAAACGACGTACCCAGGCATAAATTACTTGATCAATACTCGCTGCGCCCACTTCTTCACGAATTGCTTCTAATTCGTTACGGACACGAACAGCTTGCTCACTGTCACCACTAAAAATTGAACCACCACCGAGGCAAGACCAAGCCATTGGTCGCGTGCGCAACATTTGCATTTGATCAAGCGTTCCATCGTGAGCAACCTCAAAGTTAAGTGGGTTGATTTCCACTTGGTTAGTAGCCAACGGCTTACCTAAGCGAGATTGCAGCAGTTCAAACTGGCGTGGAGTGAAGTTAGACACGCCAAAGTGCTTCACTTTGCCGACTTTATGAAGCTCAGAAAATGCTTCTGCAACCTCGTCTGCATCCATTAATACGTCAGGACGATGAATTAAAAGTACGTCGATTTCATCCACATTCAAACGTTCTAACGAGTTATTCACCGATTGGTAGATATGTGCTGAGCTCGTGTCGTAGTGATTGATCTTACGCTCTGGCGTTTTATCGCCACACAAATTGATGTCGCATTTCGTCACGATCTGAATTTGCTCACGAACACTCTTGTCTAAAGCTAACGCTTCACCAAACAACGCCTCACACTCGTAATTACCGTAGATGTCGGCGTGATCGACTGTCGTAATGCCTAACTCAATGTGTTGCTTAAGAAATGACAAACGCTCTTGAGCCGTCATTCCCCACTCAACTGCACGCCAATATCCTTGAACCAGCTCTGAGAACTCTGGGCCTTTTGGTGCAGTTACTACTTTTGCAACCATGGGTTTTCTCCTTCAATTGATCTGCATTCATCGTAGTCTTGTTTTCGTACCGGCTCAACGGGTAAACTTTCGCAATTCGAACTGGAGTACGAAATATGTCTTTTGCCCAACGCCTAGCCACCCTGATCGGAGAAGAAAGCATCAGCGGGTTCGCTCGACGCGTCGATGTGTCTGAAGCTTTAATACGCAAATACCTTAAAGGCAGTGAACCTAGCCTAACCAAAGCAAATCAAATTGCAATGCGCGCCAATTGCTCTCTCGAATGGTTAGCAACGGGATGTGGTTATTTATATCGCCGTGCTGAAGTCGTGGATATGGATGCGTACAAACTTGCCTTTCAACACGTTATGAATCAGCCGTTGTCAGACGATGCAGAAGAGCTACACCGCAAGCTAATCGCAGGCTATCAATACCTGCGCGCTCACAAAAAATCGGATGGTTTTTTGGATGAATCAGCAATGGCGACCTTCCTATCTCTCCATAAAGAATCTAAAAACGAGTCACTTTGACCTCGATAATTTCGCCATCACTGCGCAATTGCACATTTAAGGACGGTGATGGCGTCAGAAACTCGTCCGGTTTTACCCAAAGCAAACTTCGAATCGTTTCTTGTGGATAGCGGTTCATCAACAAAATAACTTCTTTATCGACAAGCTCGGAAGATTTCTTTTCCAGAGCTTCAACGACATCATAGTGTTCTTGTCCGATAGTAACTCTGCGTAAAACTAACCCATCCTTTCTTAAGTTGAGAAGTAAGTCATTCAGACGCTGCCACTCGTATTCAGTGAGAAACGAGAACTGAGCACTTTCTCTTCTCAAAACCACTTCACCATACAAGTGCTGCTGGTAGTACGAAAAATCATCCAAACAAAATGCGCTGATAAACGTTGAGTTGTCTCGCAACTGCACTTCGCAACCATACCAGCTTCCACTTTTTTCTATACGTTCTTTTAGATTGGAATATGGCATTGCTGACAACGTGTCTTGCCACCAGCTCGGCGTTGAAAGTGCCGGAAACGTTACCGAACAACAACATAAAGAAAGTAAGAGTCGAAGATAAAAGCGCATGCACTGCTCTAGTTGGTTGACATCGAACTAAGACATTACTAACTGCAAGAAAATGTTCAAGAGAAAAATAGTTGTAGGTGGTGATGAAAGTTATGACGCAGAAATTAAGAAGGCGCACATGTGCGTGCGCCTCTACCTCGTTACTCAATCGTGAGTGTGCGAATCGGCGATGTCTATTGATGCATCCCGAACATAAAACGAGGACTTACCGTAGGGTTTGAATCCATCCAAATTGTGTGTAAAACCTCACATCCCTCCTTCTGAAGCAGTCATGTTGCTTTACATTTAAAGCATGGTTCATTTTTCTCAAAAAACAAGTTTTTTACCCTAAATTATGAGAGCAATAGCACAATCTGAGTGAATGAATAATATCGCGACACTTCAAACACTCAATAGTGAAAAGCTAAATTGCATCTTTATTGATTAGGTCTAGACTCTGCGAAGCGTATACTTTCTTTCGTCCCTTCCCCCAGCAACAGGAGAGCTTGTTAATGACCAAACGCGAGAGAATTGTGAAATCTGTGTTAGCGCACGTACCGAAAGATGCGATTAACCAGTTTGTCTCTCGAGGGTCAACACCATTTTCTGTTCTCATTATGGCGGCCATTGTAGGTACGTTGGCTGGTTTTGTCGGTACGTATTTCGAGCTTGCCGTTCATTTCGTTTCTGAAACACGAACAGAATGGTTAAGAAGCGAAATTGGTAATGTTCTACCATTGTGGCTGGCAGCGGTTCTCATTAGCGCACTTTTAGCTTTTATTGGCTATTTTCTTGTGCACCGCTTTGCGCCAGAAGCGGCAGGCTCTGGTATTCCTGAAATCGAAGGGGCAATGGATAATATTCGTCCAGTGCGCTGGTGGCGCGTGCTACCAGTAAAATTCTTCGGCGGCATGGGCGCACTTGGCTCTGGTATGGTGCTTGGTCGTGAAGGCCCAACCGTTCAAATGGGTGGTGCTGTAGGTCGAATGGTGACCGATATATTCCGGGTAAAGGATGACGATACCCGCCACTCCCTGCTCGCTTCTGGTGCTGCTGGCGGTTTGGCTGCGGCCTTTAATGCCCCACTCGCAGGCATTATGTTCGTTGTGGAGGAAATGCGACCTCAGTTTCGCTACTCTTTGATCTCAATTCGCGCAGTGATCATTTCTGCCATTATGGCGAACATAGTGTTTCGCGCCATCAACGGGCAAGACGCCGTTATCACTATGCCGCAATACCAGTCGCCAGAGCTTCAAACCCTATGGCTGTTTTTATTGCTTGGCGCATTGTTTGGCGTGTTTGGCGTGATCTTCAATAAACTGATTACCGTGGCACAAGACAGTTTTGTCGCAATTCACAAAAACGATCGTAAGCGCTACTTGATTGTAGGTTCGTTACTGGGAGGCGTGTTTGGCTTGCTTCTTTTGTACGTACCCCAACTAACTGGTGGTGGTATCGGCCTTATTCCTGACATTACTAACGGTAACTACTCGGTATCTATTTTAGTTTTGCTTTTCTTTGGTCGTGTAATTACAACCCTGCTCTGTTTTGGTTCTGGTGCGCCGGGAGGCATCTTTGCACCTATGCTTGCTCTGGGAACCTTATTTGGCTACGCGTTCGGAGCAAGTGCTGATGTCTTGCTCCCTGCGCTTGATATCGAGCCTGGTGTATTTGCGATTGCGGGCATGGGTGCCCTGTTTGCTGCAACGGTACGTGCACCGATTACTGGTATTCTGTTAGTGATTGAAATGACGAATAACTACTACTTAATCCTGCCATTGATCATTACTTGTTTGGGCGCTGTGATTATTGCTCAATTGTTGGGTGGACAACCTATTTACAGCCAGTTGCTGCATCGCACAATCAAAAACGAAAAGTTACGCCAACAGGATCTACCGGAGAATCAATCAACATAACATTCTCTTTGTTATCACTTCGCTCCAGACTATCGAAGGGTTTGGAGCGATAAACTCTGCGTTTTTACATCTTTTCCCAAATATTCGATACCAAACTCACAAAATTATCATTCTCTGATATTTGCTCACCACCTTTCATGAGAAACCCCTCTCCATACTTGTTAGTATTTGCTACTTAAATAGAGCATTTCATCCAAATCGTCATGTTTCGTTTCATTCAGGCAAAAATCAAATGGAGTAGATTTGAACTGGAGAAGACTTGTGCAGTTTTATAGTGTCCCGCCGTCTCAAGCCGCGTTGGCACTAGGTATGATAGGTTTAGGGCAAGCTTGGGCACTCTATGTTCCTGAGATTGGTGAACCGATACGCCCATTTTTGGCGTCACTCGGCGCACTTTTACTCGCCCCTGTACTCATAAAATATGCCGCGAATCCACGATTATTCATGGTCGACATTCGTCACCCGCTGAGTGGTAGTTTAATGGCACCAATGAGTATGGCGTTACTGATCCTTGCAGATTATCTTGCCGCTGTAGCACCTATCATCGCTTATCCACTTTGGTTTATGGCGCTTTTGCTGCATTTTACTATGATGGTGCTGTTTTTTAGCTTTCAGCTAATGAACTTCAAAATGTCCAATATCGTACCGAGTTGGTTTCTTTATCCGGTGGGGCTAATCAGTAGTTCACTAGCCGGTTCTCAACTAGGTCACAACTTATTCTCCGAAACATTAGCGATGATGTGCATCGGCATTTATTTCTTCATGCTGCCACTCGTGTTGTATCGTTTAGTGTTTTTCGGCTCTCTACCAAGGCGAGCAAGACCGACCCTCGCGATTATGGCCGCGCCGGTAAACTTGTCATTAGCAGCATACTTGGTGAACTTTCCCTTACCTGATCCGATACTAACAGGCGCATTGGCAGGGATCGCCATCACTATGACTTTATTGATCTACTTATGTTACTTCCGCTTACTTCGCTTGAAGTTTCAACCTTCTATCGCGGCAGTAACCTTTCCTTCCGTGATCAGCGCTATCGCAATGCATCGCTTAACCTCTTTTTTTGCCGAATCGCACCCTCACTGGCACTGGCTACACGACTTTGGTTTTCTAGAGCTCAGTATCGCGACTGTATTGGTTGTTTGGGTATCGGCAGGTTACGTCAAAATGTATTGGCCAGAAATCATGAAGTCATTTTCTAAACAAGTATAAAAAAAGGATGGCGTTTGCCATCCTCTTAGAAACTTGCTTAGTTACCTAGCGTAAACCGTGCAGAAATTCGGCACGCGTTGCTGGGTTGCTCTTGAAGATGCCACCCAATGCAGTTGTTGTCGTTTCGCTAGTTGCATCCATCACACCGCGAGATTTCACGCAGTAGTGTGTTGCGTCAATCGTAACTGCCACATCATCGGACTCAAGCAGCGTTTGAAGTGCAACAAGAATTTGCTGAGTCATACGCTCTTGAACTTGTGGACGCTGGGCAAAGAAGCGAACGATACGGTTGATCTTTGACAGGCCAATGATCTTGCCACGTGGAATGTAAGCCACAGCAGCCTTGCCATCGATGGTCACAAGGTGGTGTTCACAAGTACTGGTCACTGTGATGTCCTTCACGCGAACCATCTCGCTCACGTTCATCTTGTTCTCAATCACCGTGATTTTAGGAAAGTTGGAGTAATCCAGACCAGAGAAGATTTCGTCAACGTACATCTTAGCAATGCGGTGAGGGGTTTCTTCTAGGCTATCGTCAGTGAGGTCAAGTTGAAGTAGACCTAAGATCTCACGCATGTGGTGCTCGATCTTCTCTTTCTTCTCTTCACGACTTACGTTGTTTGGACGCATTGGCGTTTCCAAACCGCGTTGCTCTAGCGCTTCTTTTACTAACTTCGCTGACTCGCTAAGACCTGACATTCCACTTCCTCTTTTGTTTTACTTCAGCCTTCGTACAAACCCAATCAAAATTGCATTCATACTTTTCGCTTTGAGTTGCTCAGTTCGTGTCTTTACACCAAGTCACATCAGATGAAGGTACTGAGCTGATTTTCTTGAGCTCCGCAGGTTTTTTACCCCTTTTGGATGGCTGACAAGGATACTCGGATTTTTGAATAATTACACCCATATTTTATAGGTGGACATTCTTACTCAGCCCCCTTTTATGGTAAAGTTGCCACAAAACAAAAGAACACAGGATTTTCTCAATGGGCTGCTGCGACGCACCTGGCTTGATGCCAATTGAAGAAGCGATGGACAAAATGTTATCGCGAATCAAACCTATCCAAACAACGCTTTCTCTTCCACTTGCTGAAGCACTCGGTTTTGTACTGGCAGAAGATATCTTGTCTCCTATCCACGTACCGCCATTCGACAACTCAGCAATGGATGGCTACGCTATTCGCATTCAAGATCTTGAGTCATCTTCTGTATTGCCTCTGGCAGGTAAATCATTTGCAGGACAACCTTTTGAAGGTGAATGGCCTCAAGGTACCTGTGTTCGCATCATGACTGGCGCAAAAATCCCACAGGGTTGTAATGCCGTTATCATGCAAGAAAACACAGAAGTGACGGATGCTGGCATTCAGTTCAACCAAACTGACGTGAAGCCGCAAAACAACATCCGCCCAACGGGTGACGACATCAAACAAGGCGATATCGTACTGGCAAAAGGTGCACGTTTGACACCTCGCGATATTCCGATGATTGCGTCTCTTGGTGTCAGCCATGTGACTGTAGTACGTAAGCCAAAAGTTGCGTTCTTCTCTACTGGTGACGAGCTTAAACCACTGGGCGAACCGCTAGACGAAGGTCAGATCTACGACAGCAACCGTTACGGTATTAAACCGCTTATCGAGAACTTCGGTTGTGAAGCCGTTGATCTGGGCATCATTCCAGATTGCCCAGAGACTCTAAAAGCAACCTTTGAACAAGCGCAAACATTGGCAGATGTGGTCGTGACCTCAGGCGGTGTCAGTGTGGGCGAAGCGGATTACACCAAAGACATTCTTGAAGAACTTGGTGAAATCGGTTTCTGGAAGCTAGCAATCAAGCCGGGTAAACCTTTCGCGTTTGGTAAGCTAAGCACTGCTTGGTTCTGTGGCCTGCCGGGTAACCCGGTTTCTGCAGTTCTGACTATGTATGTGCTTGTTCAACCAATGCTGGCAAAACTTGCAGGCCATACAGAATGGAAAGCACCCGAATCTATTCCAGCAGCAACTAAAACCGCCTTTAAGAAAGCGCCAGGTCGTACCGATTACCAACGTGGTATCTACACATTGGAAGATGGCAAGTTTGTGGTTGAAACAACGGGCAACCAAAGCTCTGGTGCGTTCCGCTCAATGAGCCTAGCGAACTGCTTTGTTGTATTGGAACGTGAACGCGGCCGAGTTGAAGTGGGCGAAACGGTTCAGATTCAACTATTCAACTCAACCCTTTACTAGGAAGTCGTTGTGGATATTCTTTCCGATCAGGAAATGCTGCGTTACAACCGCCAAATCATTCTTCGTCAGTTTGACTTTGAAGGACAAGAAGCACTCAAACAAGCATCAGTATTGATGCTTGGTGCTGGCGGTTTAGGCTGTGCATCAAGCCAATATTTGGCCACTGCTGGTGTCGGTAAAGTTACGCTGATTGATGATGATATCGTCGAGTTGTCTAATCTTCAGCGCCAAGTTCTGCACCACGATGCGGATATTGGTCGTAAGAAGGTCGAATCGGCTGCTGATGCACTACGCGAACTTAACCCGTACATTATCGTAGATACCATCGAAAAACGTCTTGATGATACAGAGCTAAAAAGCTTGATCGAAAAGCACACAATTGTTGTCGATGCATCAGATAACGTCGATACGCGCAATCAACTTAACCGCCTATGTTTTGCGACCAAAACACCGCTAATTTCAGGCGCGGCCATTCGTATGGAGGGCCAAGTGAGTGTGTTTACTTACGATGATCCAGCACAACCATGTTACCAGTGCTTAAGTGCCCTCTTCGGCAGCGGTGCGTTAAGTTGTGTCGAAGCCGGAGTCATGGCGCCTGTTGTGGGTATTGTTGGCGCAGTACAAGCGATGGAAGCGATCAAAGTGATTGCTGATTACGGCCAACCAAAGAAAGGCAAAATTCTGATTTTGGACGCGCTCAGCATGTCTTGGCGAGAAATGAATCTGATGAAAATGCCAACCTGTCCGGTTTGTAGTTAGTTCTAAACCTCTAATCATTCCCAAAAAGCCCAACTCGATGTTGGGCTTTTTTCTCATTTTGACAATCAGATTTAAAACCCCTCTTCTTACAAATATTAAATCAATAAAATTCAACAACTTAAAAGTTGGCACATTCCTTTCATTGCATATATCACGAACCAATGAGAGGGCGAATTATGAAAAGGACATCACTACTACTTGGGTCTCTAATAGCGAGCGCTTACGCACAAGCGGCGCCATTTGATACGTGCCCAAGCCAAGCATACCTGTTCCAATCAACCCCGGTTCAAATCTATGGCGTCAATTTGGTTACAGGCTCTACGACTCTTTTAGAGGACGACACAGGTTTGGCTTCGGGCATCAACGGTGTAGGCTTTAACTTCACTGACCGTTATATCTACGGCTACGACACCACAAACAAAAAGATTGTTCGTCTTGGTCAAGACTTCCAAGCAGAGACACTTGATGTTTCGGGTCTTCCTACCGACCACACGTTTTACGTAGGTGACGTTTACAACCACGTCTACTACTTGTACCGCAAAGGCAAAGGACTTTTCTCCATTGACCTTTCTCCGCTCGATTCTGATCCAAATGCGACATTGAGCATCGTGAAAATCAGCTCAACAGCGACTGTGAACCTAACCGACTTTGCATTCCATCCAGGTGATGGCTCCCTTTACGGCATCGACAACAACTCTGGTGTGCTATATCAGTTCAACCCATCAAATGGTAGCGCAACTGAGATAGGTGACACAGGTGAGAAAGGCACATTTGGTGCTGGCTACTTCGATGTAAACGGCAACTACTACGTGTCACGTAACCAAGATGGCAAAATCTATCGCGTTGACCTTTCGGAAGGTAACGCAGCCAATATCGCAGCAGGTATCGTTCCTGCGGTTGAGTTTGTATCCAACGGTCCAAGCTCAAGCCAAAATGACGGTGCACGTTGTGCAAATGCTCCGGTGATTAACGAAGACGAGCCAATTGATTTTGGTGATGCTCCAGACAGCTACCACACCACGCTTGCGTCAAACGGTCCTCGCCACGAAGTGGACGGTGCAACTTGGCTTGGCTCTGTTGCTCCAGATGGTGATGCCGACGGACAGGCAAACGATAACTCTGTGGGCACAGCCGATGAAGATGGTGTTGGTTTTGTATCCGCACTTGATCCAGGCTTAAGCTCAATTGTGAATGTGACAGCTTCTACTTCTGGCTACCTATCAGCATGGTTTGACTGGAACCGCGATGGTGACTTTGATGATGAAGGTGAGCAAGTCTTTACCGACCAATTACTGTCTGCAGGTAATAATCCCCTACCGTTTGTAGTTTCAACCGCTGCAACGGAAGGGTCTAGCTGGAGCCGATTCCGCTTTAGCCAACAAACCGGATTAAACTACGATGGTGGTTCGACGTCTGGTGAGGTGGAAGATTACCCAATTACCATCACTGGTAATGGTTACTCAGTGGAGTATTTCCCGAGTGCAGAAGATTACGCCACCGTGGCTTACGAAGATAACTGGCCATACACCGCAGACTACGACATGAACGATGTGGTCGTGAAATTCCGCATCACTGAAACCAGTCTTGCTGGTCATGTTGAGAATATCCAGATTACAGGTGACCTAGCGGCCTACGGCGCAAGTTACAAAAATGGCTTCGCAATCCGACTACCGGGTGTATTGAGAAGCTCGATTGAAAACGGATTAACAACGCTATCCTTCAATGGTGTAGAACAAGCATCTAATGGTTTGGAAAGTATTTCTGATGAAGCAATTTTCATCATCAGTGAAGACTTAAGCACACACGCGGCTAGCAGCTGTAGCTACTTCCGTACCGAGTCTGGCTGTGATGATAACGTTTCACTCACCTTTACCTTGAATGTGTACTTCACCGAAGGCTCTGACCGTTCAGCCATTCAAGCCATGCCATACGACCCGTTCATCTTCGCAACGCCGGGGACTTACCATGGCGACGGGATTACCTTCCAACCAGGTCGTAAATGGGAAGTTCACTTAGCAGACCAAGCACCAACAGAACAGTTTGATGACCAAAACCTCTTCGGTGTCGGCGTCGATGCAAGTGCCCCTGCGCAAGGTGTGTACTTCAAAACAGCAAACAACTTACCTTGGGCACTGTTGATAGTAGAAGATTGGGATTGGCCGCTAGAGCGTGTAGACATGGTCGATGCATACCCTCAATTCCAAACTTGGGCTGAGTCTGGTGGCGAACGAAGCACAGATTGGCACACCGCTCCAACACCTAACAAATGCTACATTCCATAGGGAGATAACATTATGAAAGCACTTATCACAATCATCATGGGATTAGCACTAACGGCTTGTGGCGGTGGCGGCGAAGGTGGTAACAGTACACCACCTTCACCAACCCAAACCACCGTTGCAGAGGAAGACACAACCCAACAGGAAGAAACAACCGTAGAAGAGACTACCGTAACTGTAGAAAATGCAACCATGCAGGACCTAGTAGTACCGGATGGCTTTAGCTACAACTCAGTGACGGAGGGTACGCTCAATGTAGACATCAGTGGTTTCTCTTCACAACGTGCACACCTAAGTGTGTACAAAGAGTTTGTCGAGAACAGTTCAGGTAACTACGATGCAAAATATCCAAGCAAAGTCGCATCGGTTCCACTCAACAACGGTACAGCAAACGTCGACTTTAATGTTTCTGATAGCCAAGGTAGCCTACTTGTTGAAATTTGGTTCTATGACGGCAGTGACCCAATTCAGAAAGTGATTACTTCTGGAGACAACACTTGGACCATGTAACTAGATAGATTGAAGGCATGGCGAAAGCGACCTTTCATCATAAATCTTCAATCTCAAGCTTAAAAATCGCATCGTTCTTTTGAACATGCGATTTTTTTGTTGTAAAACAGTAAGATTATCCACCTAGCAAACTAAAGACAATGCAAGCACTGATTAGTACTGATGAACTCAATAGCCTTCTCGGCCAACCTAACGTCAAGCTCCTCGACGCTAGTATTGCGTTTCAAATCCCTTCTGAAGGCAAAAAGATTCAAGATAAGTGGATTCCAAATACTTTACGCTTCGATTACGACAATGACTTTTGCTTACCCGGTTCTTCCCTGCCGCATATGATGCCAACAGAAGAAGGCTTCAACCAAAGTGCGCAACAACTCGGTTTGAACAACGAAGATTTGATTGTGGTTTATGACAACTCAGGCACTTTAGCCGCGCCAAGAGCTTGGTGGATGTTCAAAGCTATGGGACATGATAATGTTCGAGTCTTAAACGGCGGCCTTCCCGCTTGGATTGAAGCCGGATTCCCTGTTGAAAGTACCCTATCGCAACCAAGCGAAGAAGGTAACTTTGCAGGTAAGCTCAACCAAAATGCCTTTTTGAGTGCACAAGATGTTCTTGCTCATTCAACCAATAAAAGTGCCAACATCATCGATGCCAGAGCCAAAGCACGATTCCTTGGTGAAGTGCCTGAGCCACGAGAAGGTCTACGTAGTGGGCACATTCCAAATTCGGTTTGCTTACCGTTTCAAGAACTCTTGACCAACGGTCACATTAAACCAAACTCAGAGTTGCAACAGATATTTAGCGCACTAACGATAGATAGTGACAATTCGATTATTTTTAGTTGCGGTTCCGGTGTAACCGCATGCATTTTATTACTCGCGGCGTATCAAATTGGTCTAGACAATCTGTCGGTGTACGACGGTTCTTGGACCGAATGGGGTGCTGACCACTCTCTACCTATCGAGCGTTAAGACAAGTGTCTGTTTAACAAAGTATCTTACGTTTATCTAAAGATGATGTGTTCCAATAAACTAAACGCAGCTTCTAAACCAAACTTGTCATTTCGAAATAGAAACTGGCTATGAGTGATTTGTCCCTCCTCATAGCCTGACTACATCAAAAGCCGACTATTTCCGTTAGCGTTCAGATGTCGCGTTACCGTGCATTTGCTCATCTAAGTTGAGCACGGTTAATGCGTTACTAACGCTCGTGGCGATCACGTCTATCGCTCCAGTTCTTAATGCTCCGAGTAGAGCGAGTGGCTTGCTGTTCTCAGCTGCGATCGCAATGACTTCCGAGATCGGCCGAAACTCTTCAATACCAAGTCCAATTACTCGGTCACTCATTACCGTGTTCGCTACATTACCGTGAATATCAAAGAAGTCATAACCTGCAAAATCCCCTACCACACCTTGTTGAAGTCTCGACTGAACCACTTCATCAGGCGTAAACCAACCTAAGTCGACCATGTAACTGTTTTCGCTCATGTCACCAATACCAACCAAAGCAACATCGGCTTTACGTGCTAGGTCGAGCGTTTGTTTCACGGTTGCATTTTGCATGAAGGCCAACTTCTGTTCTCTATTTTCTGCGTATGCCGGCGCATAAAGGGTTTCAGAGGTTCCCCCATATTTCTTCGCCAACTGACGACAAATATGGTCGGCGTTATACATACCGCCACGCGGGTGAATACCACCAATGCCACACACAAATTTACAGTCACGCGGCGTAATAACACCAATATGGTGAGCGACAGACGACACGTTGCGCCCTTGTCCGACCGTCACCACCATGCCGTTTTTGAGCGTGCTAGTGAGATAATTGGACACCAATCCCGATACCTGTAGTCGTTGCGCTTCTTCATTCGGTTGATCAAGAGCAACAAGCGCGCGCTTAACGCCGAATCGCTCGATCAAACGTTGTTCAATCTTGGCGCTGAACACCGGATGGTATTTAACGGTAATTTCAACAATGCCTTCATCACGCGCCTGCTTGAGCATTCGCCCGACCTTTGCGCGTGATATGGCAAATTTTCTCGATATCTCTTCCTGAGTCGCACCGTCTTGATAATACGCGACGGAAATCTCTGTCAACAAATCCGTGTTTTCAATGGAAATATCTTGATTAGAACTGCTCATGGTTTCTCTCGCCCTTTAAGAGGATCGATATTGTATGCAATAAGTGAACATATGCTCATTGACTTAGCATATGTTCTTTATCAATTTAAACGCTACATTTGCTCATCGCAATAACATTTTCTCACTACAATTTTTTACCCTCTTGGACAACGCTCAAGCTTTGAACAATAAGGGCAATCGTTTATTTGGGTTAACCACTAAACACACAGTAAAAAAACGTTGATGAAGTTCACTATAAGTCCATTTCAGCGATTGACTTTCAGCATAGATAGGATAAATATGGACACATCATTTACTCAGCTATCGATCAAATGTTCATAGCATTTGTTCGGTAACGAAATTTTCCGTAGTTGGCTGAGCAGATGTCTCATTAAATGCGATGAGACGGTTAGCTAACTCGCTTGCAAATGCACAAGCTGTGATAACAAAAATCACGCTTAAGCCCATTTAAATAGGATGATCGATTATGAGCAACAAGTTAGAGCAACTTCGTAAACTAACGACTGTAGTAGCAGACACTGGCGAAATTGATGCAATTAAAAAGTATCAGCCAGAAGACGCAACAACTAACCCTTCTCTTATCCTTAAAGCCGCTCAAATCGCAGAGTACGCACCTCTAATCGATGCTTCAATCGAATACGCTAAAGCACAGAGCAACGACAAAGCTCAACAAGTTCAAGATACTTGTGACATGCTTGCAGTAAACATCGGTAAAGAAATCCTAAAAACTATCCCAGGTCGTATCTCTACAGAAGTAGACGCTCGTCTATCTTACGATATGGAAGGCAGCGTAGCGAAAGCTCGTCAACTAGTGAAAATGTACAACGATGCTGGCATCACTAACGACCGTATCCTTATCAAACTGGCTTCAACTTGGGAAGGCATTCGCGCAGCTGAGATCCTAGAAAAAGAAGGCATCAACTGTAACCTAACGCTTCTATTCTCGTTCGCTCAAGCACGTGCTTGTGCAGAAGCGGGTGTATTCCTAATCTCGCCATTCGTTGGTCGTATCATGGACTGGTACAAAGCGAAAGAAGGCCGTGACTTCGAAGCTCAAGAAGATCCAGGCGTACTATCTGTAACTAAGATCTACAACTACTACAAAGAATACGGCTACAAAACTGTAGTTATGGGCGCAAGCTTCCGTAACATCGGTGAGATCTTAGAACTAGCTGGTTGTGACCGTCTAACTATCGCTCCTGCTCTACTTGCAGAACTAGAAGCAGCTGAAGGTGAAGTAGTTGAGAAACTAGTTGATTCTAAAGGCGCAGCTGAGCGTCCAGCACCAATGACTCACGCTGAGTTCCTATGGGAACATAACCAAGACCCAATGGCTGTTGAGAAGCTGGCTGAAGGTATCCGCAACTTCGCCGTTGACCAAGGCAAACTAGAAGCGATGATCGAAGCTAAGCTTTAATTGCTTACCAAAAGCGAGTAGCCCGTCTACTCGCTTTTACCATCAGCACTATTTTCAAAAAATTCTATTTGAACTTGTTTCGGCGAGTTCCCTCTATTTAAATCAAATATCGAGAAGTAATCACTATGGATCGTAAACATCTAGCAAATGCAATCCGTGCGCTAAGCATGGATGGTGTTCAACAAGCTAACTCTGGTCACCCAGGTGCACCTATGGGTATGGCTGACATCGCTGAAGTTCTTTGGCGCTCTCATCTAAACCACAACCCATCAAACCCTGAGTGGGCAGACCGCGACCGTTTCGTACTGTCTAACGGCCACGGCTCAATGCTGATTTACTCTCTACTGCACCTTGCAGGTTACGAGTTGTCTATCGACGATCTGAAAAACTTCCGTCAGCTTCACTCTAAAACTCCTGGTCACCCAGAGTACGGTTACGCGCCAGGAATCGAGACCACAACGGGTCCGCTAGGTCAAGGCATCACTAACGCGGTTGGTATGGCTCTAGCTGAAAAAGCGCTAGCAGCACAGTTCAACAAAGAAGGCCACGACATCGTTGACCACTTCACTTACGTGTTCATGGGCGACGGCTGTCTGATGGAAGGTATTTCGCACGAGGCATGTTCTCTTGCAGGTACTCTAGGTCTAGGCAAGCTGATCGCGTTCTGGGATGACAACGGCATCTCTATCGACGGTCACGTTGAAGGTTGGTTCTCTGACGACACACCTAAGCGTTTCGAAGCTTACGGTTGGCACGTAATCCCTGCAGTCGATGGTCACGATGCTGACGCAATCAACGCAGCAATTGAAGCGGCGAAAGCGGATCCACGTCCTACACTTATCTGTACTAAGACTATCATCGGTTTTGGTTCACCAAACAAATCTGGTTCACACGATTGTCACGGTGCGCCACTAGGTGCAGAAGAAATCGCAGCAACACGCAAAGAACTAGGTTGGGAGCACGGTCCTTTTGAAATTCCGCAAGAAGTCTACGCAGAATGGTCAGCGAAAGAAACAGGCGCAGCTAAGGAAGCAGCGTGGAACGAGAAATTTGCAGCTTATGAAGCAGCGTACCCTGAGCTGGCAGCTGAATTTAAACGCCGCGTAAACGGTGAGCTTCCTGCACAGTGGGAAGAGAAAGCAAGCCAAATCATTGCTGATCTTCAAGCTAACCCAGCAAACATTGCATCACGTAAAGCGTCTCAAAATGCTCTAGAAGCATTTGGTGCTTTACTACCAGAGTTCATGGGTGGCTCTGCTGACCTAGCACCTTCTAACCTAACCATGTGGTCTGGTTCTAAGTCTCTAGAGGCAAGCGACTTCTCTGGTAACTACATCCACTACGGCGTACGTGAATTCGGTATGACAGCGATCATGAACGGTATCGCGCTACACGGTGGTTTCGTTCCTTACGGCGCAACATTCCTAATGTTCATGGAGTACGCACGTAACGCAATGCGTATGGCTGCGCTGATGAAAATTCAGAACATCCAAGTGTACACGCATGACTCTATCGGTCTTGGCGAAGATGGTCCAACTCACCAACCAGTTGAGCAAATGGCATCGCTACGCCTAACACCAAACATGAGCACATGGCGTCCATGTGACCAAGTTGAGTCCGCTGTAGCTTGGAAACTAGCGATTGAACGTAAAGATGCACCGACAGCACTTATCTTCTCTCGTCAAAACCTTGCGCAACAAGAGCGCACAGCAGAACAAGTAGCAGACATCGCGAAAGGTGCTTACATTCTGAAAGATTGCGAAGGCAAGCCAGAGCTAATCCTTATCGCAACAGGTTCTGAAGTTGAACTAGCAGTAGAAGCAGCAGCACAGCTAACTGCTGAAGGTAAGAAAGTACGCGTTGTTTCAATGCCATCAACAGATGCATTTGACAAACAAGACGCCGCTTACCGTGAAGCTGTACTGCCATCAGACGTAACAGCACGTATCGCAATTGAAGCAGGTATTGCTGACTTCTGGTACAAGTACGTAGGCTTCGACGGTCGCATCATCGGTATGACTTCATTCGGTGAATCTGCACCAGCTGGCGAACTATTCAAAATGTTTGGTTTCACGACTGAAAACGTAGTGAACACAGCAAAAGAGCTACTCGCGTAATTGCAGTAAAAAGATAGTCAGTTTTCTCTATTGCGAATGTGAAAACTGAAAAGCCCCACCAGCAATGGCGGGGCTTTCTTTTATCTGGCTCCTATTCGTATAAACGCAGCCAGGACATAAACATCACAACTTTCGTTAGGACTATTTGTCTTCAAATCGAAGTGCGAGCTGATAGAAATCTTGTACTTGGTCTTTCAACTGTCGGCTGTTTTGTTCAACTGAATGTGTTGCTGCCAAGTTTTGTTCTGCGGTCGAAGCGATAGAATGAATGTGCTGGTTTACATCACTAGATAGCTTTAACTGGTTATTCGCCGCTTCTGCTACATCAACCATCAGCCCACTCATGGTTTGCATCATCTGTTCAACTTCAGACAAACGCAACGCACTTTGTTCTGCTACTTGAGAACAGGCATCGGTTTGCTCTTTGTTTGCCAGAATATCTTTCTGCCAACTTTGAATCGTTGCCAACATAGTGGAGATAGAGGCTTGGATTTGTTCAGTTGCATTGGATGTACGCCCAGAAAGCGCGCGGACCTCATCAGCTACAACAGCAAAACCACGACCTTGCTCCCCTGCCCTTGCTGCTTCAATCGCCGCGTTAAGTGCCAGTAAATTGGTTTGCTCTGCGATCCCACCAATCTCTTCCATCAAATGGTTCACCTTCTGCGCCTGATCACTCAGTTGATACGTCGTTTCCGTCGCTTTTTCAGCTTGAAGGCTTAATTGCGCTAGATTGGTGTGCGTTTGATCAATGGTCTCCTTCGCCATCAAGCATGACTTCAATGTATCATCAATCAACATATGGGCATCATTGGTACTCGAAGAAACCGAATTTGCCGACGACTCCACCTCTTGGGTAGCATCTCGCACACGATGAATATCGGTATTTTGCTGATTTAATGCAGCCGAGACTTCTGCCGTTGTTTGACTGAGCTCTTCGGCGCAATGCTGCAAAGGCAATGCGGAGTCAGTCATTCTTCCTAACACGGTTCGAATTCTTGCGGATAGCATTTTGATATGGAAATCGGCAATCGAAAATGCCGTGTTACCGGAATAGATCAAGCGACTTACGCTGTCATATTGCTTTTGTAACTTTTTAAGTTGCTGAGGTGTATCAATTAACTCTTGGCGGAATAACAGAGCCAGAACACTTGCAGGTAACGCACTTGCAAGCCAAGCCAACGGCCCTTCAACAGACAACGCATATGCGGTTGCAGGTGCGGTTAGTGCACCAAGTAGAATCGCATAGCGAATGGTTTCATTGATTTTCAACGACCAAGTTCGGCCAGACTTCTCTGCAGCACGCATGCTTTTGTAGGCTTTTGTCGCAATATCAACCCACTCTCGCTTTGGTTTCACGCGCACTGATTGATACCCAACAACATGGTTGTCTTCGTAGATAGGGGTGACATAAGCATCAACCCAATAGTAACCGCCAGACTTAGTGGCATTCTTAACCATTCCACGCCAGGCTTTACCTTGTTTAAGGCGTGCCCACATATCACCGAAAGCGGCTTTAGGCATATCTTTATGACGAACTATATTATGGTTCTGACCGACAAGTTCTTCGTGAGTGTATTCAGCAACGCGGCAAAAGGCTTCATTACAATATGTAATAACACCTTGTAAGTTCGTTGTTGAGACGAGTTCCTCAGACTCCCTCACGAGAGTTTCTTGAGCTTTATGAGAAATATTGGCTGACATAGACGAAACTTCTTTAGTTTTTATTGATTTTCGGCAAGATATATACAGGATTTTTATTTTTATTACAAAAAGTTAGATAAAAAGTCTTATCAAATCGACATTTTTATTGTGGGAATTCACATTATCGATAAAAACATAAAGAGGAGATTGTTGATTTGAGCTAATAAACAAACCCGACACGATAGGCCGGGTTATATATTAAGACTTAATTAAGCGGTTTGTGATTCTGGCTTTTTATTCGTTTTTAACGCAAACATCGCGATAACGAGTAACACAAATGGAAGAACATACAGATTAAGATTCTGCCAACCTACGGTAGACTCAAGCCAACCAGATAGTAATGCGGTGATGGTGACACAACTGAACACGAAGAATTCATTAAACGCTTGAGCCTTGCTTCTGTTTTTCGCTTCATAGCTTTGACTAAACAGCCCGGTTGCTGCGATAAACATAAAGTTCCACCCTATTCCTAACAGGATTAAAGCAAGACTAAAATGCCATATAGACACTCCATGTATATTAATTCCAATACAAGCAACAAATAGCAACCCACCCGCCAAAATCATATTCTTAGCGCCAAACCGCTCTATCAGACGGCCCGTGACAAACGCAAGTGCAAACATACCCAACACGTGCCATTCGATCACTCCCGCCGCTTTATCAAAATCAAAGCCACAACCAATCATCGCTAAAGGAGTTGCTGTCATTAAAATGTTCATCACCGCGTACGCAACCATTGCCGCGATAACTGCCAGCATGAAATTAGGTCGACGAATAATCAGTCTCAGCTTATCCGCCTTAGCGTGTAGCGCCTGCGTGTGTGCAGGTGGAAAACGAATGGTTTGTAGCACAACCAACGCGGTTATATAAAGCACGACAAGCACAGCAAATGCACTAATGTATAAGCCATCATCTGACCACTGCTGCGAGTACACGGCCAGATTAGGCCCAAGGATCGCCGCTAACACCCCACCCGCCATAGATATCGAAATCGCCCTATGCCTTGCCGACTCTTCACACACTTCAATGGCAGCAAACCTGTATAGAGTACCGAAACCTATACCAACACCAAGCAAAAACGTAGACATGCAGAACAGATAGAAGTTTTGTTGACTTAATGCATACGTCGCTAGACTAGCACCCAAAATGCCAATGACATTACCAAGGCTAAAACCAAGGCGACGCCCTAACTTGCCCATAATTAGCGACGCAGGAATTGTCGCGGCCATCAGTCCCAAAAACTGCAGTGCAACTGGTAATGTGATAAAACTTGATGACGGCGCAAGTGTTTTGCCAATAAGGGCAATAACAGATATGAGTAAAATATTCCCTGTCATTAATAAGGCTTGGCAGAGGGATAGAAGCCATACATTACGATTCAATTCCAAATTCCTTTTGGTTACAGCGTATACAGATAACATATAGGAAAGCAGAAACAATAGAAAGATATGAGAGTAATTCTCAACAAAAAGAGCCAGAGGCATAGTACCTCTGGCTCTTCACTATTCACTTTTCGCTTTTAAAAAGTTTTTCTGTTGAGCTTACTTGTTGCGGCGCGCTTTTACTGCATCAGAAAGCTGACGAAGTACCGTTTCCGTATCTTCCCAACCAATACATGCATCAGTAATCGACTGACCATAAGTGGCTGCTTTGCCATCCACTAAGTCTTGGCGACCTTCAACTAAATGAGACTCGATCATCACACCAAAAATGGCTTCTTCGCCAGCAGAGATTTGTTCGGATACATCATCAGACACCAGCATTTGACGCTTGAACTGCTTCGAGCTGTTAGCATGGCTAAAATCAATCATCACTTTTTTCGGCAGACCTGCGGTGTCCAGCTCATCTTTAATTTGAGCTACATGTGCTGCACTGTAGTTTGGTTCTTTACCGCCACGTAGAATAATATGGCAGTCTGGATTACCAGCGGTTTCTACGATCGCGGAATGACCGTATTTTGTTACTGAAAGGAAGTGATGGGAAGCGCTTGCAGAACGAATCGCGTCGCTCGCTATTTTAATATTCCCGTCTGTACCGTTTTTGAAACCTACAGGACAAGAAAGACCAGAAGCTAGCTCGCGGTGAACCTGAGATTCTGTCGTACGAGCACCGATAGCGCCCCAACTGATCAAATCCGCCACGTACTGAGGTGTGATCATATCTAAGAATTCACTTGCCGTTGGCAAGCCCATATCGGTTAGATCAAGAAGAAGTTTACGTCCGATACGTAGACCATCATTTAGCTTATAGGTGTCATTTAAGTAAGGGTCATTGATAAGGCCTTTCCAACCAACGGTCGTACGCGGCTTTTCAAAATAAACTCGCATAACAACCTCAAGCTGCTCGCCCAGTTCATCACGTAGTACTTTTAGCTTTTTGCCGTACTCAACCGCGGCAGCCGGATCGTGAATAGAACACGGGCCAACGATCACGAGTAATCGATCGTCTTTTCCTTCAAGAATATTGTGAATGGCGTTACGGCAATCAAAAGTGGTCGAAGAAGCGGTTTCAGTCGCTGGGAACTTCTCTAATACTGCAACAGGTGGCAATAACTCTTTTACTCTATTTATTCTTACATCATCAGTTTGAAACATTACTTCTACTTCCTGGTTTTATTTCCGACCCCATTTTTACCAACTGAACTCATTGCAATATTGTTCACAAAGCGAGCAGCATCAAGGGCTGTGGTCATTTTCTGTCTAGCGTTTAAGTAACTTATCGGCTTAGGCGTAGACTTGCAATCAGTTTTTGCAAATAAATGCAAATAAAAACCACCTGTTAACCACCGCGCACAATGTAAATTAAAGTTTACGAAAAAAAGTTCAAAATAATCATCAATTTTCTTATGCACCAAAAAATCTTTACTACAATGTAAGAAATATCAGAAGTTTGTGAGGTATTTTTGGGTAGTAAATGTTGATCAAGTTCAAATATATTGTTGCTTGATATGAAATGATTAGAATATTAAACTAATTTCTTATAAACGCTGGTTTTTTCTAATTTTTTGATAAAACGAAGTAGAAGTTAATATGCAATCAATACAAGGAAACATTATGAACAAAGTAGCAATTGCAGTAGCAGCAGTGGTAGCTGGTAGTAGCGCGCTTTTAAACTCTGCTCAAGCTGAAATGTACATCGGGGGCAAAGTGGGCATGACTACACTTGACGACGCTTGCTATCTAAATAGCCCTTGTGATGATGAAGCGTTCGGTGCAGGACTACATATCGGTTATGACTTTACCGATATCATCGGGCTAGAGTACGGCGTAGACTTCTTAGGCGACTACAAAGCTAACTCGATGTCAGGGGCTAATACGATTAATACGATTGACGGCAATCTAACGGCTTTAACACTTGCACCTAAATTCAACTGGCACTTAAACGACTCTTGGAATCTGTTTGCTAAGATCGGTGGTGCTTACATGATGTCTGATGACGAAACAGACTTTGTCCCAACAGGTTCTTTGGGTGCTGAATACTCGATCGATAGAAACTGGAGTGTTCGCGCTGAATACCAACGTTACCAAGACATGTCTGACGACGTGTGGGACGACATGGATGCTAACTTCTTTGGTATCGGTGTTAACTACAAATTCGCAGCAGCTCCAGTTGTTGCAGCAGTTGTAACGGAAGAAGTGATCGAGCCAGATCCAGAACCAGTGATGATGAGCAAGGTGCACAAAGAAGAGTACGGTACAGGTACGTTTGAATTCGATAGTGCTAAGTTAACAGAGTCCGTTTCTGAACGTCTGGACAACTTTGTTTCATTCTTGAACGAATATCCTCAAGCTCAAGTAGAGATTACTGGTTACACGGATAGCTCAGGCCCTGCGGCATACAACCAAAAACTGTCTGAGCGTCGTGCTCAATCTGTTGCTGATTACCTAACCGCAGCTGGCATTGGTTCAGATCGTTTGACAGTTAAAGGTATGGGTGAAGAAAACCCAGTTGCTGACAACAGCACTCGCGAAGGTCGTGAGAAAAACCGTCGCGTAGAAGTTGTGGTACCTTCATTTGAATACCAAGAGCTAGTTCAACCAGAATAAGCATCTATGATTCATGATCGATGATGTGGTAAAAATTAATGGGGTGCATTTGCACCCCATTTTGATCTCATATTAAGGGATATTGCCACTATGGTTTTGGGAAAAAGATCAACTCATTATCTTGCACCATAACGCAATCCATACCAGCTGCATGCGCCGCTCGCTTCCCCAACTCAGTATCCTCGAACACAAGACACTGTGACGCCTCCAAGTCGAGTTGTTCCGCGGCCACCAAAAAGGTATCTGGAAAGGGTTTATGGTTCTCTACATCACTCGCGGTTACTACAACATCCAACTTGTCTAATAAACCTGCATGACTTAATAAGCGCATGGCACTTTCTCGTTGACTGCCAGTCCCGACTGCAATTTTCTTATGGCCTAAATATTCCTCTAACACGATGTTCGTGCAAGGAATAACGTCACCATGAAGCTCCATAGCAGCGAATGTTTCCATTTTAAATGTCGCGACAGTTTTAGGATCTAACGAAAGCTCATGCACACGATTTAGTTCCTCAACAATTTTAAAGCTCGGCATCCCTCCCAAACTGTGAAACCATTCCTGGCAAAACGGAAAATCAAAACGCTCAGCAGTTGCTTGCCAAGCTGCCAAGTGGGCTGGCATGGTATCGATTAGAGTACCATCCATATCAAATATGAATCCCTCATAGGGTCTAAAATCAATCGTGCTCATGTCTTTTCTTCTATTTGTGCATCTGTAATGTTAATTTATCAGCTCTTTCAATCGTCCTTACCGGCATTTACTTATCATGCTCAAAATTTCGAACTCCGTCACAATTCAAGAGTGGGAAATTCAATTATCCCCAATTAGAGCTCAAGGAAATGGTGGCCAGAACGTTAACAAGGTAGCGTCCGCTATACACCTGCGCTTTGATATCCGGCATTCAAGCTTACCTGACTTTTACAAAGAGCGATTACTTGCACTTTCTGATAGTCGTATAAGTAAAGATGGCGTGATCATCATCAAAGCGCAACAATTTCGGACACAAGAACAAAATAAGGAAGACGCCCTAAATCGGCTTCAAGCATTAATAAAAGCTGCCGCTTTACAGGAGAAGAAGCGTATTAAAACGAAACCAACCCGCGCTTCTCAACGCCGACGACTTGATACAAAAAACAAGCACGGAGCGAAAAAACAGCAACGTAAAAAAGTGCTGTATTAGTGAATGTCGTTTTCTCGACATGTTAGTTGAACAACGTTTGCTAGCCCTTGGAAATCTCATTGGATTTCTCTTTTTAGTTACTTATTCAGGAAACAACAATATGACTATTAGGCAAAAACTCTACTTCCTCGGAGTTATCGCCATTTTAGGCATCGTGGCCCTTTTGGGTACGTCATCCCATTTTGAAAATAAGAGCAATGACCTTAATCACGCCATCAAACTCGTTGGTGATCTAGAAATACGCTTACTAAACTTACGCAGAAATGAAAAAGATTTCCTACTACGTAGTAATGACAAATATCTAAATAAGTTTGACGCCAATGTTGACAAGTTTATAGACACAGAAAAAGAGCTTGCGAACATACTCAAGAGTAATGAATTACCTTCCAGTCAACAATTTAAGCAAGACTTGCTCGCATACCAAAGGGGCTTTCAGAATCTGGTCAGCGCTTACCAACGATACGGGCTTGATTCAAAGAGTGGGCTTCTCGCTGGTTACGAACAAGCACTATTAGAAGCAAAACAACGTTCAGACCACCAGCAGTTATTGGCATTAGTCCGTTTTGACTCTGCGGTAAAAGCAGGACTATTCAATAGTGACTTGCTTGAGGGGCAATATGCTCCGGAGCTTATCAAAACAGGTAAGCAATTGGCGGCCCAAAAGCAAGTTGTTGGGGTTGCTTATGACAAAGGCCTACTCGGTGAAACTCGCGCATTATCTCATGCCGTAGAAGAGCAATTTGAAACCTTTTCCACAGCCCTTAGCTCTGCTGCCGCACAACGTGATGAACAAATGTCGACCATCAAGCAGGTCATTACAGCTCTGATCTTAGTCGTTATTTTCGCATTGATTTGGCAAATTTCACGTTCAATCAATACGCGAGTGAATAGCTTACTTGGCACCATTCGAAGTATCAGCGAAACGAACAACATGGGACTTCGATCTGATTTGAAAGGTCAAGACGAGCTATTTGATATCAGTCATCACCTCAATGACCTATTGGATAAGCTTGAGCATCTAATTAGCAGTACCCAAGAAAAATCGGCGCAACTCACTGCAAGTACCGATAATATGCATCGTGAGTTAGAAGGCGTTATGGAGCAATTCCACACTCAAACTGACCACACTGCATCAATGGCGACGGCAGTTCAGCAAATGGTTGCCACAATAGGTGAAATCTCTGAAAGCACATCAGTTGCGGTAGAAGGCGTACATCAGGCAGCGAATAATGCCGAACAAGGTCGAGGAGTTGTTGAGGCGACGGTAACCAACATCGGTCAACTAACCACGATTTTATCAAACAGCCAGCAGTCGATTGGCTCGCTGAATCAGCATGTAGATAAAATTGGTGGTGCCGTGAACATCATCCAAGAAATTGCAGAGCAAACCAACCTACTAGCTCTCAACGCAGCAATTGAAGCCGCGCGAGCAGGCGAACAAGGCCGCGGGTTTGCAGTTGTTGCCGATGAAGTACGCGCCCTAGCTAGCCGAACTCATCAATCCACAGAGGAAATCACGCGGGTCGTTGCAGATATTCAAACTCAAATGTCTACAGTTGTTGCTGATATTGATCAATGTAACGCTCAAGGGCAACAAACACTTAATGCTTCTGAAAAACTGGATTCTAGCCTACAGCAGATCATCACTGACATGCATTCAATTCAAGGTAATTCGGAGCGCATAGCTTCAGCAATTGAAGAACAAGGTATCGTTATGAACCAAGTTAGCGGTTCAATCACCGAGCTAAACGCAATATCTGAGAATAACATGCAATCCGCTCAGGAATGCTTGCATGAAGTGAACTCTGTCTCTGCTCAAGCTCATGATATGGATGAAGCCGTTGCACAATTCAAAACTGCGCTAAAATAACCCTTTTTCAAAATAGAAAGCCCGAGGCAATCATTGCTTCGGGCTTTTTTCAATTGTCACTTCGTGCTTACTGCGCACTTCGGATGTGATTATTCATCATCAAGAGGAACCAGCTTGGTGTTGCCACCATGAACTTTCTCACGCTGTCTTTGCACCAGAGCGTAGAAGCCTGGGATCAAGAATGTACCTGCTAGAAGCACACACAATAGACCACCAATCAGCGACACGCCGAGTGAGTTTTGACTCACGTGCCCCGCGCCAGCGGCAAAGATAAGCGGGAAGATACCCAAAATAAATGACCAAGATGTCATATTCACAGCGCGGAAACGTAAAGTGCCTCCTTTAACCGCTGCACTATCGATATCAGCATCTTTTTCTTCTCGCTCTTGCTTGGCGAACTCCACAATCAAAATTGCGTTTTTCGCCGCCAAGGCTATGAGCAAGACAAGACCAATTTGGGCATACAAGTTAAGCGGCGTGCCAGTTAGATTCAACGCAAGGAAGGAACCTAACGTTGCTACTGGGACCACCAAAATAATAGCCAGTGGAATACTCCAACTCTCATACTGAGCCACCATAAACAAGTAAATGAAGATCAAAGCCAGCGCAAACGCATAAATGGCTTGGTTACCCGCGAGCACTTCCTGATAAGCCATACCTGTCCATTCATACGTGTACCCTTGCGGAAGAACTTCAGCAGCAACGCGTTCCATTGCTGCAATCGCATCACCACTAGAGTAACCCGGAGCTGGTTGGCCTTGAATGATAGCACTGCGGTACATGTTGTAACGCCACGCCACATCAGGCTCAAACACTTGCTCGTAGCTCACTAGCGTACTTAACGGGACCATATCACCGTTCGAAGAACGAACATGGAAACGCTCTAGATCTTCCATGCTGCTACGGTGCTGGCTATCAGCTTGCATGGTTACGCGGAAGTTCTTACCAAACATGGTGAAGTCATTCACATAAAGCGAACCTAAGTTGCCTTGCAAGGTTTGGAAAATAGACGACAGCGAAATACCTAATTGCTGCGCTTTCTCACGATCGATATCAACGTAGTAGTGCGGAACATTCGCGCGGAACGTGCTAAACGTGTAGGCAATTTCAGGCGCTTGGTTAGCCGCTTGGATCATTTCTCCCATGACCATCGACAAGTCGGTACGACTTCGCCCTAGCGTGTCTTCAAGCACAAACTCAAAACCAGACGCAGCGCCCATACCTGGAACCGCCGGTGGTCCCATCGCAAAAACAACCGCTTGAGGTAACTCTGTCGCCGCTCGCCCGTTAATACGTGCCGCGATAGCATTAGCAGAGTGCTCTCCTTGCAGCGAGTTACGAGTATCCCAGTCATGCAATTTGATAAATACAGAAGCACCGTTTGATGCTGCTGCGCCTGTCATAAACGAGTAACCGTTCGCAACCGTCACACCATCCACACCAGGTTCTTCACCGATCATTTTCATTAAATCATTGGTGACTTCTTCAGTACGTGATAAAGAGGCTGAATCTGGTAGCTGTACGTTAACCAGCAAAATGCCTTTATCTTCTTGAGGAACAAACGCTGTAGAGGTGGTTTTCGCAAAGAAAGTGACCGCTGCGATAGCAACTATAAAGAACGTCACGAGCAGTAAAGACTTCTTCACCAAGAAACCAGCGATCTGGCCATAACGCGTAGTAATGCGCTCTAAGCCTCGGTTGAAAGCCTGGAACCAGTTAGCGGTATTGCCCCCACCCTGCTTCAATACCAGGGAACAAAGTGCTGGAGACAGCGTCAATGCATTGATGGATGAAATCACAACCGAAATACAGATGGTCAAAGCGAACTGGCGATACATGATACCGGTGATACCTGGCAGCATGGCAACAGGTATGAATACCGCAAGTAGGACCAAGGTCGACGTGATGATTGGGCCCGTTACTTCTTTCATCGCTAGCAACGTCGCTTTACGCGGTGAAATAGTTGGGTCTTTCGCCATGGTAGTATCGACGTTTTCGATAACCAGAATCGCATCATCCACCACGATACCAATCGCAAGGATCAAGCCAAACAAAGTAACCGTATTAATGGTGAAGCCCGTTGCCTGCATGATGGCAAACGTACCAATCAGAGAAACGGGGATCGCGACAACAGGAATCAACGTTGCACGCGCACTACCCAAGAACAAGTAAGTTACAGCAATCACCAATAGAATCGCTTCAATCAGTGTTTTTACTACCCCTTTGATCGATTCAGATACGAACACGGTTGTATCGTAGCTGGTCTCGTATTCCATTCCCTCTGGGAAGTTTTTGCTCAAGCCCTCAAGGAGCTCCATGACGGCCTGACCACTTTCTAACGCATTCGCATCCGATTGAAGAGACAACGCAACGATTGACGCGTCCTGGCCACGGAACTTACCGTTACCATCGTAGAACTTTTTGCCTAGTTCAACGCGAGCAACATCTTTCAGATAAACCGTAGAGCCATTGGGATTAGCTCGAAGGACTACGTTCTCAAACTCACTCACGCTTTCCAAGCGACCTTTGGTCACAAGGTTAAACTGAACTTCTTGCGGGTTGTTGTATGGTGCTGCACCTACACGCCCTGCCGCAACTTGAACGTTCTGTTCAGCCAAAGCGGCGTATACGTCTGACGTGGTTAGCTTAAGGTTGGCCATTTTTTCAGGATCTAACCAAACACGCATTGCGTATTCGCCACCACCAATCACGTTAACTTCACTGATACCTTTCGCACGAGCCAACTGATCTTTTACATTCAAGTTAATGTAGTTAATCAAGAACTGATCATCGTATTTGCCATCAGGTGAATAGAAGTTAAGTACCATCAGCAGGTCAGGTGAACGCTTTTTCACCGTCACACCAACCATGCGAACTTCTTGAGGCAGTTTTGACTCAATCTGTGACACGCGGTTTTGCACGTTAACTTGCGCCATATCTGGATCGGTGCCAACATCGAACGTGACGTTTAGGCTGTAAGAGCCATCGTTCGCGCTCTTTGAAGACATGTATATCATATCCTCAACGCCGTTGACTGAGGTCTCTATGGGGTCCGCAATGGCCTGCTCGACAACTTCCGCACTCGCGCCAGTGTAGTAAGCCGAAACGCTTACTGATGGCGGGCTTATCTGTGGATACTCAGCCACTGGCAAAATCGCCAGTGAGATCGCGCCGGCTAGCGTTAATATGATCGAAATAACCAGCGCGAATTTAGGTCTCTGAATAAAGAAACGACTTAACATAGTGCCCCCTACTGCTTATCTTCAGCAGGTGCTTGAAGGCGCACTTCTACACCATTACGCACACGTTGTAGGCCTTGTGTAATAACCGTATCTTCCTGATCGAGCCCTTCTCGAATGATAATGCCTTGTTCAACCTGAGGGCCAAGTTCGACGTTACGACGCTCTGCCACACTTCCCTCAGCCATCACCATCACAAAGTCACCTTCTAAGTCAGTCTGTACGGCACGTCGTGGGATAACAATAACGTCTTTCGTGTTCTTATCTCTCAAGTTCACTTTGATGTGTTGACCCGGAAGTAACTTCTGCTCTGGGTTTGGCACTAGCGCGCGCATAGCAATCGTACCCGTTTTGGTGTCAATACGATTACCTAAGAAATCAAGCTTACCAAGATGCTCAAAAAACTGTCCATTTTCCAGTTCAAGCTGAACTTCAACGCGGTTTGATTCAGCCGAGCCATCACCTTTTACTTGATCCATACCCATAGCTAAACGCTCACGCTCACTCACACTAAATGAGGTATGAACTGGATCTAAACTCACCAGAGTTGTCAGCACGCCAGATGACGGAGAAACCAGATCACCCGTACTAACTTTGGTATCACTAATACGTCCGCTAAAAGGTGCTCGGATTTGAGTATAGGAAAGGTTAACTTCAGCAAGTTTAAGTTGAGCATTTGCCGCTTCTAGCTCTGCTCTCGCACCAAGAAGTGCCGCAGTTAAAGCATCAAACTCAGATTGAGAGATACTACCGCGAGGCAACAAGTTTTTACCTCGAGTATGATCTAATTCGGCTTTTTTTAGCGCCGCTTTAGCTTGTGCAAGTGCGGCTTTAGCACTCGCGACTTGGGCTTCAAAAGAAGATGGCTCGATAGAGTAAAGGAGCTGCCCTTTTTCTACCATTTGCCCCTCTTCAAAGTGACGAGCTTTTAAGTAGCCAGAAATCTGCGCGGTAATATTGGTATCTTCTACTGCTTCAATGCGACCGATATAAGACTTGCTCGGTTGGTAGTCGATAACCGTGACATCCTGAGTCACTACGAGAGGCGCTTGACCTTTCGTTTGGGCATTATTAGCTTCCCCGCATCCAGCGAGGATTGCTGTAGCCGCCATTAGTGCGACAAGTGGTTTCTTTTGCATGTATTTACCGTCTTTATAGAACAGGATATTGTTGAATTCCTATCAACCTTACTCCTTGCTGCCACTGAAAACTTCACTGAAAAGCGCCCAAGGTGTTTCTAAATGTAAACATGAGAAACAAAAGGAAAATAAAGTAATTTAGTTAACAGTGGTATTCAATGAGCAATATACATACAACTCAATCATAACTATTTAATATACGCCTTAGGAGATCGCGAATTTTAGCGTGTGCTTGGAAACACTAACGGGAGTATTGTATTCGGGCGTAAAGTGAGATTCAGTGCTCAAGATAAGAACGTTTTGTGGCTAAAAAGGTAAAAAGTGACGCCTTCATACTCAAGACCCCGATTTTGACTATTTTTTTAATATAAATGGGTTATCATTCAATTAATTCAACGCCTTCGACAGAGAGGATGACTATGATTTCTAAATGGGCGAAACGCTTTTACCAGATGGCAGAACTAGTGGCGTCTTGGAGTAAGGACCCATCAACACAAGTCGGTGCCGTTATTACTAAACAGAATCGCATTGTATCTGTTGGATTTAATGGCTATCCGCATGGTGTTTCTGACAGTGTCGACACCGATGAGCGCGAGTTGAAATACCTTAAAACACTGCACGCGGAAGAGAACGCAATTTTGTTCTCAAAACGTGACTTAGACGGATGCGATATTTGGGTAACGCATTTTCCTTGCCCTAACTGCGCGGCAAAGATCATTCAAACAGGGATCTCACACGTACACTGCCCTGAGCAGTCTGAAGACTTTTTATCTCGCTGGGGAGATAAAATCCAAGTCAGTCAAGATATGTTCGATCAAGCGGGTGTGAAAGTCGACTGGTTACCACTAGAAGACATTGAAATTGAAGACAAAGACGTGCGCTAGTATTCCATCTTAATATTTAAATAGCCCAGGAAGATCTGGGCTATTTTGTTATTAAATCTGCAAGAGGTCTCGACGTAGTCTTTTAACTGTGTTTTTTCGCTGTGAGCTCAGCAATTTTGACAATAACGAGTACTGATTTTTCCATCATTTCAACAGAAATAAACTCATGAATTCCGTGGAAGTTAAAACCACCGGTGAAGATATTCGGGCACGGCAAACCCATAAAAGATAAACGAGCACCATCTGTACCACCACGAATAGGTTTTATAATCGGTTCCACATCACACGCTTCCATCGCTTGCTTTGCCAGCTCAATGATATGAGGGTAAGGCTCAACCATTTCTCTCATATTGTAATAGCTGTCTTTTATTTTTAGCTCTACAGAACCATGGCGTAAACCCGTGTTCATTTCATCGACGAGTTTCTGCATAAAGGCTTTTCGATCCTCAAGTCTTTGACGGTCAAAGTCTCTAATAATGTAACCTAGCTCGCTTCGTGCAACGCCCATTTCTGCCGATTTTAGATGGAAGAACCCTTCGTAACCTTCGGTTGTTTCCGGAGTTTGATCTTGGGGCATTTGAACTTGAAATTTCGCAGCCAAGTTCATCGCATTGACCATTTTGCCTTTTGCAGTACCTGGATGAACGCTAACACCATGAAAAATTACATCAGCGTTTGCTGCATTAAAGTTTTCGTATTCCAATTCACCTTGCGGGCCACCATCTATAGTGTATGCCCATTTCGCGCCAAATTTTTTAACATCAAACAAATCTGCACCACGACCGATTTCTTCATCCGGAGTAAAGCCGATACAAATGTCGCCGTGTGGAATGTCTGGGTTTTCCAGTAGCAGAGCTACCGCGGAAAGAATCTCTGCGATACCGGCTTTGTTATCCGCGCCAAGTAATGTAGTGCCATCGGTAGTAATAAGATTGTGGCCATGTAGGTGATGTAAATCTGGGTATTGCACGGGAGATAACACTTCATCCCCCAACCCTAATGCAATATCGCCACCCTGGTAATCTTCGATGAATTGCGGCTTTACGTTTTTGCCAAATGCATCCGGCGCGGTATCCATATGGGCAATGAAGCCGATAGGAGGAACCTCACAATCAACATTGGCTGGCAGTTTAGCCATCAAGTAGCCATTTTTATCCAAAGTCACGTCACTTAAACCAAGCTCGATCATCTCTTTTTTAAGTAACTCAGCAAACACAAGCTGACCAGGTGAACTTGGGCAAAGCGTCACATGTGGATTGGATTGGGTATCAAACGTGACGTATCGAAGAAATCTTTCAACTAAATGTTTCATATTTATTCTCATTGTTTTGTACGATGAGGCATTATCACGCATTGATAAGCTGACGTTGCCTCATCAAACCTCACGCTATGTTACGCTCTTAGCTCAATAAGAATTTGCTTTGAATCATTTTTTGATAAGAAAGGCTTTTGCGCTTTGCTTTCGCTCATTGAAGTATGAATTTAATCTAAAAGTTCCTCAGCCAGTACTCGCCACTCTTTAACCTTTTCACGAAAATGACGCCATTGCTTATCGGTCATCGAACGAGAAACATCTAATGTCAGTTGATCAACCAATGCAAAGTTAGAATCAATATTCAGAGAAAGCTGCTCACTATAATAACTCTCTGGCTCGAACAAGAGTCGCATAAATATATCTTGATAAGTCACAACATTAGATTTGTTGTCGAACAAGTATTCGAGCTCTTGATATACCGTGGCTCGATAATCTCTCCATAAAGGGCTGTTTAAAATAACTTGCTGAGAAAATCTTTGAGCTAATTGACGCTGATTTCCTGATAGATTCCCTAGCCATTCTTCCATCCACTCTTCAGTGTTATCCAGAATAATTTCACGCACTTCGTCTTCTGTCTTATCGGCATATTTTGCGTTTCGCTCTTGATAATGTTCTTGTACATTACTCAAAAACTCGCGTTCTTGCTCTTTCGTTAATTGCAAACTTAACGCAAAAAGATCTGGTGCTGCTTTGCTTACCACTCTATCGTAATGCGCTCGCATTCTATCTCGATTTTGTTGTAAGTAATTTAAGGTGATATCGCTCGCTTTTAATCTCTCAAGGTCTTTTAAATGTTCGATATATAATGGTAACTCCTCTTTCTTGTGCCAGTCTGCCAACAATAATAAGCGCTCTTCCACCAGGACTTCTTGTTCCCCTTGCAACGAGACATAGTCCTCTAAGTAATCGAGCACGAACCAATCGATATTGCTGTATAAAAACTTTTTCGCACAACCGGCAAGCAGAAATACGAAGCAAAATAGAAGACCATAACGAAGCGCCTTATTAGATACACCCTTTAATTTAGTCACTTATTCGTATTCCCTTTTCTGTTGATTAAGTTCTATACTCAACCTGTATCACTTAGTATTGCGGCAAACTTACACCAGTGTGACAAATATTGATTGCCACCTTAATAATATATAGAGTTTGAAATTAACTTTTTGAACACAGCTATCCGCAAAAAAGTGAGTTAGAGCGCAATTATCGGCTAAAAAACGTACCGGACGACGCTCCCTATAACGGCATATAATTTGCATGGATGTTTTTTGGATGGTTTATGGAGGCGAAGTATGGCAGCCGCTGAGCAACTTGATACCAGTGTAGAATATGAGATTCGATATTTTGAACAGGGGAAAATGCACTGCATGAGAGTCATTGCTGAAAGCAAAAAAGTGGCTTATCAGTACTATTTGGAGTGTGGTAAGCACAACAGTGACTTGTACTCTATTCGCCCAGACAAGTAAAAAAACCGCCTAACAGGCGGTTTTTTTATTCGTCAGAATCAATATAACTGTTTGATTTTATTTATTATTACAGATTCAAATCCAACAATGTTATTTGATGTCGCCAAAGCGCTCAAGATAAAGGACGGTTGCTGCAGTACGAGAAGGAACTTGAAGCTTTTTAAGTAAACTCTTCATATGTACTTTAACCGTAGACTCAGAGATAAAAAGACGATCGGCAATTTGCTTGTTGCGGAAACCTCTTGCCACCTCTCTTAAGATCTGAGATTCACGATCGGTCAGTGTATCAAACACGTCCTCTTGCTCTGAGCGTTCACTCAAATACTTAGAAACTTCTTGGCTGTATGCCTTGTCCCCTTGATGCGCTTGTTTTAGCAACTCAACCAACTCATCAGGCTCAGTGTCTTTCAATAAATAGCCATCGGCACCACTTCGAACTATTGCTTCTATATCTGCTGGGCTATCTGAAACGGTTAGAATGACAATTCTGGCTTCACAGCCATCTGCACGCAGTGCTTGCAAAGTATCAAGGCCAGACATGCCTTTCATATTAAGATCAAGAAGTACAAGATCCAGTTCTAGCTCATGCGCTTTCGCTACTGCATCCGCGCCATTACTTGCTTCTGCAATGACCTCAAACTCAGGCTCAAAGCTTAAAAGCTGGTGGATACCTCTTCGCATGAGTGGATGATCATCCACCAGCATTACTTTACACACTGTCACTGTTTACTTCCTTACTATGTTGGAATTCTAATTTTACGGTACAACCTTTGTTTATCGATGCTTCGATGTGCAGATCGGCATGCAGTCTAGCGGCCCGCTCTTGCATGATACTCATACCGTAATGATTTAATTTTTCGTCTTGATGTTCAAAGCCTATTCCATCGTCGCTAACGGTTACTGTGACTTTTCCATCATTATCGAGACATTGAATGTGAATATTATCTGCTTGCGCATGTTTGATTGCATTAATTGCCGCTTCTCTTATCAACTGTAGTAAATGAACCTGCTGATGTGCATCCAGTTCAGTTGATGAAAGTCTATTTTTTAGCGTAATGTCCGCAGCAGTTTGTTCACTGAGCGTTTCAACCATGTCTTGCAATGCTTGGCCAAAACTGCCCTCTTTAATCGTAAGACGAAACGTCGTCAGTAACTCGCGTAACTGCGTATACGCGGCAGATAAGCCCGTATCTAGCTCGGCAATAACTTGATTAGCCTGCGCGATCGCCTTTTCGTCAGGCAAGTTCTTTACGCTTCTCTTCAACAAAGCGACCTGAATTTTCAAGTAAGAGAGTGCTTGAGCCAATGAATCATGCAACTCCCGAGCAATAGTGGCTCGCTCTTCCATCAGCAGAATTTGTTCTGCTTGGCGCTGCGCCCGATTGTAATACACGGCGCGTGATAAAATCTGCACGAAGTTGTCAATAAGAGCCTCGTTCGGACAAGGTAACCCTGCTTTCCAATATAAATAGCCCAAGTGCTCACCATCTAGCATCAGGGCTTTACCGTGGCAATCTTCATCACAATCTTGGCAGCATTCTTCTCCTTCCATCAATATCCAGCTCGGTTCTCCCAGCTGCTCGATTTCAAGTTTGACCGCTTTAATGCCCTCAAGACTGACGATATGCTGCAAAATCGCCTGGAAATTGTCTTGATTAATACGCGACGCCGTGAGTTCTTTTGACGAGTCATACAGCACCTCTAAAGACTGGTTGGCATGCTGCAATTTACGTGTTTTCTCATCAACCGCTTGTTCTAATCCTCGGTACAACTTACCAAGGTCTGTCGCCATCCGATTAAAGGTTCGAGTCAGTATTCCCATTTCATTATCGCTAGATACATTGAGCGATATATTAAATGAGCGATTTTTAATTTGCTCGCTAGCAAAAACTAAAGCACGCAGAGGCCGAACAACTTCGAGGCGCACAAAATGAACGACAAACATACTGACACAAAGAATGCCACCCAACCCTAACCCGCCGATCCAGGCTAAGTTAATCAGTTTTTGCTCCGAAAAGCTTTGTAGCTTAAATACAAACTCATCGATTTGTTCAACAAAACCGGCCACTAGGAGTTGATATTCTGCCGGGTTGTCTCCTCTAAGCACCGCCTTGAGTTCATGCCATCTGATAATAAGACGGTAGTAATCGTGAGTGATGTCTTCTGGCACAGACCAATGCTGAAGCGCTTTCATTGAAGGTGAATATATCGAATGTTCAAATGCGTCAATATGTGAAGAATAGTCAACAGATTTAACCTGAATATCATTCGCCAGACGGTAGCTTTGCATTCGCATCGAGCCAGCAACATTGACGGCTTCAGCATCGTTCAAACTGGATGCTAACGTAAAAATCGCAAAACCAGTCGTAGCGACTGAGAGCAGCAAAATAAGAAGCATCGCGGACGCAATCGTGCGCGTCACCGACTTTTTCACATTTTTAAACAATCTGAGTTCCTCGCCCATTAACAATCCTATTTGTACGTGCAATGAACCCATTACCTTTCAACTTTATCAATATGTGATCACCTGCGACGGAATTTATTGATCCAAAACAATATTGCATACCATTTACCCCCTAAGAGGTATTTATACAAATATGTCAAAAACTACAATTTCGTTAGTTTAAATGACAGTTTATTAATGAAAATTGTGGACTATGCTTAGTTTGGGTTCCAAGTTTCGAGGTGACTAAGTGGTAGACCTTTCCAGAAGAAGACTCTTTGCAAGAAAAGCGCACCCCGACAACGCCGTACGTTTGCCTTGGTTAACTAAACCGCAACAGTTTACGGACGATTGCACTCGCTGCGGTAAATGCATTGAGGCCTGTGAAACAAAGATTATAACCAAAAGTGATGGCGGATTCCCCTCGGTCGATTTTTCCATCGATGAATGCACATTTTGCTATCAATGTGCAAACGCCTGTCCTGAGCCCCTTTTCTTGCCAGAAACAGAACAACCTTGGCAAGCAAAAGCAAGTATCAACGATAACTGCTTAGCAAAACAAAATGTCGAATGCCGAAGCTGTGGGGATATGTGCGACCCGATGGCAATTCAGTTCAAATTAGAACTGGGGAAAGTAGCACAACCCAATTTAGACCTTGATGAGTGTAACGGCTGCGGCGCCTGTGTTTCAGTGTGCCCGACTTCATCCATCAATGTGAGCAATACAACAGCCTAAGCCGAATGTCGTCGGCCAAAGGCAATAAAAATAAATGAGAGAGCTATATGTCACTAAATGAAGTGCATATTTCAAGTTTGGTAGTACATGTGCTGCCGGAACATTTGGACGAAATCAAACAAAAGATAGAAGCACACGAAAATGCGGAAATCTATGGTGACAGTCCTGAAGGCAAGATTATCGTCGTACTTGAAACTGAGAACCAAGGTTTCATCACAGACACTATCGATGCCATTAATAATTTACCGAACGTCTTAAGCACGGTATTGGTTTATCACCAAATCGAAACTGGGCTTGAAGAAACGGATGAAGAAGACACTGGAACACAACATTCCCAAATCGAGGGTGAAGTATGAAAATGACAAGACGTGCGTTTGTGAAAGCAAACGCGGCTGCATCAGCTGCTGCTGTCGCAGGTGTGACACTACCAGCATCTGCAGCCAACCTGATTGCAAGCTCTGATCAAACCAAAATCACATGGGACAAAGCACCTTGTCGTTTCTGTGGTACAGGCTGTTCTGTTCTTGTTGGCACTCAAAACGGCAAAGTGGTAGCAACACAGGGTGACCCAGAAGCACCAGTAAACAAAGGTCTGAACTGCATCAAAGGTTACTTCCTTTCTAAGATCATGTACGGTCAAGACCGTCTAACTCAACCGATGCTACGAATGAAAGATGGCAAATTCCACAAAGATGGTGAATTTACACCTATCTCTTGGGATGACGCTTTCGACATCATGGCTGAGAAATGGAAAGCTTCCCTCGAGAAAAAAGGCCCAACAAGCGTAGGTATGTTTGGCTCAGGCCAATGGACAGTAATGGAAGGCTACGCTGCGTCAAAGTTAATGAAAGCAGGCTTCCGATCAAACAACATTGATCCAAACGCTCGTCACTGTATGGCTTCTGCCGTTGTAGGTTTCATGCGCGCATTCGGTATCGATGAGCCAATGGGTTGTTACGATGACTTTGAGAACGCAGACGCTTTCGTTCTTTGGGGCTCAAACATGGCAGAGATGCACCCGGTTCTATGGACTCGCATTACTGACCGCCGCCTAAGCCACCCTCACGTTAAAGTGAACGTGCTTTCTACTTACTACCATCGTTCATTTGAGTTGGCAGACCACGGCTACATTTTCAATCCTCAGTCTGACCTTGCAATTGCTAACTTCATCGCAAACTACATCATCGAAAACGATGCAGTAAACTGGGACTTCGTGAACAAACACACGAACTTCACTCAAGCAGACACTGACATCGGCTACGGTCTACGTGACGATGATCCGCTACAAAAAGCAGCGAAGAACCCGAACTCTGGCAAACTCACTTCTATCTCATTCGAAGAGTACAAGAAATCAGTAGCGCCATACACAGTAGAAAAAGCATCTGAAATCTCTGGTGTTGAGAAAGAGAAGCTTATCGAGCTTGCGAAGCAATACGCGGATCCAAACACGAAAGTGATGTCTCTATGGACGATGGGTATGAACCAGCATACTCGTGGTGTATGGATGAATAACTTGGTTTACAACATCCACCTACTAACCGGTAAGATCTCGACTCCGGGGAACAGCCCATTCTCACTAACGGGCCAACCATCAGCATGTGGTACCGCTCGTGAGGTTGGTACGTTTGCTCACCGCCTACCAGCGGACATGGTGGTTGCTAACCCTAAACACCGTAAGATTGCAGAAGACATCTGGAAACTGCCAGAAGGTACGATTCCACCAAAACCTGGCTTCCACGCCGTATTGCAAGACCGTATGCTGAATGACGGCGTTCTGAACTGTTACTGGGTTCAATGTAACAACAACATGCAAGCCGGTCCAAACATCAACACAGAGCGTCTTCCAGGTTACCGCAACCCAGAAAACTTCATCGTTGTGTCTGACCCATACCCGACAGCAACAGCACAAGCAGCAGACCTTATTCTTCCTACCGCAATGTGGATTGAAAAAGAAGGTGCTTACGGTAACGCAGAGCGTCGTACCCAAGCTTGGTACCAACAAGTGGGCACAGTCGGTCAAGCAAAATCCGACCTGTGGCAGCTAATGGAGTTCTCGAAACGCTTCAAAATGGAAGAAGTGTGGCCTGAAGAGCTTCTAGCGAAAGCGCCTCAATACCGTGGTAAAACAATGTACGACGTACTTTACCGCAATGGTAACGTCGACAAATTCCCTATCGAAGAAGCTCGTGAACTGAATGACGATGCTCACCACTTCGGTTTCTATGTCCAAAAAGGTCTGTTTGAGGAATACGCAACATTTGGCCGTGGTCACGGGCATGATTTGGCTCCATACGACCGTTACCATGAAGTACGTGGTCTACGTTGGCCTGTTGTTGATGGTAAAGAAACACAGTGGCGCTTTAAAGAAGGTTCAGACCCATACGCGAAAGAAGGTTCTGGTTGGGACTTCTACGGCAATGCTGACGGCAAAGCGAAGATCATTTCCGCGCCATACGAAGCGCCACCAGAAGTACCGAACGATGAATTTGATATGTGGTTATGTACTGGTCGTGTTCTTGAACATTGGCACACAGGCACCATGACTCGTCGTGTACCTGAATTATACAAAGCAGTACCAGACGCAGTGTGTTACATGCACCCAGAAGACGCAAAAGCACGCAATGTTCGTCGTGGTGAAGAAGTACTCATGGCAAACAAACGCGGTGAAGTACGCGTTCGTGTTGAAACTCGCGGTCGTAACCGTCCGCCAAAAGGCTTGGTATTCGTACCGTTCTTTGATGCACGTATTTTGATTAACAAGCTTATCCTAGATGCGACTGATCCACTGTCTAAACAGACAGACTTTAAGAAGTGCCCAGTCAAAATCACTAAGATTGCTTAACCTTCAGATACTGAATGCTACGGCCGTCATTATGGCGGCCTAATAAAGAATTTAAGCCATAAAGGCGGAGATGAAATGATGAAAAAATTACTTGTCGCAGTTTTATCTGTAGGTGCGTTAGTGACAGGCATTGCGCAAGCTGAGTTGGATAATCCAGGTGGTATTGGTGGTCTAGAATCTTTACGTGGAATGTCTCAATTGGAAGATACGCGTCCAGCAGACGAGTT
This sequence comes from Vibrio sp. 1580, assembly GCF_033340055.1. Lineage (NCBI taxonomy): Bacteria > Pseudomonadati > Pseudomonadota > Gammaproteobacteria > Vibrionales > Vibrionaceae > Vibrio > Vibrio sp. 1580. Next base: position 64,606 of record NZ_JAWOVT010000004.1, read on the forward strand.
CAAAGACTTCCCTAAAGATCAAATTGTTGAAGACAGCTATGTTTATCAACCACCGTTGATCCCACACAGCATTCGTCACTACGAAATTTCGTTAAATGCTAACAAGTGTCTTGCATGCCATAGCTGGAAAAATGCAAAAGAGTCAGGTGCGACTAAAATTAGCGTAACGCACTATGTAAACAGAGAAGATGCGGTACTGGCAGATATGTCTCCACGTCGTTACTTCTGTTTGCAATGTCACGTTCCACAAACGGATGCAAAACCACTAGTGGAAAACGAGTTTAAGGCAGTCGATTCGCTTCAGTAATTGAAACGCGAGTACTAAGAGGTTACTTATGAAAATACTTAAAGCGTTTTGGAAGAGACTGTCGAGCCCGAGTAAAGCTGCCGCTGGTGTGGTTTTATTTCTAGGCTTCGCTGGTGGCCTTCTATTTTGGGGCGCATTCAACACAGGTATGGAAGCAACCAACACAGAAGAATTCTGTTCTGGCTGTCACGCGCCGATCGTTGCTGAAATTCAAGAAACAATTCACTACTCCAACCGATCTGGTGTTCGTGCGATTTGTTCAGACTGTCACGTTCCTCATGAATGGACGGATAAGATCGTTCGTAAAGTACAGGCATCTAAAGAGCTATTTGCACACTTCGTAACGAAGACGATCGATACGCCAGAGAAGTTCCAAGAGCGTCGTGGACACCTCGCAGAGCGAGAGTGGGCACGTATGAAGAAGAATGACTCTCTTGAATGTCGTAACTGTCATGAGTTTGATTTCATGGATTACTCTCAGCAAGGATCACGTGCGGCAGAACAACACTCCACCGCTCTCGCTTCAGGCGAGAAAACATGTGTAGACTGTCACAAAGGTATTGCGCACAAACTACCAGACATGAGCGGCGTTGAAGGCTGGCACTAAGGAGACTTACCATGAGTACATTAGAATCTGTAATTTGGCATATCCTTGGCTACAGTGCTATGCCAGTGATTATTCTTTCCGGCTTTGTGGCGGTAGCAGCAATCTCTCTCTGGCTGCTGTCATTTGGTAAGGATAAAGAGGTGTAACGTAACGCATCTCTACTCGTCAACTAGCCTATTTGTTGACACTGAGCGCCGAGCAAATGCTCGGCGCTTTTTATTTATTACTCAATGGTACTTGCCAACAATAAACAAGCAATCATACATAAAAAAAGCGACCATAAAGGCCGCTAAGATTTACTGCTATAGGGAGTTGTTTAAGATTCTTTTACTGGCAGAACCTGTTTGACGTATTGTCCTGGCGCCTCATCAATAACCGGATGGTTTTCTGAGCCAATAGGGAAAGGCTCAACTTGCTCTTTAGGGTTGAATTGGAGTAACCACTCGTTCCAGTGTGTCCACCACGATCCCTCTTTGTGTTCCGCGTTATTCAACCACTCATCAGCAGAGTCATCCAAATTATCGTTCAACCAATAACCATACTTATTTTTAGCTGGAGGGTTCACGATGCCCGCAATATGACCAGACTCACCGAGGACAAACGTTTTGTTACCACCCGTGTTCAGCGCACCACGGTAAGTTCCCTGCCATAACGCAATGTGGTCTTCTTTCGTTGACACAAAATAGCTAGGAATTTTGATCTTATTTAGATCAATCCATACTCCACCAATTTTGACGCCTTTATCTTGCACCAGCTTGTTCTCTAAATAGAGCTCGCGAAGCAAGAAATTATGAGATGCAGCGCTGACGTTGGTGCTATCGCTATTCCAGTACAACAAGTCGAAATCAACCGGACTGTTACCCTTCAAGTAATTGTCGACGTAGTAGTTCCAGTACAAGCTGTTTTCACGCAGTAAACTAAACGTCACGCTTAAGGAACGGCCGTCCATATACCCTTTTGCGTTATTTTGCGCTTCAATTGCACTAACAATGGTGTCATTGATATACGCGCCGACTTCACCTGGTTGAGAGAAGTCGAGCAACGTGGTGAAGAAAGTGGCAGACTTAATGCGCTTCTTCATACGTTTTGCAGCGTAGTACGCAACCGTGCTTGCTAAAACAGTACCACCAATACAGTAACCAGCAGCATTGATTTGTTCTTGTCCTGTTATATCTTCAATTGCAGCGACGGCTTTCACTACGCCTTCTGTCACGTAGTCACCAAACTCTATGTGCGCTTGTGCCTTGCCTGGATTGCGCCAAGACATCATAAATACACTGTGCCCCTGCTCTAACAACCATCGAACCATTGAGTTCTTTGCCGTTAAATCAAGGATGTAGTATTTATTGATGAAAGGTGGGACGATGAGCAGCGGCGTCGCATTCACTTTCTCTGTTAGAGGTCGATATTGAATCAACTCAAACAATTCGTTTTGAAAAACCACATTGCCCTGTGTCGTCGCAACGTCATCTCCCACGCGGAATGCATTGTTATTCGTCATACGCACTTTTAAAATGTCTGCGCTCGACTCAACGTCTTCTTTCAACTGCTCTAAGCCAGCCAGTAGATTTTGGCCGTTTTGCTCAAGTGTCAGCTTCAAAAGCTCTGGGTTAGTTGCGATGAAGTTGGAAGGAGAAAGGGCGTTAATGGCTTGGCGAGAGAAGAAAATAATACGTTCTTTCGTCTTTTCATCTAAGCCTTCCAAAGACTCGATGGTGTCCAGATAGGTCTTACTAAATAAAAGGTAGGATTGTTTGATGAAGCTATACATGGCTTCATTTTGCCACGCTTCGTTTGAGAAACGCTTATCCCCTTTTTCAGCTTCGACGATTTGTGCTTGGTTCCCTGCCAATGCAACATTCTGCCAAATTTGCAGCTGCTGTTCCCACCACTGTGCTTGCAGCTTTAAAATCGCAGCAGGCTGATTCGCAGCTTGTTCGAACAGTTTGGCAGTATCCTCAAAGTTCACTTCTTGCATGGCCTTGTTTAAAGGAGAGTTCACGACTGCCTTGTTCACTTCGAAATCATGCCACCACTGATGATTGGTTTCCTGAAGCTTCACAAGATAGTCCGAAAAGAAGTGTTGAAACATAGTCTTACTCCTATATTCGGAAAAAACAACGCCGCCCAAATCTAGGGGCGGCGAGAATCGGACAAATTACGCTGGAGTAACAGTCTTTAGATTTTCCGAAGTCATTTTCTCAACGTCTTCTTTGAACTCTTTTGCAATCGCTTGAAGCTTGTTGCTGTCATCCATCATTTGTTGAGAAAGTTTAGTAAGTACGCTTAGTTGCTGACTGTTGAAAGCAGTCAATGACGTTACGTCTTTGATTTCTGTCGCTGCTTTCATCTGGTTTAGACCCACTTCACTGTATGTGCGAATGGCGTTCAATTGAAGCTCGGTCAACACTTCTACGTTTTTTGTCACTAGCTTGTTGAACTTCAAGTAAGGTTCTAGATTTTTTTCAGTTTGATCGCTAAATGTTTTGAAGAAATCTGTGTACATGGTTTGTCTCCTAGAGAAAGAATTAAAAATGTCCGTTTAAATAATTACTTAACTGTCTTTACAACCACAGCCGTGCCCATGCCGCCGCCCACACAAAGTGAAGCAACGCCATATTGACCATTTTGCTTATGAAGCTCGTGAACCAGCGTGACTAAGATTCGGTTGCCAGAAGCACCAAGCGGGTGTCCTAGCGCGATAGCACCACCGTTAAAGTTCGCTTTATCTTGAATCGCGTTAACTGGAACTTGGTTTGTTTCCGCCAACTGATGAATCACGCCAAGTGCTTGCGCTGCAAATGCTTCGTTTAACTCGTAAACGTCGATGTCGTGTACACTGAGTTCCGCTTTTGCGAGTGCTTTATTGACCGACTCAACAGGACCTAGGCCCATGATCTTCGGATCAAGACCCGATTGCGCATAGCTTACGATCTCAGCAAGCGGCGTTAATCCATGCGCTTTAACTGCGCTTTCAGACGCCACGATAATCGCACTCGCTCCATCGTTAATGCCTGATGCATTACCCGCAGTCACAGTGCCTTCGCGGTCAAAAGCAGGACGTAGCTTGCTTAAGGCTTCCATTGTCGCGTTCGCTTTTGGGTATTCATCCGTATCAAACATCACGGTTTCACGGCGTTGCTTTACTTCCACTGGCACAATTTCGTCTTGAAATTTGCCAGCTTCGATAGCGGCTACCGCTTTCTGTTGGCTAGACAGCGCGTATTCGTCTTGCTGCTGGCGAGTTAAGCCGATTTGTTTTGCTACGTTTTCTGCCGTCACACCCATGTGATATTGGTTGTAAACATCGGTTAAACCGTCTGCTACGAGCAGATCTTTTAGCTCCAGATTGCCCATTTTGTTGCCATCACGAATGCTGCTTGGTGCAGCAAACGGAATCTGCGACATGACTTCAACACCCGCTGCAACAACGATCTCAGCATCGCCACTACGGATATGGGACACGGCATCCATGACCGTTTTCATGCCACTACCGCAAACCATGTTTACGCCATATGCAGGAACAGATTCAGGAACCCCCGCAAACAGTGCCGCTTGGCGGCCAACACCCATTCCTTGACCTGCACCAACAACGTTGCCAACAATCACTTCGTCAACCTTGTCGCCAGGCAACTTTGCCGCTTCCAACGCGCCCTTAATCGCTACTGCTGCCAGATCGCCAGCAGAAGTATTTTTCAGGCTACCACCAAAAGCACCAATTGGAGTACGCTTCGCCGCTACGATAAATACTTTTTCCATCATCTTATCTCCTTAGTGCATGTATAGGCCGCCGTTCACCGACAAAGTCTCTCCGGTGATATAGGCGCCCGCATCGCTGACCAAGAAGCTCACTGATGCTGCAATTTCTTCTGGTGTCGCAAGACGTTTCATTGGAATTTGGTTCGTGATAGATTCCAGCACTTCTGGCTTCATTTGCTCAACCATTGGCGTACCCGTGTAACCCGGAGCGATAACATTAACTGTCACACCCGAGCGAGCACCTTCGTATGCTAAGGCTTTAGAGAAACCGATCATCCCAGCTTTCGCCGCCGAGTAGTTTGCTTGACCAAACTGTCCTTTAAGACCATTGACTGAAGAGATATTGATGACACGACCACCGCCTTTTTCGCACATTGCAGCAAAGAGGGGTTGCGTAACGTTGAATAAACTATTGAGGTTGGTATTGATGACATCATTCCAAGCTTGCGCAGTCATCTTTTTAAACACGCCATCACGTGTGATTCCTGCGTTGTTGACAACAACATCAATGGTTCCTTCCTCCCCAAGCAATTGCGCCAATTTCTCTGCACACTCTGTCGTGTTTGTTACATCCAACTCAAAAAGGCGAACCTGATCTTTGGTAAACCCTTTGCTGTTGAACCACTCCAGCGCACATTCGTAGTTACCTGTGAAATAAGTAGCGATTACACGGTAACCGTCATTGACTAATTGAGAGGAAATAGCAGAACCAATTCCGCCTTTTGATCCAGTGATCAAAGCGACTTTCTTCATTGAAGACTCCATTCTTAACGGCATTTAAAAAGCAAACTTAATACACTGATGAAATAGTTCACCAACTGACGTGTTTATTTATTCTTTTGACAACCAATCCCGTGCTGCCTTTATTTTAAGTTAACCTAGAAATATTACATTTCAAATAAAAAACTCACCCAATTGCATAAGATTGATTTAGATCTCATTACCCGTGAAATGTTATAAAATGGTTAATTTTACATAAGTCATTGTTTTAAATCACACTTCCACAAAAGCCACACCAACAGAAATAGAAACATAATTATTAAATATCATGTACTTACATACAGAATGGTAGACGTTACATTATGTCATGATTTAAGATCTGAATTTTAAGCCTATATGATTACAACAAACTTGAGATTAGAATAATAATTCAATTATCAGTAAAAATAATTATCAAACATATCATTTAATTACTGTATTTAATGATAATTTAGTTATCAATTCGATTATTTTAATACAGTGATGATTAATACCGATAAAATATAATAAATTAAATATATTTAATCTAAAAATGATATAAGAGCTTGTCTCATACTGGTGCAATACGCACTATTATGACGCATAGATTAAAATATAATTTCATTTTAAATTTATATATTCGAAGAACATCAACTAGCTACTAGTGAAAGTAATCGCTCGCTTTGTAGTAGCATCCTTTTCCACTTTGCACTATCTTTGTGGCTTCTCTTTAATCACTAAATCATCAACAGATATGAATCTTGCATTGCTCAGTATGTTCATCCCTACTTTCTTTTTTGTCTCAATCACGCCTGGTATGTGCATGACTCTCGCCCTAACGTTAGGTATGAGTATCGGTTATCGTCGCACGTTATGGATGATGATAGGAGAGCTTCTCGGTGTTGCGCTGGTGTCAGTCTCTGCGGTGTTAGGTATCGCTGCGATTATGCTCAATTATCCTTGGATGTTTATCGCGTTAAAGTTCATTGGTGGCGGTTATTTACTCTATCTTGGAGTTGAAATGTGGCGATCGCGAGGGAAACTTGCGATTAATGTCGACAACTTAGAAACACCAAAGAGTGACAATATCGCACTTATCATGCAAGGCTTCGTTACCGCAATCGCAAACCCAAAAGGCTGGGCATTTATGATTTCTCTTTTACCGCCTTTTATAGACCAAAACGCAGCGCTTGCACCGCAACTGATCATACTTGTCTCCATTATTTTACTGTTTGAGTTCATTTGCATGTCTCTGTACGCTACTGGTGGTAAAGGGTTGAAACACGTATTAGGTCAGTCTAAGAATGTACGCCTAATGAACCGTATCGCAGGCACTTTAATGATGGGAGTTGGTGTCTGGTTGCTACTAAGCTAAGGCAAACTGGAAACAATGAAAAATATTCTGAATAAAATCGCTAAAGTCATGGGTGAAGTATTGGACTTTCAAGCCCGAGTTTGGGTTGTGAACGTCTATAGCGGTGAGCATAAAGGCGAGTCTTATGTCGTTAATGAAGATGCTTTCTCTGTACCTCTTCAGTGGATGAAGAAGAAAGGCTACCAAGAGTCGATGTTGAATAAAGTCGAAGCAATGAAGCGCTCACAAGTCTTAGAGTTCGATTTGGGACTTGTGAAACATCGCTTGATGCGCGTGAAATAAGCACAAAAAAGCGCCACTCAAGATGAGTGGCGCAAGCACTTTTACCTTAAAAATAATGCTACGGCGCTGCGTCAATCTCAACTGGAAGATAATGTTTCGGCTCCAGTTTCAACCACTCCGGCAGCACAGTACCAATCGAAATCGAAGACCATGTACCCGACAGAACGCCAATAAACATGGCGGTTGAGAAACCAGCCAAAGGCGCTCCTCCCATAATCCATAATGCACCAACAGTGATCAATGTCGTACCAGATGTCACCATAGTGCGTGAAAACGTCGCGATAACAGCTTGATCATTGATGTCTTCTGTTTTCCAACTCTGTTTCGCAATCAACAGCTCACGGATTCGGTCTGCAATGATGATCGAGTCATTCAATGAGTAACCTAAAATTGCTAACACCGCTGCAAAAACGGTTAAGTTGAACTCCATTTGAGTAATTGCAAAGAAACCAAGCACTAAGATCACATCATGGGCCAAAGCAAACAGTGAACCACTGGCCAAACGCCACTCAAAACGGAAACACAAGTAACCGAGAATACTCAACACACAAATCAACAATGCTAAGCCACCTTGTTCAAACAAGTCTTGGCCAACTTGAGCGCCAACTATACTGTTGCTGACAACATCAACTTGGTGAGAGATTGGCTTCAACACCTCTTCTACACTTGGCAACGTTTGTCCATCTTCCGGCGCAGAGTAACGAATCACCCAACGGCCATCTTCACCAGAGCGTGTCACTGACGCAGATTCACCAAGCTTTGGTTGCAGAACGTCAAGCAGATCATGGTTAGTTAGCTGCTTATCTACCTTTACTTCTGTCACCATACCGCCAGTGAAGTCCAAACCTAGGTTCAACCCTTTAAAGCCTAGAGCGACGATCGCGATCACCGTTAAAATGATGGAAACTAGCGTAGTAAAGTAGCGAATTTTACGAATATTTTGTTTTAGCATTTCGACCATGATTAAACCCTCACATCACGACGGGCATCGCGGCCCCAAATTAAATTGATCATTGCTCGAGAGGCAAATACGCCTGTAAACATACTGGTTAACAAACCTAATCCGAGTGTTAATGCAAAGCCTTGGATTGGGCCATTACCGATGGCGTACAAAATCACGGCGGTGATCATGGTAGTAATGTTGGCATCAAGGATGGTCGAGAATGCGCTGTCAAAGCCAAGATCAATCGCTTGAGCGAAGCTGCGGCCTTCACGCATTTTGTCCTTAATACGTTCAAAGATAATAACGTTGGTGTCTACTGCCATACCGACGGTTAACACTAAACCGGCAATACCCGGAAGCGTTAGAACCGCTCCTGGTAACAAGGCGATTAAGCCAAGCAAACAAAGCATGTTGGCGCAAAGCGCCACGTTCGCTACCCAACCTAAGCGGCGGTACCAAAGTGCCATAAAGGTCAGTGTTAGTCCCATACCTAAAGCCAGTGCTGCAAAACCGTTTTCAATGTTTTCTGCACCCAGAGAAGCACCGATTGTTCGCTCTTCCACAATAGTAACCGGCGCGGTCAGTGACCCCGCGCGAAGCAATAGCGCCAACTGCTGCGCATCGTCCATGCTACCTGCCCCAGTAATACGGAACTGGCTACCAAGCTGAGATTGAATAGTCGCGACGCTGATAACGCGCTCACTACGCTCAGTTACACCGCGATCGTTTGTTTTGTATTCACGGTAAACGGTCGCCATTGGCTTGCCGATGTGAGTTGCTGAGAAGTCACTCATTTTCTTACCACCAGCGTGGTCAAGAGAAATATTGACTTCTGACATGCCCATTTTGTCGACACCAGCACGAGCGTTTACGATGTGCTCACCCGTTAGGACTGGTCGTTTTGCCAAAATCACCGTACGACCGTCATTGTCTTGAAGAACAAGATCTTGGCTGCTGTGTGCTTGGCTCGCATCTTTCACTTCATAAAACGCCAAGCTTGCTGTTGCACCAATAACGTTTTTCGCTTGAGCAGGATCTTGTACACCAGGGAGTTCAATTCGAATGCTCTCTTTACCTTGGCGTTGCACTAGTGCTTCTGTGATACCAAGTTCTTCAATACGACCACGCATGATCTTCAGGTTTTGTTGAAGAGTCGACGATTGAAATTCTTGGATATTTTGTTCACTCGGTTCAAGCACAAAGCCACGAGATGAACTTTTTGAAATCCAGCCAGGGTAATTTTGACGCAAGAACTTGTTCACTTCCGACAATGCTTGCTCGCTGTCACTGTTTACCGTAATTCGGTTGCCGCTTTCTGCTCGAACTTGCACACCACGGACACGTTGATCACGTAAATTCGCTTTGATTTCATCAATCAACGCATCACGTTGCTCTTCAAACGCTTTATTCACATCAACATTCAACAAGAACTGAACGCCACCACGAAGGTCAAGACCGAGTTTAATTGGGCTAAAGCCCATCTCATTCAACCATTCTGGCGCAACCGATACGTATGAGAAAGTGCTGCTGTCGTCTTTATTTAGCTCTTTGTTTAACAACGCACGAGCTTTACTTTGCGCATCTTCACCATCGAATACAATGGTTGTTTTGCCGTCTTTTTCGATGATTTTGTCGGCTGAAATATGGTTGGTTTTTAGCAGTTGATTCAGATGAACAACCGACATTTCACTGTTGTTTTGATCCGCAAACGTCAACTGAATAGAAGGCTGTTCGCCAAACCAAGTTGGGATCGCACTTAAAGTTAAGATAATGACCGTCGTGATTAATACGACATATTTCCAAGCTGAGTAGTGATTCATCAGCTTTCTGTTCTTTTGCTGCTTTGGCGTTTTTTTCATGTAAACATCATCCCTTCACAATGAAGTGAAGCTTTTAATAACAAGACTTAACACACGACAGATGCTCCCAGAATAAATTCAGGGTATGAAATGCTCAGAACGCTCACGTCCTGTCGAATACAATCGTCGTGTTAAGAGTGCACAATGGTGCAAATAGATGGTGTTTAGGCAGAAAACTGACTATTGAGTGCGACGTACATGGCATTGGTATCTTTCCAACCAGAAATGCGATGATCGCTTGTGAAATGATAAAATGTGGACTGGTTGTGACGCCAGTTAATGTCCATCAAGCTGTATGCGTAACCCGCATCAGCGTAAAACGGAGTCGTGAGATCGCCGACAAAATCTACGTGCTCGTCATCAAGCCCTTCCCGTAAGTAAGACGTCCAGCGCTGAGAGTTAAACAAAGCAACGGAATCGAGACTTGCATGACCTTCAGATACTGGAGATTGAGAGCTTTCTTCTGAAACTTCAGAAAAATCGACGGAAGAGTTTGGCGATACACTTACGGCTACAAAAGGTTGTAGCTTAGAAAAGTGCGGTACGTGAGCCTTGTGATCGATTTGCGCAGCAGATACATGCACTGGTAGCAATACCATTGCAAATAGCAGCAAAATCAATTTTCTAAGGTAAATCCAAGGCATAGGAACTCACTAAAAAAACAAAGAACCAAGTTAGGTCACTTGGCTTAATGATAGTATTCCTATTGATTATGGTTCACAACTAAAAAGTTATAAATCTCTGATTTCAGGTTTGCATCGTTATTGCTTTTATCAAAACGTCTTTAGAGAACGAGTGTAATTAGTGGTGAGCTATCGATAAAAAATCTCGCCCTTATCAACATCTAAGTAGATCTTATTCTCTTGCTCCAAACCGCCACAATAGATGAAGTAAACGTTGCGCTTTTTGAACGTCACAGAACGCACCCAACCACCGAGCTCCTCAAAATCACTCGGATCACAGGTTTCATCGTCTAACAATTGCTGTGTTTTCTTACGGAAAATATCCAAGTGAACTTTTAAATCATCCGACTTCTGTAGGTATTCATCCAATATCTCTAAGCGCTCTTGCTCTTTAATAACTGGCTCTGCATCCGATAACCCTTCAGCATTCAACCATTCGGCTTTTTCTTCTCCACCCTCTTCATAGACAAGATAACCGGAGATTCGGTACCACCCATCTACTTTTTCTAACACCGATACTTTTTCTCCCTTATAGAGCGTATCGACAACTAAAGCATTAAGGTTAGGCTTGTTGTAAACATTGACACGACGCTCAATAACGTAGTACTCGGTAACTTCCGGGGGAGCGGCTTCTAAATCCAGAATCGGTTTGGATGTTTCTTTTTGCAGTGACGATTGCTCGACTTGTGTAGCCTTTGGTGCTTCAGGTTCATCTTTCTGCATAAAGAAGAAATAGTATCCAGCCCCCGCTCCGCCGAGCAACAGCATGACAATCAATGCGACGAGAATTTTCTTCATGCCCTTTTCCTTTTCATTCTTTATTCTTATCCCACCAGCAGCACGCATGTCGTAGAAATTTGGGTATATACTCAAAAGAGCAGGTCAACTAACGCGAGCAATAATGATCAACAGACTCAATTGGATACTACTATTTCTTCTGTTCCCGATAACGGGGCACGCCAATATTCAATGTAACCCATCGTCGTGGAATGACAATCTTACCCAATTCAATCGTTTAGAGTCCAATTACAATCAGCATGTTGAGGTATTCAATACACTTTTAACCGAACATAAACAGCGTCAGTTATTGTCCGAAACCTTTTCACTGCATGAGCTCGTGCTACTTTGGCGTGCCAAGTCGAACCAAAATGTGTTCAAAGCGCAATTAAAAGCATCGATTCAATACAAAGAAGAGCTCACAACTAAAGCGAATCAGCTGCTTAAATTGAGCACACAATCCCAATGGTCAGCAAATGGGTGGGAGATACTGGCCCAAAAGTGCCGCGAGTCAAACAAAATAGCCAATCAAATAACCGCGGAATGGTATAACACCAACGCTTTGGAACTTGCTGAAGATTACAAGCACCTCTCTTCACAATATCAAACTCTGTCACAAGTCTATGATAAAGAAGCTCGAGCGCTTCAATACGCTCAAGATGTTTCGAAGTAAAAACAGAGCCAGTTCTGAATAGACGATGTTGGTTTTTCACTCCAATATTGGACGTTATTCGTGCTTTTTATCTTTCCTTAGTCGTGAATGATATCAAATGTAAATAATGGGATTGTTCCTTTTGACAAACTTGACTAAACCATGACCAAGACAATCAATTTATAGAGACACACGTCACATTAATGCTTTACTTATGGACATTTTTTGGTTAGTTTAGCCATTAATAAAATTTAATAAAAAGTCACATTTGGCTGGAGATGATGCTACAAACATGGTTATCAATCGATTAAGTAACAGGGAATGTCCTAATGCTACCAAAGCCAAGTTTTTGTCAGTAGTTAGGCACGTAAAAGAGTTCGGTTCAATCAGTGATTTGGATCTGTGTAAAATCTTCGGAGAAACAATATGGAGTGATGGGAGGGAATACCATTCAGCCGCGTTCTCATTCAAGGTTGATAGATACACAGGTAACTGTGAAATCTCACAATACAAAAACCAATAAGGCTTAAGAATTTATAAAGCGGAGTCAGGAAACGGACTCCGCTTTTTTGATCATGGCAATCGTAAAGTCGTGCTCGGAGTACCCCTCAATCAATCGTGTATTCGGACACAGCAACCGACAATAGCGAAAGACACCTTCTTTATTGTGCGACGCTAACATTTTCATGCTGGGTAGTTTGGATTCATCCAACAAGTTAAACACACAACCTTTCTCTGTCGCTCGGTACATTTTATCAATCATTTCAATGGTATGATTTGGGTTGGTGGATTGATAGTTCAATGATCCGGAAGCAAAAACAAAATCGCAACGAGGCAATACCAACGTTGAAAAGTCACCGCATATAAACTTACTTTGCGTGCGAAAATCTCGTTTTCTGGCTTCAGAGATAAACTGTTTTTGCTGATCAATGCCAATGTAGCTTTGAGGAAGCCCCCCCGTAAGTTCGATAAACGCTAACAAGTCTCCGTAGCCGCACCCAATATCTAAAATACTTGAACCGTCTAACGTTAACCCTCGGCACAACACCTCAAAACGGCTGATCTGACTATACTTATCTGCCCATCCCAGAGTTCGGGCTCTGTCTTTACCAAACTGTCTATATCGCTTTCGATGATAGTGGGCAATCTTAAGTCTATCGAAAAATTTCATCTTTCTTATGCATAAATCGGCAAACTGCCATTTCCTTTCACTTGTCTAATCGCTAGGTGGGTATGAATATCTTTCACATTTTCTAATCGCTGTAACTTTCTAGTAAATGTTTCATAACCAGCGAGATCTTTACTGACCACCTCTAACAGGTAATCATAGGCCCCTGATACGACATGGCATGAGATCACTTCATCCATCTCAACAACGGCATGTTCAAACTCATCAATCGAAGAAGCTTGGTGGTTATTTAAACTCACTTCAACAAATACAGTCATCGCGATGCCTACAGTGTCTCTGGACACAATAGCTCGATAACCACTTATTACACCTTCCTGCTCCAAACGCTTAATGCGTCTTGCACAAGGTGATGCCGATAGCCCTACTTGGTCAGCAAGTTCTGCCGTTGTCAGAGTGGCATCCTTCTGCATTAGGTTGATAAGTTGCCTGTCAATTTTATCCATTTATTCTTCCGTGCCTTTAATCACCAACAATTAACACTTATACGCAATTTATCACCAACATCAAGCCTAATTACGTCAAACTTTGCCTCCCTTTGGCAAGAGTTTTATTCAACAATTAACACATCATTTACAAATGGACATGTCGATAATGATCTTGGGATACGCAGCTATATTAACGACCTTACTGCTTTGGTCTGGTTTCTTTATTTCTTTAAAAGGGGGCGCAATTTCTGCCTTGCAGCCAGCCGATATCGCGTTAGTTCGCTTTCTAATCCCAAGTATAATTTTATTACCATTTGTGATTAAGCATAAACAGTCGCTGCGCGTGGTGCCTAAACGCTACCTGGTTGGTGTTGTGGTTGGAAGCGGCCTTCCCTATCTTCTGGTCGTCGGAACGGCTATGCATTTCGCTCCCGTGGCGCACGGCAGTGCATTAGTACCTGGCACTTTGCCATTGTTTGTTTCTGCTATCGCGGTACTTTGTTATCAACAGTCGCTGAGTGCTCACCGCTTAATCGGGCTTTCTACGGTGCTGTTAGGGATTTTCGTATTCCTTCTTTCTAATAGCGGCGCAGAGTACAACTGGTCTCAATTACAAGGGCATATCCTGTTTCTAACTGGCAGCGTCATGTGGGCTGCTTTCACCATCAGCGCTCGTGTCGCCAATCTTAATGCACACGTCTGTGCAGGATTCGTTGCAATCGCGTCTTTGGCTCTGCTCATCATCGCCGTTGGTTTCGGGTGGGTAGACAGTTATTTGGTGGTAACACCGTTCAGCCAGTGGCCATGGGAGGAGTTATTTGGCCACGCGATGCTACAAGGTGTTGGCGCAGGTTTAATCGCTTCTTTCACTTTCATTTATGCAATTAGGATCATCGGTGCCGAAGCCAGCGCTGCTTTTGGTTCATTAACTCCAGTCGTCGCGACACTTCTTGCCGTTCCAATTTTTGGTGAACAACCAGATTCTCTCACTTGGTTAGCGCTGATGTTGGTCACATGCGGCAGTATTGTGGCAAGCCAAATCTTTATGAAAGGTGGAATGAACCAAACTTATCGCCCACCACTTCACAGATAGCGATGATTTTACAAAAACTTATGCCTTACTATCTTGAATAACAAAATGGCGTTTTGATAGCCTCAGCTTAACTAAAAATTAAAACGCCAATGTGATGCCAGCCACTCATAGTAAAGATGAACTGCATAGGTTTCTCAAACCGGGAATGAAACTTTCTACTAATTTCGAATTTGGGCCTAAGGATCAATATACGTATTCCACCACCTATCTTGGGATGAAAGAAAATGCTTATTTGATTCTTGATATACCAATGCGTTTGCTTGAAGAGCAAGTGATGAGGAAACTCCCCAACGCCGATGTCATCGTGCGTGGTGTATCAGATACGGAGTTAGGCCATGTCATTGCGTTTAAGTCCAGCGTACTGACGACGACCGTTCGACCATCCCCCCTTTTGTTTATCCGCATTCCAGGAACATTTGCAACCAAACCAGTTCGAGAACATGAGCGTTACAAGTTGCAAATGGACTGTAACGTTATTCATGCAGGGAATGTCTACGACGGTAGCCTTATCGATTTCTCTCTAGCAGGTGTTGGTATATCAACCTTGATTGAGCCCGAATTCAACGTGGGTGAGAGTGTTACCATCGAATGCCCGTTAAGCCACTATATCGGAGAAGAAAATCGATGTGTCATTGCCAACATTAAGAAATTGGCGAAGGGATGGGTAGTTGGAATTAAGTTTGCTAGTTCCATTGAGATGACTCACGAACTAAAAACAGAGTTACTGGAGCAATCCTTTCTAACCAGTAACGTCTGAGCTTACTGCTCGCTAAAGCGCGTCGCCTCAAAGCTGTTGAGTATTCTGTGAACCGTATAGGTCACAAGCAGCGTCGCAACAATAGCAAACAAAATACTGCTCACGCGATACAGCGCACTGAACATTAAGTCACCATCCGGAGTAAGATATTGGCCGAACAAAATGCCTAATGTGGTTAAGCCGCCAAATCCCGCTCCCGAACCGCTAGATTCTTTCACGTGCATATAGCTGAACATCATCGCACCAATCCAAAGCAATGGGACGATAAACAATAAGGTATCCGACCAATCGTATAATACAAGTTGTCCGACAATACCAAAGGTCACCCCCATCAAGGTCCCCATTGCTCTTTTTCGCGCATACCCTAAAGCACCGTTCCAATGCATAGGAAACAATAAAAGTAAGGTTGTCGCCTGAGCAGACATAGAGTCACTGAGGTCAAATAGCTGGAATACAAGGAAAGACATTGTAGCGATACTCGCCCCCATAAGGGCTTCATGACGCATTCGATGACTCTGTTTAGGCTGCGACGGTTTCGCTGGTGGCTGACGAGGTTCCGCATCGGGAATCAAAAATGTCACCACATAAGCAACGATCACTGAAATAACATTCGCTTGCAGGTTGCTAAATATTAGGTCATTTAAGTCAGTGGTTGGATAACTAGCAAAATGCAGCATGATGCTTAAGCTCAGTACGCTGTTCGCTCCAAATAAGAACAAGCTCCCTTTTGACATACAGGCGAATTTATATAGGAACAACCCGAATGCAATGATTGTCATCATGCCTGGGTGCCCACCAAACAACCCACCAAGCACCCCAACTTCTAATCCACACACAACCGCTGAAAAAATCAGTTGTCGTGCGGCATGTAGACTCATGACTGGCACCATTCCAAGTAACAGCATCGGGGTTACAGTAAAGAATACACCATAGTTCCAACCAAATACTTTACATAAAGTGAAACCAATAGTCGCACCAGTTGCAATGCGCAAACACTGACGGAAGTCGTTTTCCGACATGGGGTGGTCCCATAACTTCATATCGCCTCCTCGTTAATAAATATAATGAAGAAGACTCAAGAATTGGATCTGGCATCTCGCTAACCAGCCAGATAATGCGTTTTCTGGCAACAACTGCACGGTTGCTCGTGCCCCTGCTGGAAATGCACGCTGCTGAGGCTCATCGATAGCTAAATGTAAACGTAAGCGCTGCGCGTCTCTCACCCAACGGTTTGAGTCAGTTGGTGTTGCTAAGCGACCATCCGCATCGAACTGACCCGAGCTGACCCCGGCATCCACACTCGTAATACGAGCTTCAAATACATCACCAGGCAAGCTATCAAAAGCCACTAACGCACGGCTGTTCTGATTAAAGTGTCGTAAACTCTTTTCACGAAAGTCGGCAATGATATCCACGTCATCGGAGACTAAAGCGACAAGAGGTGTACCAGCTGCCGCATAGGCCCCCGTCTCCAGCTGCAAGTTAGCGACAACGCCATCATGTTCCGCCGAGACTTGAGTGTAAGACAGATTAAGTTCCGCTTGTTTTAGCTGGTTTTGCGCTACGCGGATATTCACATTCGTCGCGCCTAAATCACCGCGGTTTACTTCCAACTCTTTTAAACGAGCACGTGCGGCCAGTAAGTTCGCTTTAGCTGCCGTTGCACTGCTCTGTGCGTCATCGCGCTGTTGTTGCGAAGTACCATTACGGTGAAACAGGGTATTAAGACGTTTTGCTTCGCGAACTTTTTGTTCCGCCACGATTTTGCTCGCTTCAACGTCTGCTTTTGCCGCAGCAATAGAAGCATCAAGTTGTTCGTTGTTTTGAATCACACGCTCAAGGTTAAGTTGAGCCTTTTCTACGGCGAGCTGATAAGGCTGGGGATCAATCTGAAATAGTAGATCGCCTTGGCTTATTTCTTGGTTGTTGGCAACATAAAGATGTGTAATCTGCCCACTCACACGGGGGGCCACTTTAGTTACCACACGCGTTGCCATTGCCTGAGGCGTCAACGGCATGACGAGATCTGCAACTAGAAAATAGGCAAAGACAAGGACAAACGCGACGCAAGAATATTTGATCCAACGTGCGAATTTTTGATCTGGAGTCATAGGCGTTTACTTCTCTTTTAATTCGGTTTTCTGACTTATTCGCTAAGTGAATCAAGCGCATTGAGAGCAATCTGATCAAGAATCAATGAAAGCTGCTGAAGTTCCTGGTCGTTGATGTCCGTTAGGAGCTTGCTTCGAACTTGAAGAATTCGAGCCTCCATTCGCTTTAGTAGGATTTTCCCCTCTTCTGTGAGGCTAACAATGCGTGCTCGCTTATCATGTTCACAGCAATGGCGAACGATCAGAGATTGCTCTTCTAATAATTTTAATGTTCGCATCAACGACGCTAACTCGATCTCAAGCGCTTCAGCCAAATGCTTCTGACTGATGTTGTCACCCATTCGATAAAGCTTCCATAACGCAGTCCAACGCGGATACGTTAGGTTTAAAGGCTCTAACTCGCGATCTGCAACCATTTTCCACAAACGAGCAACACGAGATAATTTTTCAGCCAGAGAAAGGTCTCGCAAACTGTTGATGTCTTGAATCATAAGATCTACTCAATTACTTAGCGTGCTAAGTAATATAAAATAGTTAGCACGCTAAGTAAATATCTTTTTGTGATTGAAATCACGTTGGGTGTGTCAGTGAAGGGACAGAAATCTAAGTAACACAACACTATGTTTGAACTTGAAATGCAGCGATGTACACAACAAACGTCGAGACCAATAAAGTCTGATTTGTATAAGAGTAAAAGGGTCAGATACAAAAAAGCACAACCCACTGTCATGGTGTTGTGCTTTTCAGATAATGAATAATTGGGTTATCTCGTAGTGAGCCAATTCCTTATGTTCGCTCAACTAAGAACCGCTGCTTAAAATCCACAAATGCTTCATGGAGCGCATTTTCTTTAATCGGCTTGAGAAGCACGTAATTCGCACCCGATTCCATAAAGGCGTCACTGGTTTCTTTCGCGGTGTCAGCAGTACACGCATAAATTGGCGTGCCTAGTTTTAGCTTTTGTCGGATCTCTTTGGTCGTTTCAATTCCACCAAGATGCGGAAGCTGGTTGTCCATCAGTATCAAATCGTAAGTATGATCTTTTAAGAATTCCATTGCTTCTAACCCATCTTTCGCCCAATCAACCTGCATTTTGTACTTGTTACAAAACGCTTTTAGAATGAATGCGTTAGTATGGTTATCCTCTACCAACAACACTTTGAGACTCTCTGCAAATAGTTCATCTGGCTTAACTCGCAAACTCGAATCAAGAGGGGTGAGTACTCGCTCACGATCTTTCACTGGCATTGTAATGACAAAAGTCGTTCCTAAACCTTTCTGACTGCGGACTTGAACATCACCTTCCAGCATGTCGACGAGGCTCTTCACAATGGTCAGCCCTAAGCCACTGCCGCCGTATTCTCGAGTCGTTGTTGCTTCTTCTTGAACAAAAGGTTCGAACATTTGGTCGAGTTTGTCAGACTCGATGCCGATACCTGTATCCGTAATTTCCACGACCAGCACGCTATTGTCAGCGCCATAGAACTGCTCAAGTTCAGCATGCAAGCGCACGCTACCCGAGGGCGTAAACTTTACTGAGTTACTGACTAGGTTGAATAAAATTTGGTTTAGACGAACTTGGTCAGTAAAGATTTCAACATTGGGATCTATTTTGTTTTCAATGACAAGGTTGACGCCTTTACTTTCACAAATAGGACGATAAATGTTTTCTAACGTTCGAATTGTATCAGTGAAAGAAAACGGGTGCTTTTGGATATTAAACTTACCCTGCTCAATCTTCGAAAAGTCCAAAATATCATTCAAAACAGCAAGTAAGTGCTCACCACTATGTCGAAGTACGTCAATTTGGTTATTCTGCTCTTCTGTTTCCACAGAGTCTTTTAGCAATTGAGCAACCCCTAAAATTCCATTGATTGGCGTTCGGATCTCATGGCTCATTTTAGCCAGAAAGTCGGCACGGGCTTGAGCAGATTTCTCTGCTTCTTTGCGCGCCAAGTTACTCTGTTTTTCCGCCTCAATTAGCGTGGTAATATCCTGACCTTGAACAATAATACCGCTAATATCTCCATCAACTCGAATCGGCGATAAGTTCCAGCGATATACTTTATCTCCAATTGGCACATTAACGCCTGTCAACGTAGCTCCCTGAGCCGCCATGCGAAGGTGTGGCATCAACTTTTCTTTGAAACCTTTGAACACTGGGTGCATGGTTTCAACATCGTTTTCCATGACTAACTCTTTGCGTGCTGCCGGATTGATTTGGACAAGCACACCCGATTCAGACCACACCATAATAGGTGATAACGCAAAGTTAAACAGGTCGCGGAAAGAGCGCTTTTGTGCTTCAAGCTCTTCAAAAGTGTTTTCTAGTGTCGAACCAATATGATCGAATTCCTCAATATCTGACCCCTCAAAACGCTCAAATCCTTTTTCTTCACGAGCCGAGCGGGTATATGCCATCAGGGATCCTAACTCTTCAACTACTCGATTCTCGATCCATTCTTTAGTCATTAGCGCAATCATGACCATACCGATAACTGAGGCTAGCATTGCTAGCAGGTGTTGGATTTGCAATGTCACCACGCTCTGATTGTCTTGCACAGTAAGCAAGCACAAGTCAGTCTCGGCGGCATTTACCTCAATAGGGGTTTTGATGATCAATAATTGGTCAAGCTTGTGCTGGGACTCTCGTCGTTTGAGTACGTCAAATATTTGATAAGCCTCATCTCCTACTAATGAGCTTGCCAATGGTGTGTTGTTAGCGACCAACACAACATTGTCGACGTTGCCTTCATTTTTTAGCCTTTCCATCAACCCAAAGTTATTATCTAAAACAACAACATTGTAAGAGTACCCCATCACTTCACCGGTTTTAGGTTGTAAAACGGGTACGCGACGAAGTAACAGATGGCGAGTTCCCATCGGGGTCTGTGAGGGTAGATAATACCAGTTGTTGCTAAAGGTCACTTGACTGGCAAGTCGGCTAAGTATCAGGTTGTTGATGCCATAGAAATGCGCGTTGCCATCGTCCCAAATAATACCTTGATGATCGGTTAGGAAACGAAACTCCGGTGTATGGGAAGGATCACTCTGGTCAATACTCATGAAAAAGTAATTGAGTGCCTCTTCATCACGTTCTGTATAAAAATCCAATACAACATCACTTTTCGAATTGCTGTTGTGATGAATCTGAATCGCTGCAAAATGGCTATCAAAAATGTTCAGGATCAGGGCAGAGGTCTGCTGCTTGGTTCGGTCGACTTCCTGCCAAATAATCTGCTTCGAGAAGTAATAACTCTGAACAAAGATGCCTAGAATGATCGGAGCAAGTACGAGAATAATTATTTTGGTAATAAGCGTCGACAGTGAGCGACGCTTTCTTGTTTTTGATGTAGTTGTCATCAATTATCTGAGTATCTAAATGCACGTTTTCTTAATGCTTCAATTCTTTCTGGAGAGTCCGATTTGGTAACGACTTCAAAATCACCAGAGTAAACGGTGGGAACTGGCTTTCCTTCTAAATCCCACTTAATGGCCTCAGCCATTGCAATACCTGTATCATCGTTCATACGCATAACGGTAACGTCTAACTCCCCTTTAGAAAGCGCCTCTAACTCTGCTGAACCGCCGCCCCAACCATTGATCATGACATCATCACGACCTAACTCTTTAAGAGCGTCAACAGCACCTAATGCTACATCGGTAGAACACGCGTAAATGAAGTCAACGTCCGGATACTTCTCCAAACTGGCTTTTGCAGCTTCATACCCAGATTGCTTTGTTGCTTTGGTGTAGTAAGCAGATTGTAGTTCAAATTGATTATCGCGGTTCACTTGGTTGATAAAAGTGTTGCCTCTGATGTCACTAATGTAGCCCTCTGAGAAGTAGAGAACACTATAGTGGCTATGTTTAGGGAAACGCTTGCCAAACTCAACGGCCAATTCACGACTTCCTTCTGCGTGGTCGAAACCAACATAAAGAAACGGCTGATGATGTTCCCAATCCCTAACAGGTGTGGTGATATTTTGTAAAATTAACTTGGTTTTCTTTGAATCTAAGACATGCTCAACAAACTTACGATGTCTTGTGGTATCTAGAGTAAAGATCAAGTAATCGGAGTTGCTTTTCAGCGCCTCCATTAAAGACAAACTTTGCTGCTTTATATCTGCATTAGGACGAGTAAACACTTGATTTAGTTGATAGTCGATATCAAGCTTATCTAGGCGTTTTTCAAACGCATCGATGTTTCGAATCCAATAATCAGAGATCTGCTGCCCTGGATAAACAACAGAAATTTTCAGTGGACGCTTTTTGTCTTTTGCTACGGGTACAGGGGTTTCTCTTACCACTTCAGCCAACGCACTAGTTAACTGCTTCTGTTGTGGAAACTGGTCTAAAAACTCTTGATATGCCCAATACCCATTAAGAACTTGGGTGGCCTGCACATTCGGCGCAAAAGCGGCCATTGAAATCAGGGAGAATACTAACGCTTTTTTCATCTACTGCTCTTTTAGCTTTTTTATGAGCCTAATTCAGCTCTATTCATTACCTAGCCGAGTCATCCTATACTCTTGTAATCTACCTTCCTCTTAGTGCCTGTTTCAATAGTAAATTGGTTCTTGGTCTGAGTGGATGCAAATAAAGTACATTGAGTCGCTTCCTTTGTCTCGATAACGTAGAGACATTTCGCGCTTTTCATATTCAGGCCCTTTAAACAGAACACCAGCCCATTATGCGTCAGTTTATTCCTACATGGTACTCCAAAAACAAAAAGAAACCGCCAATGTGACATAGGCGGTTTCCGTGTATCTTTGCGTAGCAAGGGCTTATCAGAGTGCCACTATCTCTAACATCATTTGTTGATGTTCGTCGACGACAATATTTGCTTTTGACATAACGAGCAGCTCTTTTTTCGCTTTAGTTAGTTGCTTAATATAGTACTCTGCTCGCATGGCAAGCGTCTTTGACTCAAAATCCGATGACCATTCCAATACCAAAGGGCCTTTTCCCTTCAAAGCTTTCGCTCCTTTTCCGGTTTGGTGCTGATTGAATCTTCGTTCAACATCATTGGTAACACCACAATACAACGCGTTGCGGTTATTTCGTATCAGGTAGACACTCCAACGCTGCGTTGTATTTTCCATCATGAAAGCAGTGACTCAACCTTAGCTTTTAATTCATCCAGCTCTTCTTTCAGCTGAGCGACTTCGAGCTCTAGCTGACTTACTCGATCGGAGCTCGAGCTTGCAGCAGACACAGGCGCTGCAAGTTCGGACGCATCAACATCACCACAGAACAAATGCATATAACGCGACTCCCGCTTACCAGCCTCACGTGGTAATTTGACCACTAATGGTCCTTTCTCTTCGCTTGCTAAATGCTCAAGGACCGTTTCCACTTCTTTTACATCATGAAATGTCGCGAGACGATTAGTACGAGTACGAATTTCCCCAGGTGTTTGAGCACCGCGCAAAAGCATACAGCATACAATGCCCTTCTCCTGCTCTGTCAGCTTTAAATCACCAAATTCCGTATTACAGAAACGGTGTTGATACTTGCTGACGCGGCTGTTGAACGCACTTTCGTCACTGACGAGCCTGCGCTCAATAAGAGCATCAACGGCATCGAGAACGTCTGACTCAGAGAGTGACATCACGGGATCACGGTTGCTTTTTTGATTACACGCGTTGGTTAATGCGTTTAGGCTGAGGGGGTAAAGATCTGGGGTAGTGACTTCTTTTTCGATCAAGCAACCAATAACTCGTGCTTCAATTGCCGTTAGCTCAACTTTCATAATGCATTTCCTTATTATTTTTGCATTTGACTTTGTACCTAAATCGCTTCGAAATCATACGCCATAAATTCACACAGCAGTGCAAGAAGCGTTAGCGGTTCAGGTGTTGGTGTCAGGCTAAAGCATAGCGTAAGACCTGACACCCCTTACGAATAGGGTCAGGTATCAATGCTCCGAGAGAATCGGCACTCTCGTCAAATTGCCATCTTGGTCGACCATCATTATTTTTGAACGATTAAGCTCAACTTCGATGATTTCGAGTTGCTCGCGAGCGTTGATATACGCCGTTTTTAACTTTTCAGCCACAGAGCGAGTGACTTGCTCATTATCTTGACTATTTACTTGCTCCGCAGTGTTACCAGAGTCCATATCAAGTTCATCATTTTGCATTCAATGGTGTTGATAATATAGTGAAGGTCACGTTATGACAATGAATCGATGGATTCTACAATGTTGGCCAAAACTCGAAGAAAGCAGCACGATTATATGGACACAACGCAATTGGTTGAGAAATGTTCAACTCTGCATTGCTATTGATCTAAAGACTGTTATGCCACTGGATGTTGTGCTTTAATCGAGGAAGATATTCATAAAATTAGGAAAGAGAACTATGAGTAGCGTATTTGAAATCGTTAACCAAGCTCGTCGTAAAAACAAACTAAAACGTGAGCTTCTTGATAACGAGAAGAAAGTTCGTGATAACCGCAAACGTGTTGATCTTCTAGAAAACCTTCTAGACTACATCAAACCAGAAATGACTCACGATGAAATCGTCGCAATCATCAAAAATATGAAAGCAGACTATGAAGATCGTGTAGATGACCACATCATTAAAAGCGCTGAGATCTCTAAAGCACGTCGTGACATCAGCCGTCGCATTCGTGAGCTGACTGAAGAAGACAAGCAAACTAGCGGCAAAAAATAAACGCGTAAGCTAGATTTTCGAACCCCGAGCAAGAATATCTTCCTCGGGGTTTATTTTTGTCTCTAAACTAACCGCCGTGTACAATCAATCTAACTCTTATTCCTAACGCATTCAGCTTTCTATGTCTTCAACTACGACAAGTACACAACCAACGCTTGCAAAACAATTATTTACGATGACCTGGCCAATGCTTTTTGGCGTTCTGTCTTTAATGAGCTTTCAGCTTGTGGATAGCGCGTTTATCGGTCAGCTCGGCGTTTTACCGTTAGCCGCTCAAGGTTTCACTCTGCCTTTGCAAATGGTCATTATCGGCATTCAAGTCGGTCTAGGGATCGCAACGACAGCGGTCATTTCTAAAGCTCTTGGGGCGAATGAAAGTCGGTATGCCAAACAACTGGGCGGATTAGTATTGATGATCGGCTCAATTGGTGTCGCTATTTTTGGCGGGCTAATTTGGCTTTTGCGCTACCCCATTTTAGCTCTATTAAGCGCTCCAGAATCTGTTATGCCGATAATCGACAGTTACTGGCCTTGGTGGTTATTAAGCTCATGGACTGGTGCGGTTTTGTATTTTTATTACAGTATCTGCCGAGCTAATGGCAATACAATGTTACCTGGCACAATGATGATGATAACCAGCGGCGTGAACCTTGTGCTCGATCCGCTATTTATTTTCACATTTGACTTGGGTATTAACGGAGCGGCAATAGCAACCATCGTCGCTTTTGGGTTTGGTATTTTAGTCGTCGCTCCTCGCGTGAAAAAGAATCACTGGGCAACGACACAATGGCAAGATCTTAACGTAGCCAAAAGTGTTGCATCTATCGGTAACATTATGGGCCCTGCGATGATTAGCCAACTGCTGCCACCGTTGTCTTCCATGCTAGCAACAAAATTATTGGCAAGCTTTGGAACCGCAGCAGTCGCCGCTTGGGCGCTTGGTTCACGCTATGAGTTCTTTGCTATCGTTTCGGTCTTGGCGCTGACAATGTCTATGCCTCCAATGGTTGGACGCTTACTTGGGGCAAAGAACTATGAGGATATCCAAAGGCTCGTCAGTATTGCCGTAAAATTCATTCTAGGTTTCCAACTTTTGATTGCTGCCATTACATTTGCCGTCGCAAACCCACTCGCATTATTGATGACAAGTGATGTGCAAGTGGAGCAAGTCTTGGAAATGCATTTACTGATAGTGCCGATCAGTTTGGGTTCATTAGGGGTTTGTATGCTAATGGTTTCTCTTTGTAATGCATTAGGCAAATCTTACACCGCGCTCACTATTTCAGCGCTGCGCTTGTTTGTCTTTTTCCTACCGTGCTTGTGGGTTGGCGCTCAAATGGATGGAATCCGAGGTTTACTCTTAGGCGCTTGTATCGGCAACCTGTTAGCTGGTGTTTCCGCATACCTAACCTATCGCCAAACCATACGCAAACTCGCAGGCGCTCAAGCCAACGCACAACAATGAATAATCAGAACGAAGCCCCTGAAGTGGGGCTTAATCGTTTTGACACCTTGTCTAAGTTGAAATGTTAGCTAGGCGAGTTTTAATTCACTAAAGAGCTCAAATAACTGGTTCGATTTATACGGCTTAGGTAAATAAGCATCCATGCCTGCCGCAAAACAGTTGTGGATGTCTTCTTCCAAAACACTCGCAGTGAGTGCGATAATCATCGTTTTTTCACGTCCTGCTTTCTTTTCCCAACGACGAATTTCTTTCGTCGCGGTCAGTCCATCCATCACGGGCATCATGCAGTCCATTAAAATTGCATCGAATTCTTCTCCCTTTGTGATGGCTTCTAACGCTTCTTGGCCGTTGCTTGTTATCAAATAGTCATAACCTGCTTTATCCAGAAAAAAACTCGCTATTTTCTGGTTCATCAAATTATCCTCCGCAATTAAGATCCTCCGATGAGAGCGCGACGCTCGATATTCAGAGCTGACAACATTATTGGTGACATTGTCACTTGATATAGTCTTTTCAACCTTAGCTAAATCATCAATGACATGCTTAAATCGATTGCCAAGGAAAGGTAATGTGAGTACGGCATGTACTTTTTCTGCATTTTCGTAGGGAGTGGATAAATGATGCTGGCAAATAATCACACGGCGAAGATCGTAATTAAATGATAGATTATCCAAGACTTCATCGGTATTAGCGTCGTTACTGTGGCACAGAAATATGACATCAAAGTCATCATTTATCGCTTGCACTTCATTCACATTATTAACACCAAAGAGATTGATTTTCGCTAAGCGACACTCTTTTAATACTTGGTCGGCGTAGTCGTAATTTGAGCAGATCAAAAGCCCTTTATTAATCACCTCCGAACGCCAGCCAAACACCGGAATTGCTTCAACCTCAATCGAGAATTCAAAGCATGTGCCCACTCCTTTTGTAGATGTTGCTACGAGCTTGCCCCCCATCATCGACACAAGCTGACAACAAATTGCCAAACCCAACCCTGTACCGCCAAATTGCCTCGACACTCCTTCATCTTCCTGAGTAAAGGGTTCAAAAATCGTGGTTAACTTATCTTGATCAATGCCTATTCCGGTATCTTCTACTTTAAACGTCAGCACTCCACGTTCTTTCTCAAGTAACTCCTCATAACTAACATCAACGCATACATGCCCACTTTCGGTAAACTTAACCGCATTCGATACCAGATTCGTAACTACCTGTTTGACACGATGATCATCGACCATCACGCGAATGGGGATATTTTCAGCTAAATTAATACCTAACTTTAGTTGTTTAGATGTTGCTTTGGATTGGAATAAAATCATCGACTGATACACGACTTCTCGGATATCCGCTTCTACTAGTGACAGCTCCAATCGTCCAGACTCGATTTTAGAGAGATCCAATATATCGTTAAGTAAAGTAAGCAGTGTTTGAGATGAGGAGTCAATGTCATCAACAACTTCTTGTTGATGCGAAGACAACTCACTTTGAGAGAGTATTTCTGTCATGCCCATGATCCCGTTAAGGGGCGTGCGTATTTCATGTGACATGTTGGCAAGAAACACAGATTTTGCACGATTAGCCGATACTGCTGACTCTTTTGCATGCAGTATTTCTTCAGTTTGTCTCTGCATTTCTTCAACCACTCGATTCACTTGCTGAGCAAAAATGGTCAGTTCATCACTTCCATCAACTTTGACTTTTGTTTGCTTCTCTTCAGAGTTGATCAACGCGTTTAAAGTATGAATGATCGCATCGAGTTTGCTGTTAACTCGGAACCAAGTACTAAATCCGAGCCAACAAAGCAAGATAACCACTAAGGCAACGCCAAAACTGATCATCGCTATATTGGCCTTTTGTTCATGAACCTGCGTGAGAAGCGACTGCTCAGTTTGTTTGGTGAACCCATCAATGAGCACTTGTAAGCGCTGCACACGAAAATCGAGTTCTTTTAAATACGCGGCGTAGTCACTTGGTGACATGTCTCCTGACATTAATTGTCCGCGAGACGCCAAGTTTCTCTGATATCTCGGCGAAGTAAACAAGCCAAGCAATTTATCCACTTGCTCGTATGACCCACCTAAGTTTAAAAACGCATCCAAATTTTGCTGCTGTCGGTCAATCGCCTGATAAAACATACTTTGACTTAGCCGACTCTTAGGGTCTTGGACTAAACGGTTCGTCAGCCAAGCTTCTTTCTGTGTCCAAAAAGAGAGCTGAGCAAGGTAGGCAATAAAATTTTGCATGCGAATGCCGTCGTCACCGCCATACCATTGATGATTTTGCAACAAAGAGCGCGACATATTTTGGAGCTGTTGAAATGCCCAATCACCCAGGTCTTCCATCTCACTCAATCTACCTGACAATACCCCCAGCATGGCTTCTTTCAGTTCATCAGCATACTCAGCAGTATTAGGGTTACTCACAAACTTTTGATGCAAAGAAGAAATAACTTCACCTTGTTCTTCAATATTAATGGCTGCAGAGACTTGAAGATCAGGCTGTCGGCGTACTTTCTCTATGGAGTAAATAAAGTGGGAGGCCTTGGATATCAATTGGAAACCTTGAATATTGCTAACCGTTTGATTGAGACGGCTCACGCGCAACGCATTATCAGAAAACTGCTGAACTGCAAACACCACTATTACCACAGCGGGTAATAGTGCGAGGAGCGCTAAGCGTGTTTTTATTGATAATCTCAACATCCATCAGCCTAATGGTTGATTTCATCCGTTTATTTAATATTAGACTAGTTTCTCGCATTGAAAGGCATATACGACATTGTTACTTTCAAACAACATTCACCTACCTAGACTATGGTTATTGTGAGTGTTTTATCATCGGCTAATGCAGTAGAAATTGTGATTTAAGTCATATTTTTTAATCTTAAAGTTGGATGCAAACAATAAAGTTTCACTCACAACTAAGAGTCGCATCACTTTTCAGAAAATCATCTATTGTATGTTTACCTATTGAGTTGCCTTATCGAGTCAAATCACACAAAAATGCAAAATATCCATTTTTGTCAACAAAACTAATTTGAAAGCAAACGTTATCATCGCAAAAAAAGTAAGTTACTTTCTAAATGTCAATACGTGAAAACCACTGCTTTAGTCACATTAATCCACCACTAACGTCCCCTTGAGTAGTGTTTTACACTGGATTTAATTTTCCTAGCAGAATAAGGACTCCGACCTTAGAATCCGCACACATAACTATTACAACCCGATTACATAACCCACCACACTCTTGCACGCTGCCGAAGAGGCAACAGCAGAGAGTATGGTTAGCCCCCAAAACGTGAAAGGTCTAATACAACAATGAGTCCAGAGAAATATCTCCAAGACTGGCAAACTAGCCAAACGATTGCTGAATCTATTTCCCCTCTAATTGGTAAGCTATATCGTCAAAAAGGAATCGAAGTGGTTCTGTTTGGTAAAACGCTTATTAATGCTACTACTATAGACATTCTCAAAACTCATCGCGTTGCAAGACGTTATACCGGTAACCCACTTTCGCTTGAGCACACGATGCCTTTTATTCAAGCGCTTTGTGAAATGAGCATTTCTTCATGCCGTGTCGATGTTGGCCAATTGGCAACTATGTACTGGAATGAACATGACGATACAAGCTCTCTAAACGATTTCCTTATCACTGCACTTGATGGCGCTCGCGACGCAGATTCTTCACTGAAAGCGCGTGATGTGGTTCTTTACGGGTTCGGTCGCATTGGTCGACTACTTACTCGCCTTCTCATTGAGAAAAGTGGTCCAGGTTACCCACTAAGACTACGTGCGATTGTGGTTCGTGGCGGTAAAAAAGGCGATTTGGAGAAGCGTGCTAGCCTGCTGCGTCGTGACTCAGTTCACGGCCAGTTCAACGGTAGTATTGTTATCGATGAAGAGCGTAAAGCACTGATCGTTAACGGCAACTACATCCAAATTATCTACGCAAATAACCCAAGCGAAGTAGACTATTCAGCTTTCGGTATCAATAACGCGCTAGTTGTTGATAACACAGGTGTTTGGCGTGATTCTGAAGGCCTGAGCCAACACTTAGCGTGTCAAGGCGCAGAGAAAGTACTGCTAACAGCACCAGGTAAAGGTGACATCAAAAACGTTGTATTCGGTGTAAATGAGTCGGTAATTAAAGAAGATGACACCATCATCTCTGCGGCAAGCTGTACAACAAATGCAATCACGCCAGTCCTTAAGGCTCTGAACGATAAATATGGTGTTCTTTCTGGCCATATTGAAACCGTGCACTCATACACAAACGACCAAAATTTGATCGACAACTTCCACTCTGGTGACCGTCGCGGACGTAGTGCTTCACTAAACATGGTTCTGACTTCAACAGGTGCGGCAAAAGCAGTTGCTAAAGCATTGCCAGAGCTTGCAGGCAAGCTAACAGGCAACGCGATTCGCGTACCGACACCAAACGTTTCTATGGCAGTCGCTAATCTAAACTTAGGTGAAGACGTAGACCGTGATTCACTGAACGATTACTTGCGTGAAATGGCGTTGAACTCTGAGCTTTCGGCACAGATTGACTACACCGATTCAACAGAAATTGTATCAACTGACTTAGTTGGCTCTCGCCATGCAGGCGTCGTAGATGGTCAAGCGACTATCGCACAAGACAAGCGTTGTGTACTTTACATCTGGTACGACAACGAATTCGGTTACAGCTGCCAAGTTGTGCACTGTATGGAACAAATGATGGGTGTTCGTTACCAAACATTCCCTCGATAGGTGAACTTTGCTCCACAACGTTAACCACATAGCGTAACGGACAATATCTCATATTTGTTCTAAATAATAAGCGCCATGCGCATTACTAATATTTTTCCCCGTTTATACGCCTGATCACCCTCAGGCGTTTTTTCGTTTCATTCATTTGACACTCTCCGGACAAAGTGGACGTCAGCATTCATGTTTTGTTCATGTTCACAGCATTAATCTGAGCACATAAATTACAGAGAGGTCATGATTATGAATCGGATTATTGTAACTGCACTAGCACTGATTACCGGCTTTTTTACGTTAGTATTTAGCTTGATCATTGCGATTCCGTTGACCATCTCAGCATTAATTACCGGCAAGCGTATTGAAAAGCGCGTCAAGAAAATGCAGAGAGAAATGCACGAAGAATATGAATTTAATACAGGTAAAGCAGATGCGATTGAAGGTGAATTTGAAGAGGTTCGCCGGTAAGTAAATAAGATTTAGATGAGTTTCTCTCCCCCGACCGCTCCTGAGAAACTTCTTGCTTTCACCCTGTCCTTAAAATGGCAGGGTGCTTTTTTGAAAAGCAGCCACACGGGCTGCTTTTAGTATTTCTGTCTTGCGAGCTTGTCTATACCGTTACGACCACTCTAAGAGCCAGCAGCATGAGTACTACCCCTGACAAACGATCAATCAACACTGCCTTAGAGCGAATTCTGTCAACGACTTTAGAGCTCGATAGCACTAGGGTAATAAAGGTGTACCAAAGCCCATCCACAACAAACGGCGTGGCAACAATGATCATCTGATTACTCAAATCATTACCGAGCGCGACAAACTGACTGAATAATGCGATAAAAAACAAAGCAATTTTGGGACTTAAAATCGAGATAAAAAAGCCTTCTCGCGCAGACTGGATTACCGTTGTTTCCTCACCTGACTCCAACTTCGCAGCCACACCACCTTTTGAACGCAAAGCATTAAACCCTAAATACGCAAGATATGCCGCACCCACAAGGCTAATCGTCTTGAACAGCATCGGGCTTTGCTGCAAAACAACAGCGAGCCCAATCAAGGTAATAAACGCATATATACCAATGCCAAACGCATGAGCCCAAGCCGTAGCTAATCCATTGATACGTCCACCAGCCAACGAGTGCTTAGCGACAATAGCTAAACTGGGACCTGGTGATATAGCCCCTAATAAACACACGGTAAAAAGTGATAACCAAACTGTTAGTGTCATAAGAATCTCCCCTCTTTGACGCTCACTCTATCAACGGAAGAGGTATAATTAGAAATCAAAGTTATTCATACTAATCATGACTTCAAGTCATGGCTAAACGGTGTACGTATTAGCGAATGGAATATTCAGAGATTTGCATTACTGAGCGAATCTCTTCTCGCACCCATTTATGCGCAGGATCCGTGTCGTATTTGGGGTGCCACATTAACCAATATTGATGAATAGGTGTTTCGAGTGGTAATGCTTTATGGGTTAAGTCCCAATGTTTAGCGAGGTTAACGGCAATATGTTCAGGAGCCACCATCAGGTGCTCACTTGCAACTAAGCGATTGATCGCAGCAGAGAAGAATGGAACCTTAAAGGTAACGTGGCGGGTGTGCCCTAGCTCTTTCAATGCTAAATCAGTGTAGGAATCTTTGTCTCCGCCGCCAGTCACTTTGATGTGTGAATATGAAATCAAGTCTTCAATACTGATCTGGTCCTGCTTTGCTAACGGATGAGAAGATTTCATCAAACAAACTGATGAATCCTCACCAATTTTAACGCTCGACACACTCTGTGGTTTTTCTGGATACATAGAAGACGCGATATGGATGCCCGTCTCATGAAGTTTATCAAGAAAGTTGGGTTGCCACAGTCGGTACGCCATATCTAACTGTGGCGCTTGTTCACCCAAGTGAGAGGCAATATCGGGCAATACGTATTGCGCCACGTAGTCACTAGAAGCAATAACAAGCTCACCTTGCCACTGCCGCGGCTCAAAAGGTTGGTCATCGAGTAAATGGTCAAATTCAGCCAGTAATGCATCAAGCTTTGATTTTAATGCTATTGCTCGTGGCGTTGGTATCAGTTGATTACCTTGACGAATAAGCAGTGGGTCACCACACAGATCGCGCAATTGTGCAAGCTGTCGACTGACGGCAGACTGCGTAATGTGCAAACGGTCTGCGGTCCGGCTGACATGACACTCCTCTAAAAGTACATGCAAGGATCTAAGTAGATTCAAATTAATGTTGTTTAACATATTCGCTCAGAAGGGTTTTCAACATGGCATCCATTCATGGTCACTTCACAAACAGGTTCCCAGTCGTGTTAAAGAATTCAGCTAAGACGGTATGAGTCATCAGGTTTCGAAGCTCTGGATATCGTTGAATTTGATCTCTGATTTCGTTCAAGCGAGCCATCGTAGGCACTTCGACAAAAACCATCATGTCCGTCTCACCGCTGATCGCATGACACCATTTTACGCCATCAATTTTGTATAATTCGTCCGCGTATGATTCGCAATAATACGTAGAGGTTGATTTATCGAACTTTAAGGCAAAATAGGCGCAAATCGAATCCCCACCCGAAGGCGCAATTTCAGCGTGATACCCTAGAATCACTTTGTCATGCTCTAGCTTGCGAATACGGGCCGTTACCGCAGAACGAGAAAGGTTTACTTTATCCGCAATTTCAGTCACCGACAGCCGAGCGTTGTGCCTGAGCAGATCCACAATCTTATGATCAAACTTGTCCATACCGTTACCAAGCTTTCCTTATTTTTCTCATTCTATACCGATTCTAACTGCATAAGAAACCAACATTTTGTTGGAATTATTTAAAACAACCGTCATATTGACGGTTTAGTAAATCATTTTGTTATTAACATTTTGGATATGCTATTTGGCGGGCATGAGATGAGTGCTGTTATCCATTTCAACAGAAAATAGATAACACATTGAAATCAAATTCCCAACTTAAGTACTCAGCACATAAATAGCATCGCTTAAACACATAAAACGAAATAACCAGAAGCCACAAGCTTTTTCGTAATAAGCCTCATAACATTGGATGAATCAATTCGCATGGAAGAGCTCAAAAAAGACATTTCACTCACATCAGGTATCGCACAGTTATCCACCACATTAATGGGAACGGGGCTGTTTATGATCCCGGCTATCGCAGCAGGTATAGCTGGCCATTTTTCACTATGGGCTTGGATTTTATTGTTCATCGCGATTTGTCCTATTGCGCTGACTTTTGCTCAACTGGGTAAACGATACCCCAACGCGGGCGGAACAGCCTTTTTTGTACGCAAAGCCTTTAACACCAAACTGGAAAGTAGTGTCGCTTGGCTATTTGTTAGTGTCATTCCGGTAGGGGTTCCGGCCGCGATTGCACTCGCCGCAGGCTTCCTACAACAAATATTGCCAGAACCTATTAGCAACAATCTGTTTGCACAAATTCTGACGGTAGTACTACTTGTGTTCGTCAACTTGATGGGCACAAAATCATCAGGTCATTTACAAACTCTTATTGCTTTGAGTGTCTTCGCACTTGTTGGCGCATTTTTATGGAAAGGCGACGTTAACAGCGCCGATCTTGTGATGCCCGCCATCACACAAGAGTCAATTTGGCCTATTACCGCAGCGTTAGGCGTGATGTTCTGGTGTTTTGTTGGCATAGAGGCTTTTGCCCATATGGGGGAAGAGTTCAAAAACCCTCAAAGAGATTTCCCTATTGCCATTGTGGTCGGTTGTTTTGTAGCAGGGGCTACCTATTGGGCATGCTCTGTCGTTATTTTAAAATTTGGCGCGTATGGTAACGCTCAATTTGATAACGCATCCATCCCCTGGCTTAGTGCCCAACTACTAGGCGATGGAGCCAAATGGATAATCAGCTTGATAGGTTTCTCCGCTTGTTTCGCGAGCGTTAACTTATACACACAGAGCCTAGCGCGAATGGTCTGGGCTCAAGCTCGTGAACATCGTCCTTCTAGTCCACTAGCCAAGATTTCACGTCGTGGTGTCCCTTTCTCAGCCACCATATTAGTTGGCGGCATATTATTGATATCTTGTGTGATAGGAACCCTATCACAGCTCGATCTGGAGTTTTTCCTAAAACTCGCAAACAGTGTATTCGTTCTGGTTTACATGTTGGCGATGTTAGCCGCTTTCAAATTGCTTCGAGGATTTGGTAAAACACTCGCGGGACTGTCCCTACTGCTTTGTACCGGTGTTTTTATATGTTTAGGCTGGTCAATGTTTTATGCACTTGGCATTTTTACTCTACTTTTACTGCCTTGGAAACAGTGGCGACATAAGCGACAAACACGTGTAGTTGAATAGTCATCGCTTCCCATTTCGAAATATGTGAGCTAAACGTTGGATACCAGCGTCTATGTTCTCTAACGCGATATTGCCGTAACCAAGCACGGCACCATGCCAGTGACGTGCTTGAAAATCTGGGTGTTCATAATAGCTCAAAGGTCGCAAGATGATCCCTTCATGCTCTGCTAGTTTTATAAAACGCTGCTCATCCATACCGCCTTGCCATTTCAACGTAA
The DNA here is from genome assembly GCF_033340055.1 of Vibrio sp. 1580. NCBI lineage: Bacteria > Pseudomonadati > Pseudomonadota > Gammaproteobacteria > Vibrionales > Vibrionaceae > Vibrio > Vibrio sp. 1580. The sequence continues at coordinate 99,609 of NZ_JAWOVT010000004.1, forward strand.
CATGAAGCCCCGCCGCTTGGCTAACGACGCAAACACGGTCGCCAAAATGCTGTTGAATGGATACATGCATCTGTTCATGCTTAGTTTTGTACAGTCGACGCATTTTTCGAATATGACGTAATAACCCACCTTCAGTAATAAAGTCTGCCAATGCTTCTTGTGTATGCGTCGGCGAATCACCACTTAACGCATCCTTAACCACTAAGCATTGCTCTACTAAGCGTTCAGGAACTACAAGGTAGCCAAGCCGCAATCCGTTAAACATCACTTTACTGAAGGAACCCACATACAACACACGATCATCTCGACCCATTTGAGCTGCTAGCCCCTGTAAGCTGGTATAGGGACGATGAGCAAACTGAAATTCGCTGTCATAATCATCCTCGATGATCCAACTTGATTGTTCGACCGCCCAGTTGATGATCTTTCCTCTTTGCTCGGTATTGAGTGTGGTACCCATCGGATATTGATTACTTGGTGTAATATACAGCGCATCGGCATCGCTTGAGGTCACCGCTTCCACATCAAAACCTAATTTCTCTGTTACGAACAAAGGCTCAAATTGATAGTTTTGGAACTGAATCAACTTCCGCATTTGCGCGTAACCTGGTTGCTCCATCAGAACCTTATCACCTTGTTTGAGCACTACCATCGTCGCAATCGACAACGCTTGCTGCGCCCCAGAGGTAATAATAATGCGCTCTGGAGAACAATTCACTGAACGGCTTGATGCGAGGTAGTCAGCTAAAGCACAGCGCAATGCCCAACTACCCTGAATATCTTGATTCCCCAACAAGCAAGTACGAGACATATGGCGAGTGAGTAACTTTTGCCATTGCGCCATCGGAAATGCGTCCAAATCCGGTACACCCGGTGCAAATGCGCGGTTGATATCAAAGTGAGCTTTCGGTGATGAGTCTCTCTGAACTGAACTAGGTTCAGGCAAGTACTGCTCTGGCAGTTCTACGGCAACATAAAAACCAGAACCTTTTTGGCTGTTCAAGTACCCTTCCGCCACTAACTGTTCGTAGGCAGAAATCACGGTATTCCTACTTAGATTAAGCTCTTGTGAAAGCTTCCGCGTAGAAGGCAGCTTCCCATTCTTCACCCACAGTCCTTGAACAATTTTCTTGCGAATAGCCAAAAACAACGCTTGCTGACGCGTTCCTTCACTGTCTTTTAAATGTAGGTCACCGATATCAATCAAAGACAAACTGGATCCATCCATTAGTTAAAACTGGCTCTCTTTAAGCTACCAGTTAAACGCTACATTGCAATCAAAGAATGAGGATAAATCGCTCGTAATCGTGAGCAAGCAAGGAGAGAAAATGCTATCCAACACCAATAGAACGGAAATTAAGAAAGGCGCACATAAAGCCGTCTCTGATGTTAGCAAACTGCACGCCATCATAGATGAAAGCCTAATCGCTCATATTGCGATAACCAACGAGTCAGGCCCTGTGGTCATCCCTATGCTGGCATGGCGTGTCGATGATTACGTGTATATCCATGGTGCCAACAACAGTCGACTATTACGCTCACTCAAACAAGGAGTGCAAACGTGCTTAACCTTTACTTTGTTTGATGGTTGGGTATTGGCTCGAAGTGCGTTTCACCACAGTGCGCATTATCGCAGTGTTGTGGTCTTTGGCCAGTTTGAGATGGTGGAAGATAACCAAGAGAAAGACAGGTTGCTGAATCACTTTATTGAACAGATCGCTCCGGGGAGAACAGAACAAGTCCGTTTGAGTAATGAAAAAGAACTCAAAGCCACCATGCTGCTGCGTATTCCACTCCTAGAAGCATCAGTGAAAATCAGCAATTTTGGCGTCAACGACGATGCGGAAGACATGGACATCCCTGTTTGGGCAGGTGTCCTACCCTACCGAACCGTCGTAGGTCCGCTGCAAGCTTGTGACGATTTGTATGAAGGTATCGCAGAGCCAGACTACCGCAGTGCCTACTCTAACCGTTGGCAGGAATAAGCACCGTAAAACGTGCGCCGCCTAAGTGACTCTCGCCGACAGAAAGCTCCCACCCCAGTTGCCGCGCTGCACTGGTAGCGATGGCAAGCCCTAAACCAAAGCCTTTCATGTCGGCGTTGCGGCTTTTGTCTAAGCGCGAAAATGGCATAAATACTTCTTCTCGCATCGCCTCAGGGATGCCCGGACCATCGTCCTCAATATCGATGCTCCAGCAATCCGCTACCGTTCGAATCGTCACCTCAACGCAGGATTCACCGTAACGCTTGGCGTTTTGCAGTAAATTATCGAGGACGAGGTTACCCAAAGTAGGCTGAAAGTGAATCAATTGGTTCGCGAGTTCATTTTCTGCTCTCAACATGGCGGACTCTAAGCCTAGGTAATTCATGCGGCTTTTACACCAAAGTGGCAGTTCCATGGTTTCAACAGAATCGATCCATGAGTGGTTTTTCACACTCAAGCGAGACAGCATGACGATGTCGGATGTTAAATCCGTCACTACATCAACGTATCGTTCAATATCGTCATGTAACTCTGCCTGCATTTCACCACTCGTGCGTCGAGCTAAATCCGTCGCTAGCTGAATACGACTCAGCGGAGTGCGCACTTCATGAGGAATAGCTTGAGTAAAGATGTGTGTTTGGCGCACTCGTCTCTCAATCTCTTCAGACATGCAGTTGAAGCCTTGGGCGAGCTCTTTCACGGGTTGCGAAAATTGCTTTAGCTCGACTCGCGTATTCAACTCACCAGAACCAAATTGTTGTTGCGCAGCCGTTAGTTGCCGAATTTGGCGGTCAAGACGTCGTACAGGTATGTAAACCATAATGCCTAAACTGCATACAACAACCAAAAGTAGAGTAAGTATAAATACAATCTCAGAATCTTCATTCCAATCAACGTGTGGGCTAAAGAAATCCGTTTTTTCTTTGAAAACTAAACTCTTCGAAGTGTTAGGCAAAGGGAATACCGCAGCATAGGTACTGCCATCAATAAGATAAACAGGTATCCCTTGCATACGGTACAGCAGATTACAATCTCGACAAGGCGGTGATCCGTCCCAGTTTTCAACCAATGTTAAATCAAAGATAAAGAAATCTTGCTTGCCGTTTTCGGTTAACTTCTTGTAGAGAGAATCCGGAGTGCCTCGTTGCTCAATGTATTGATCGACAAAATAAGCACCGTCACTCAAAAAAACACCGACTTCTGTTTTGCGCATGTACTCTTCCCCCATAAAGAGAAACAAAGCAACAGTCAGCGCAAGGCCAGTTACTAACCCCACATATAGACGAGTAAACAGGGAAAACATGCGTCATTTACCTGTCAGCATGTAGCCGTGGTGACGTATGGTTTTAATGGTAGCCGTATGGATATGAGCCTTAGAGAATTTCTTCCTTAGTGAGGATATACGCATATCAATCGAACGATCAGTAATACAGTATTCAATGCCTCGGGCAAGACGGCAACATGATTCACGAGATACTGGCTTATCGACATTCAGCATCAGGAGCTCTAAAATTTCAAACTCAGAACTCGTTAAACCAATATCTTTTTGCAAATAAAATGCTTGGGAGCGACGAAGACAAAGACTAATGCCATATCGGCTCAGCTTTTCTTCTTCAACGATATCAACTTGACGACAATAGCGACGCAACGCTGCTTCAATACGGGCGAGAAGGATATTGCCTTTTATCGGTTTGGTAAGGTAATCATCAGCACCAAACTTAAATAAGCTCACCTCGCTCATTTCATCATCGGTCGCAGTCAAAACAATGATAATACCATGATAAAACTTACGCGCCTCTTGACATATTTCTGCGCCATTTTTTCCTGGTAACATCAAATCTAACAGCACTAGGTCCGGCTTGAGCCCCTTAATCGTTTCTAATGCATTTTGACCGTTATCGATGACAGTTACCGTATATCCTTCGGCTTCGAGGTACATTTTGGTTAATCGAGCAATCTCTGAGTCGTCTTCTACCAGTAAGATTGTATTACCCACCATGAATCATTTACTCCACCAATATGATGGAGGGAGTATATCGCTCGTCCTATAGTGCGCAACCTACTTAAATGATAATTTTAATAAAACGCAGGCTTACATACGCTTACAAACCATACATATACGATAATCCTAATCATTCTATACCCCTAAAGCCATGCAATAACCTGAGGTTTTATTCATTATCAGAATATAGCTTCACATAGAAAATAAAATTCGGAATAAAAATCCACTATATTTTTAAATATATCGAATAATAGGTCTTACCAAAAAATAATATCAACATATATGACTTAGTTTGCTTATATAGACAGGACTTTATGTTGCTTCTAAGTTTCCTGCTCTAATAAAGTCTACGAGTAACATGAAATGAGATATTCCAAATTAACACCTTTAGCCATATTTTGCGCGATAAGTCTAACTGCTTGTGGCGGCAGTGAATCTAATTCGAAACCATCGACAACGACACCTCCAACACCACCAATGCCAACATTGAGCACTGTCACAATCCCAACTGTCGTTTCTACAAAGTTTCCAGCCAAGTTAAAAGTGGCTGCTGATTCGGGCTTCACCCACTATGTGAAAATCTCCCTTTCCGAAGCAAACAACAACGATACATTTCACATTGTGGCTGTTGATGACGGTGCGAATAATGAAAAAATCTTTCGTGCAGCCAAAATCATCCAACACCTTCTCACAAACCAACCAGACTCTAAGTACGGTGCTGACAAGTCTCGTATCGCTAAGACATTAGCCGAGCGTGATGCCACACTAATGCTGACCGAAAACGACGAACAGAATGATGAGATGTTAACCAAAATCTTTATCAACGAACTGATTCGCCAAGACAAACTGAACGACGCAGTTACAAACTCGGGCTTAGCACACTCTTTTGATACGAGTTCTCTAGAAAAGTTTGTTGTAAGCATGATGGTACTTAACGAAGATGATATGGATACACTTGTCACATCTATCGCGTCAACATTAGTAACTAGTAAAGAAACACCAAACTGGCTAAGGAATAGCCAATCTTTAATGTATCGAGAACTGACAGTTGAAGGCGATTGCCATTACATGAGTAATTTTGCCGATTACTGCGCCAATCTTGGCAAAAAAGCCGAACGAGACGCCGCTTTTGAAGAAATTTTACACTTGGTCCAAGCGCAAGGTATTGCACCTAACACGGCGACTGCGGCACTGCAAAATGACATTCAAGCTCATGCGTTAAGCATCTATAACGATATTCAATCGGGCAAACCGACGGTGTGGCGCCCTACTCAGTATGACTGGGACGATTGGAAATCAGACGACTTCGATCCTGAAAGTGTTAAACAAACGGGCCCTTCATATTCTCACGAATATTTTGCTGCCGCTTTTGAAGCTTACATGGGTGTAGCAAAAGCAAACGGACATGGTTTAGATGGCTACCAAGCGTTAACGCGTGAAGAAATGCAAACCCAAGATCCACAAGCCGTTGATTGGATCAGTGGCTTATTCCACGGATACTTGCAATATACCGCGAATATCGACTCTGCGGGCGTCAAGCTCTACACAGAAAAGACAAATCCAGGCACAGTACCTACCTTCCGTATGGCTCCCAACAAAGACGGTTTGATAGAAGCGTACACCTACAAATCTCAGTGGTTAACAAAAGTGAAGATCATTGGCGACGACGCGATGAATGTGATCGGTAATGATCAAAACAATACTTTTGAAGGCAACAGCAAAGACAACAGCATTTATGGTGAAGGCGGTATCAACACCTATATCGTGCCACACAAACTGGCGGAATGTACTGTTATCAAAGCAAAGAGCGTTTCTGTTGAGTGCCCAAATACAGGCACTGACGAGTTGTACGACATTCAGAACATCCAATTCACCGACCAAACCCTAGATGTAACCAAGCTATAAACAATGAAAAACATGAAGAAACTTATTCTATTCGCTCCCTTGCTCCTTGCTGGTTGTGGTGGCCTAGCCGTCATGGATCGTACTGATGCCGTAAAAGCACAACCAGAAATGCTGATCAAAACCGACGGTGATTTTTGGGGATTCGGTGCAGATGGCCATTTTGATTTTGCTGGTAAGTACAAAGGCAAGTATTCACGCAGTGCTTCTAACTCAAGTTGGTTTAACCGTATCTCTTTCAAAGAAGGTTCAATGGGCGCAGAAGTGACTCGTATCGACAGCGGAGAAACTTGGCTTTTGAACTGCACCGGAGGCGGTATGTCGGTTAACTACATGGGCGTCGATTTTGGTGGGAATGATCCTTACACCTGTGACATTACTCAAGATGGTAAAAAAGTCGGTGAGTTTGCGATGGAGCCAAAATCGGCTCTCATCGACATCAGCTTTGAAAAAAAAGAGACAGGCGTAGTGCGTATTGGTAGCACCCACTTTAATGTAGAAACTGTACATACTAGTCCTGACGCCATGATGGCGGTAGACATTCCATTGGGTTATAGCTTTAAGGAGGGCACACAAGAAATTGCCGCAGTGCAGACGAACGGTACCATTGCGGTACAGATGCTCCCTGAACTTAGCGAACAAAAAAAGGATGTAATTGCCATCGGCGCTGTTGCAAGTGCACTAAGTTGGCGTCCTAAGAAATAGCCACCACATAAAACGACACAAAAAAATAACAAAGCCCTCAACTTTGAGGGCTTTTATTGCTTGTACTCATAGAGATAAGTGGAGCACTACTTCTCTAATCTTCCCGTATACTGCTTGGGCGTTAATCCACGATGTTTCTTAAACATACGATTGAAGCTCGCCACATTGGTGTAACCAAGGCGCGTGGCAATGTCATCAATACTCACGCGCTTACTCAACAAACCAGCTGCAATATTACTCAATACATAGCCAGAAACCGTCGAAAAATTGAGCCCTAATTTATGCAAACGACGTTGAAACTGCTGTTCAGATAAATCAAGCAGAGAAGACACGCGCTCTAACGTTGGCAATCCATAATGGCTGCTGTAGTTCACCACTTCATAAATCACTTTCAACTCGTCTTCTGGATCGGGCATATTAAGCAAATCATCCAAGTCGGAAAAACTCATCGCTAGACGGCTGTCTTCTCGATGGCTCACTTGGCGGGAGGCTAATCGGTCATCTCCCGGGATCCATATCTCTGTTTTTGGCTGACTCCATTCCACCTCGCAGCCGAAATATTCCCGGTATCGCTCAGTATTTTTTCTCGAGCCTGAAACCTTGACACGTAAAGGCTGGTAATCTTTGCCAAGAAATTCGCGTAACACCTTAATCATAAATACCGCACAGCGGATACTATCGTGCACCTTTACTGACGTTTCTATAAACGGGTTGTGGTAAGTCCATTTGATGATTTTACCCGACTGTTCGCCAGCAAAAAACGCCCCTGATTGTAGATTGCTCACACCATAATTCACTCGCCGAATGGTACTGGCTAAATCATTGCCGGAGAATAACCAGCGTCCCACTGGCCCTAGCTTTTGCAGTTCAATACCCCGGCTGAGACTCAACACCACATCCGGGTCAGCACTGGCTTGTTCAACACAACGATACCATTCCGCAACGGCTTTTAGCGGGATCAGTGTCATTGGGTTACGAAACACCGATACTGGGATTCCTAACTCATCCGAGTCCAAATTGTATTTAGATAACGCGAGGTTATGCATGTTTAGAATGCCCATCGCGCGAATAAACCGAACCGTTTTCATAACCAATTACATCAAATTTAATCCTATAGTGATTGAATCTGTCACAAAGAAAGCCGCAAATCAAATTCAGATCACAATACGCCAACAGTTTGATAGAGGAGTGTTTAATGAGTTTACTGAGTGTCCCATTTGTCGGTACAGGCGCAGATACGGCGTTACATGTTGTCGCTGCTGTCGTTTTAATTGCGAGTGTCGCGGGCGCGTGTTACGGCTTTTGGAAAATCCATGAATTGCCTATCAATAAAGCACACAGCAAAGACCATCATCAGTTAGGGCTCATCACTGCGCTGACCTGGATAGGGTTTGTCTGGCACTGGGTTTGGGTGCTAGCCGTGATCTTTGCATTTGTTGATATGGAAAAAGCCATCATCAATCTGCGTGATACATGGAAAAGTAAACCGCAAACAGAAACACAGCCAAAAGAGGAAGCATAATGTTAGAAGGTTTAGCGGTATGGGCACTCTTCATCTATCTGTTGCGTTTGGTTGGCATGCCTTGGAACAAAGCAACCAAATCGTTCGCTTATCTTGGCGGCTTGGGTTGGCTAATGTTCGTCTGGGTAGGTTTGATTAACTTCACCCCGATGGATTTATCCGGCGGTTCTGTCGTGCAGTCACCACACATCCAATTGCGTCCAGATTCAACCAATGTAAAAGGTAAAGTTGACCACATTTACATTGAGCCGAATCAGAAAGTTAAAGAAGGTCAGCTAATTTATGAACTTGACCCAACGCAATACAAAATCGCATTAAATCAAGCGAACGTATCCGCTGATTCTGCTCGCGTTGCATTAGCTACGGCAAAAGGCGACATCGAGATTGAAGAAGCTAACCACGAAGCGCTAGTGCAAGATCTAGAAACATCAAAGAGCCAGTTGGAAGCGGCGAAAGTTGACTACAAATTGCAGAAAAAAATGCTAGATCGTTATGTTGAGCAAAACCGAGTAGTGCACAACACCATCACGGAAAGCGATATCGACAAACAATCGAGTGCGGTTGATATGGCACGTCACAACGTGTTGACCCTTGAGTCTCAAATCAAGAAGAAACAAGTCGATATTTCCCGTGCAAAACTGGCGATTCATAAAGCGGAACTTGCAGTTGAAACTAAACAAGCCGAACTGCGCCAAGCTGAAGAGCAAATTGCAAAAGCGCAATGGGATTTGAATAGCACAAAAGTTCATGCCCCAACAGATGGCTTTGTCACCAACTTTATCCTGCGTGAAGGTCAGCGTGTATCGATGATGCCGCGTATCAACATGTACACTAACGAGAAGTACGTGCTGATGCGAGTCAACCACCAGGCGATTCGTAACATCAAACCGGGTCAGCCAGCGGAATTCTCTTCGTCCGTTTACCCAGGTAAGATCTTCTCAGCGACCGTCGAAGGCATTGTTGAAGCAACAGGTGAGTCACAAGGTAATCTACTGGGTTTCGATGATTCCGTACGTGTCACCACTGGAAAGAACTTACAGAACAAACACCACTTTGTTCGTCTTAAGATTGATGAGCCAGAAGGCTACGACATCCCTGTTGGCTCTGTTGGCCTCGCATGGGTCAGCGGTGAAAAACCGATAGGCTTCATGGCCTTCTTGGATGTGATTCGCGGGATCATCATCCGAATGAAGTCTCAACTGTACTTCTTCTACTCTATCTAAACTCGCAAACCGCCAGTTACGCTGGCGGTTTTCTTTTCATTTGTATCCAAACATATCCTTTTCCCGTATAACAATTAGTTAGTAAATAGCGGAGAAGATTCATGTCGGCAAAGGAAAGAAGCCTACCTACCCATCGCATCTCAAGATTCAGCAAGTTCGCTTCACTTGCTACCCGTGTCGCAGGCAATGTGATTACAGAAGGCACGAAGCAGATAGCCAAAGGCAACAAACCAAAAGCGAAAGACCTCTTGCTGACGCCACAGAACATCGCGCGTTTAACTGACCAACTTGCTCACCTACGTGGCGCTGCAATGAAGCTTGGTCAAATGCTGTCAATGGATGCTGGTGATGTTTTAGAACCTGAACTTGCCGATATTCTTTCCCGTCTTCGTTCCAACGCAGACCCAATGCCTGCAAAACAACTCAACGCAGTAATGGAAAGTTCGCTAGGAACGAATTGGAAAGCTGAGTTTCTGTCATTTAACTTCAAACCAATCGCCAGTGCATCAATAGGACAAGTGCACCAAGCTTACAGCGATGCGGGCGATAACCTAGCCGTCAAAGTGCAATATCCGGGCATACGGAAAAGTATCGATAGCGACGTCGATAATGTCGGTACACTGCTCAAGGTCGTTGGGTTGATTCCCGAGTCTGTCGACTACAAAGGATTGCTCGAAGAAGCGAAAAAGCAGCTACATGACGAGGCCGATTACGCACGAGAGGCACAATTTGCCATTCGTTATCATGACGCTTTGAAGGAGCACCCTCATTTTGTCGTACCGAAGATTCATACTGAAAGTTGCTCAGACTCCGTTCTCGCGATGGAATTCATTGATGGTAGCCCGATTGAGCAAATCGAACATTATGATCAGAGTACACGGGATTTTGTCATGCACAGCCTACTCGAATTACTGTTTCGAGAGCTGTTCGAATTTAAGATGGTACAAACCGACCCAAACTTCGCCAACTACTTATATATCGAAAACACTCGTCAAATCGGCTTGCTAGATTTCGGGGCGACCCGCGAATACAGCGAACGGTTCAGTACCGGCTATCGCCAAGCTTTTGCGTCTGTCGTGAATAATGACGAACAAGGCTTAAATGATGCGCTTGAACAAATAGGCTTCTTCAGCCAAACCATCCTTCCAGACCAGCGCCAAGCGATTCTCGATCTAGTGAAAATGGCATGTGAACCGATGTTAGTTGATGAGCCTTATGACTTTAAAGCCAGTGGCTTAGCACAAAAGCTTCGCGAAGCTGGCACTATTTTAAGCATGGAACAAGAATACTGGCATACTCCACCAGCAGATGCCCTATTTTTGCACAGAAAAATAGGCGGAATGTACTTGCTGGCAGCCCGTATTGGCGCAAAAGTGAACATTCGCCAATTGGTACAGCCATATCTCACCATCAACAGCAAATAGCCTATTGTTTTTCTGTTACTTTCAAGTACCTTGAGCAAGGTTAAGATGCATAGTTGTGCATCTCAATAACATGCCATACTTCCATAAAACGAATTAACTATCGGGGTACTCGGTGAGCAAGTTTCAAGATCTCTCCACTCTAATCCAGCAAATTGGCCAAGCCGAAGAAGCGGATCAAGTCGCAACGCTCAATGAATCTATTGAAGCGGGCCTCGAGCCCGGCGCGGTTGCCCTGATTCTAGAAGCATTTCCAATCGACGATCGTGTTCGCTTATGGCGAGCTTTACCACTAGAGCTACATATCGACGTGTTAACGGAAATGCGTGCGGACGTACGTTTCTCTATCATCAATGCGTTATCTGAAGTCGAGCTAAAGCTCACTCTCGCTAAACTCGACAACTTGTCGCTCATCGAATGGGCCGATTCGTTGCCAGAGTCGATCATCAACGAAGCGCTCTCGTTGATAGAAAAAGATGAGTTGGAACTTTACGATCAAGCAAACGAGTATGCTGATGAAGAACTCGGCCACTGGGCTGAACGTAAGATCATCACCCTGCCCTTCAACATTACGATTGGGACAGCTAAGCAGTTAATGGAGCGCTATAGCTACGACACGCCTCAACAGGTGTATCTGATTAATCGTAATAAACAGTATCGTGGAACGGTCAACTACTTCGATATCTTACGTGGTGACCCCGATACTCGCTTAAAAACACTCGTTATTGAGGCTGTGACGGTTCTAGACAGTAAAATGATGCTTCCTGAAGCGGTAGAGGCATTAGAACACAGCACACTGCCCGCTCTCCCTGTAACTGATGCAGACCAAACACTGATCGGTGAAGTCGATTGGCAGTTTGCATTGAGTACACAGCGTGAAATCTACGAAGCACGTTTGATGGCCGGTACAGGTATGGATGAAGGCGATGACTTGTTTGCGCCAGTATTAAAAAGCTCGCAAAAGCGCGGTGTTTGGTTAGGCATCAATTTGCTTACTGCGATTTTGGCGTCTGTCACTATCGGACTATTTGAAGATGTAATTGCGCAGGTGGTGGCTTTGGCGGTGCTCATGCCAATTGTTGCATCCATGGGGGGCATTGCTGGCAGCCAAACGCTCACTCTAATGATTCGTGCGATGGCGCTTAATCAGATCACCCCAGGTAACCGTTTCAAGCTATTGAAAAATGAGTTGGGTATTGGCTCTCTGAACGGCATTGCTTGGGCGTTAATCATCGGCGGGCTCGCCGGATTGTGGTTTCAATCTCCGGTTCTAGGTGGGACCATCGCGCTGGCCATTATCGTCAATATTATTACCGCAGCTTTATTTGGTGTGCTGATTCCCATCATTCTGGATAAGTTTAAATTGGACCCCGCTTTGGCTGGCTCGGTGATTCTAACAACAGTGACAGATGTAGTAGGTTTTTTCGCCTTTTTAGGAACGGCGAGTTTAGTCATGCTTTAAAAGGTTCATTGTTTATTAATCAATCATTAGCATAATAGAGTCAAATTGCATAACGCAGTTGCAAATTGCAAACACACTCAAACTTTAAGCAACGCATGTCACAGAAACTACGTGTTTTAGGGCATATTAAAGTTGGCACAGTAACTGCATTATATAAATCGACCCTTCTTAAGCCGAGGGTCACCTAGCCAACTGACGTTGTTAGTGAACTTGATTTTGTTCACATGTATATAAGCCAATCGCACTCTTTGCGGTTGGCTATTTTTTTATGTGGCTATTGCCCTCTTATCCTCTGACCGAGCTCGGTTGTACTTTTCTTACCCACAACAGATTGTTTACTGTTTATAAAATTCAAATATTCGCCCACTAAACCATTAGAAATGCCAGCTTCAACAAAAATAAATCACCTACATAAAATAAAACCAAGAAAACACACCCAGAAAAGAACAAATAACGTCCAAACCAAAAACCTCATCATGAAATCGTTTTCTTTTCATAGAAATCGACTGAACAATCCAGAGTTATAGATAAATTTAATCCATAAAAACAAATAGCAATTCAAAACATTCATTTCACATAGAAAACCTGTCTATAAATCATAGAAAATACGTAAAATCAAAATTTCCACCTTTAGAATTTAAAAATCAAACCATTGTTATTAAAAGAAAAAATACACATAAAAAACAAAGCAAACGTTTAAATTGCAATTTTATCATTGACTATTAAATTTACATCACGATAATACGCGCCGTTTGCCTGAAAATCAGGTGCTATAATTTAATATTTCAATGTGCGGAGGTAATAATGGCTGGAGACAATAACTACAGTCTTGGACCAGTTCCTAACACGGCCAGAAAAGGCGTGGCGTCACTTACAATGGTGATGTTAGGACTCACTTTTTTCTCCGCAAGTATGTGGACTGGGGGTTCTCTCGGTACTGGGCTCTCCTTTAATGATTTTTTCCTCGCTGTTCTCATCGGTAACCTAATCCTCGGTATTTACACTTCTTTCCTCGGTTACATCGGCGCTTCTACTGGTCTCTCTACTCACCTTCTTGCTCGTTTCTCTTTTGGTTCTAAAGGCTCTTGGCTTCCTTCTGCTCTTCTTGGCGGTACTCAAGTTGGGTGGTTTGGAGTTGGTGTCGCGATGTTTGCGATTCCGGTGCACAAAGCAACGGGCATCGATACCAATACTTTGATCCTCGTCTCCGGTTTGCTCATGACCGCGACCGTTTACTTTGGCATCTCCGCACTGATGGTGTTGTCAGCAATTGCCGTTCCTGCCATTGCGCTACTTGGCGGCTACTCTGTCATCGAGGCAGTAAATAGTGTTGGCGGTATAAGCGAACTACAACAGGTTCAACCAACCGAGCCACTCGATTTTTCAATAGCTCTCGCGATGGTTGTCGGCTCTTTTGTCAGTGCTGGTACATTAACGGCGGATTTCGTACGCTTTGGTAAAAAGCCGCGCAGCGCCGTGATGATCACCATGGTGGCATTTTTCATCGGTAACTCGTTAATGTTTATCTTTGGCGCGGCAGGTGCGTCGGTGACGGGTCAATCAGACATTTCTGAAGTGATGATCGCGCAAGGTCTTCTTATTCCAGCTATCATCGTTCTTGGCTTGAACATCTGGACGACCAACGACAACGCGCTCTACGCATCGGGTCTTGGATTTTCCAACATCACAGGCTTACCAAGTAAATACATCTCAATGGCGAACGGTCTTGTTGGCACACTTTGCGCTCTCTGGCTCTACAATAACTTTGTTGGCTGGCTGACCTTCTTATCTTTGGCAATTCCACCGATTGGCGGTGTGATCATCGCTGACTTCTTCACGAACCGTAAACGCTACGCAAACTTTGAAGCCGCCCAATTCCAAAACGTTAACTGGGCTGGCATTATCGCTGTCGTGATTGGCGTTGGTGCGGGACACTTCCTGCCTGGCGTAGTGCCGATTAACGCTGTACTTGGCGGCGCAATTAGCTTCCTGATTCTTAATCCTATTCTTAACAAAAAAGCACTGGCTACACAGCCAGCGTAAGGAACCATCATGACAACACTACTGATCAAAAACGTAACGCTAAAAGGACAAGAAGGTCTGCAGCAAATTTTGATTGAAGATGGTCAATTCAAGCACATTGAAAGCAACGATGTGGAGCTTAGTCATAACGGTGACATCATCGATGCTGAAGGCGGTATGGCGGTTGCGCCTTTCTGCGAGCCACACATTCACTTAGATACAACTCAAACCGCAGGCGAGCCAAGCTGGAACATCTCTGGCACATTGTTTGAGGGTATTGAACGTTGGGCTGAGCGCAAAGAAATGCTGTCGATTGAAGACGTGAAAGCGCGCGCAAAACAAACCTTAAAATGGCAGATAGCAAACGGCGTACAACACGTTCGTACCCACGTCGATGTTTCAGACCCTACCCTAATTGCCCTAAAAGCGATGGTAGAAGTGCGTGAAGAGATGAAAGAATGGGTAGATATCCAAATCGTCGCCTTCCCGCAGGAAGGAATTCTCTCTTACCCAAATGGCAAAGAGCTGCTAGAAGAAGCCGTCAAATTAGGTGCGGACGTGATTGGCGCGATTCCACACTTTGAATTCACACGCGAATATGGCATTGAATCGCTGCACTACGTATTCGAGTTAGCGCAAAAATACGACCGCCTGATCGACGTGCATTGTGATGAAATCGATGACGAACAATCTCGCTTCGTTGAAACACTGGCAGCATTAGCGCACAAGTTTGATATGGGGAATAAAGTCACGGCCAGTCACACCACAGCGATGGGTTCCTACAACGGTGCATACGCATCTCGCCTGTTCCGTTTATTACGCATGTCCGGTATCAACTTCGTGGCAAATCCATTGGTGAACATTCACTTACAAGGCCGTTTTGATGATTACCCAAAACGTCGCGGCGTAACACGAGTGAAAGAGATGCTGAATGCCAACATCAACGTCTGCTTTGGACACGATGATGTATTTGACCCTTGGTACCCACTAGGCACTGCAAACATGCTGCAAGTGCTGCATATGGGTCTGCACGTGTGTCAGGTGATGGGTTACGACCAAATCAACAACTCACTGGATCTGATCAGCACCAATTCAGCACGTACACTGAACATTCAAGACAAGCACGGCATTGAAGAAGGCAAACCAGGTAGTTTACTGATTCTTCCCGCAGAAAATGGTTTTGACGCAGTACGTCGCCAAGTGCCGGTTCGTTACTCTGTTCGTCACGGTAAAGTGATTGCAGAAACACAGCCTGCGACAACTCATATTCATCTTGAACAAGCAGAGCAAGTAACGTTCAAACGCTAAAAAGATCGGCGAAAAGAAAAAGGCCTGACGACATCGTCAGGCCTTTTTTCTACTGGTAAACATCACTGCTCGCTCTGTCTATTCTTGTCTCATAAACCACTGAACACATTGAAAGGCCATATAAAACGGCTCAGTACCAAACGTTGCACAAGGTTCTGGTGGCTGAATCTCAATTACACCATCGCACTTGGAAATTATTCTAAGCGTTGGGCATACTTCTGACTTCATTTTAGTTGTAGATATGAACCATGACGTCATTAAGCCAGATAGAACCGCAATTTTTGGAATTTATGCAGCAAGAGATGCAAGTAGATGCAGCTCATGATCTTAAACACGTAAAACGCGTGGTCAAAACAGCGAAACAGCTCTGCAAAGAAGAAAATGCAGACATCGCGATTGTATTACCGGCTGCCTATTTGCATGATTGCTTTACTTACCCGAAAGATCACCCAAATCGCAAAGAGAGCTCAATCATCGCAGCCAAAAAAGCGGTCGCATTTTTAGAGAGTATCGATTATCCCCAGCAATATCATGATGCCATTGCTCATGCGATAGAGGCACACAGCTTTAGCGCAAACATCAGGCCAAATACGTTAGAAGCCAAAATCGTCCAAGATGCCGACCGTCTGGACGCTTTAGGCGCAATTGGCGTGACGCGATGCATTCAAGTCAGCACTCAATTTAACGCGCAACTTTACAACGACAGCGATATATTTGCCGAAGAACGTGAACTTAACGATAAACAATTCACTCTGGATCACTTTCAGACCAAGTTATTCAAAATCGCTGAAACTATGAACACAGAGTCAGCAAGACGCGAAGCGCAAAAACGCAAAACCTTTATGCAAACGTACCTAGAGCAGTTACACGACGAGGTAACAGCGTAAATGTCAGAAAGCTATACGTTAATTAAAGAGCTTAAACGCCAACTAAAGTTAGCTGGGCTGCATTATGCTGATGTTGCACAACACCTTGATTTAAGTGAAGGAAGCGTCAAACGTTTACTCGCTGAAGGTCAACACATTAGTCTTGAACGCTTAGAACGCATTTGCCAATTGATTGGTTTAGAAATGGCGGACCTGTTTAAGCTTGCGGCTGCGCACAATAAAGGTCTAGAGTCGCTAACGTTAGAGCAAGAAAAGCAGTTGGTTGATGATAAAGCCCTGCTACTCGTGGCAATCTGTGTTGTAAATGGCTATCAGTTTGAGCAAATCGTTCAGCAATACACCTTCAATGAATTTGAACTGGTGCAAAAGCTTGCTCATTTGGATCGTCTGAACATCATCGACTTGCAGCCAAATAACAAAATTCGTTTGCGTATATCTCCGACATTTAAGTGGCAGATGGGCGGCCCTATTCAACGGTTCTTCCAACAGCAAGTTCAAGACGCCTTTTTCCAAAGCTACTTTTCTGGTGAAGATGAAAAGTTCTCCATGGCAACAGGATTGATGAGTGTACCAACCAACAAGAAGCTACAACAGAAACTGCAAAAGGTCATCGATGAGTTTTATCAGGCTTGCCAAAATGATAGCTCTCTCGATATGGACGAAAAACACGGCACCTCTCTGATTATTGCGATGCGTCGTTGGACGTTCCCTCTGTTTGAACCATGGGAAAGAAAACCTACTCAGAAGTCTCGGAATTAGTAACTCAATAAACGAATGGAAATGAAAGTAACGAATTTCGTTACTTTTGGTGGCATACAACATCACTTGAAAAAGAAAGCTGGTTTAATCGTTCATTGAGCATAAAGTGCTCCCATCTCATTCGACTTTGTTTAATCGGGGCCCGTATGTTTTTCTCAAAACGCTTTTTTCCTTACTTTGTGACGCAATGCCTTGGCGCACT
Organism: Vibrio sp. 1580; assembly: GCF_033340055.1. Classification (NCBI taxonomy): domain Bacteria; kingdom Pseudomonadati; phylum Pseudomonadota; class Gammaproteobacteria; order Vibrionales; family Vibrionaceae; genus Vibrio; species Vibrio sp. 1580. The sequence goes on from NZ_JAWOVT010000004.1 coordinate 117,009, forward strand.
CAATGACAACATCTACAAAAACGTTCTGTTATTGATGGTGACATACAGCCAAATTGATAACCTACCAATATCCGTCAATCTATTCGTTAATTTGGCGGCAGGCTTATTCATCCTACCTTTCTTTCTATTCTCAGCGCATGCTGGTGCCGTCGCTGACTGCATGGACAAAGCCAAGTTAATCCGACGTCTAAAGCTCATCGAACTAGCTATCATGTCTTGCGCAGCAACCGCTATTGCCACCCAAAGTGCCATGCTGATGCTGGTTCTGCTGTTTATGACAGGCACTCAATCGGCCTATTTTGGTCCCGTGAAATACGCCTTGCTACCACAAGCGCTCAAACCAAATGAGCTTGTTAAAGGAAATGCTTGGGTTGAAATGGGCACGTTCCTTTCGATTCTTATAGGTACGCTTTGTGCAGGCCTGCTGCTATCCATTCCTAATGGTACCTTGATTGCTTCTTGTACCGTGATTGCCTTGTCTTTGCTTGGGTTCATGAGCAGCGTGAATATTCCAGCGATGCCTAGCCAATCGAATGACAAAGCGAAATTTGAACCGATTTCTGGTTTAAAGGACACGTTAAAAGTGGCAAAAAAACAGAGAGGCATCTGGATGTCTATTCTTGCCATTAGTTGGTTCTGGTTCATGGGTGCGACTTACCTAACTCAATTCCCTAACTTCGCACGCGAACATTTGTTCGCAGATAGCACTGTCGTTTCTTTACTGTTGGCATTGTTTTCCATTGGTATCGCTACAGGCTCTTGGTTGTGTGAAAAACTTTCTTTCAACCACGTTGAGCTTGGTATTTTGCCATTCGGTATCCTTGGTCTGACAGTCTTTGGCGTCGACTTGCTATGGGCAGTCCCAAGTTATCCATCACTTCCGGTGCACTTTTATGATGTGCAAAGCTTCGTTGCTGAATCAAAACATCTGCGCGTCATGATTGACCTGTTCCTTGTTGGTTTAAGCGGCGGTGTCTTTATCGTTCCTCTTTATGCGTTCATCCAATCGCGTTCAAACAAAGGGGAGTGTGCACGTGCCATTGCTGCTAACAACATCATGAATGCGTTGTTTATGGTGGTGTCTGCTTTGGTTTCGATCGTTGTACTCAGCGTACTAGAGCTTTCTATTGTGGAACTGTTTGCCATGATGGCAATAGGTAACTTTTTCGTGGCGATCTATGTCTATCGCCAAGTACCGGAATTTACACAACGCTTTATCAGTTATTTACTCAGCCATTGTATGTATCGTGTGTCCGTAAAGGGGCGCCAACATATCCCTGAACAAGGTGCTGCGTTAATCGTGGCTAACCATGTTAGCTATGTCGATGCATTGATTTTGATGGGAACCTCTACTCGCCCGGTTCGTTTTGTGATGGACAAGTCCATCAGCGAGCTACCTGTTCTTAAATATGTATTCCGTCATGCCGGTGTTATCCCGATCTGTTCTCCACGTAAGTGTGCCGACACTTACCGACGAGCATTTGAACAGATTGAACAAGCACTTAACGACGGTGAGGTTGTCTGTATCTTCCCTGAGGGTCGTTTAACGTCTAACGGTCAATTGGGTGAGTTTCGCCCTGGTGTAGAGAAAATCCTTGAACGTAACCCTGTTCCTGTCATCCCTATGGCGTTAAAAGGGCTTTGGGGTTCTTTTTTCAGCCACAAAGGCGGACATGCTCTCACAAAACGACCGACTCGTTTTTGGTCAAAAGTGGATGTTGTTATCGGTGAAGTGTTAAGTCCTGCGTCTTTAAATCGTCATCAATTGCAACAACAAGTACAGGATTTACTGGGCTGAGTCGCTTGCTACAGCAGTCAAACTTTGCAGCAAAACGTAAATATGCACCACAAAGCACAAGTAGTTCTTTGTTAATTAGAGTAGGATATCTACGACGTCATAAATCTAGGAGGTATTATGAAAATCATCATCTTACATGGTCTTTATATGCATGGGCTGGTCATGCAGCCTCTTAGCCAAAAGCTGAGAAAACTCGGATACGAAACGCAAGTACTCAGCTATAACACTGTTGCTATCGATGAGTCTTCACTGTTTGATTCTATTGATCATTCGCTTAATCCACTGACCACAAACGTGCTCGTGGGACACAGCTTGGGAGGCTTGATGATTAAGCGCTATCTCGCCAACAGAAAACCGAGTACTAACTTAATCTCTCATGTTGTCGCTATCGGTTCGCCTCTTAAAGGCGCGTCCATTGTAGGTCGAATTCAAGATCTCGGATTGGGTGCAATTTTAGGCAATTCGCCACACCACGGATTAAACAAACATGATGACGCCTGGGATTTCCCTCAAAAACTCGGCAGTATCGCAGGAACGATGCCGATTGGCGCTCGCCCATTGTTGATCCGTAATGACAACACCATGTCGGACGGTACCGTTACCGTAGAAGAGACAAGACTGGACGGTATGCAAGATCATATCGAAGTGAAGCAAACGCATACGAGCCTGATTTACAACACCTTCGTGCCGCAGCAGATTGATCACTTTATTCGCACAGATTATTTCCGTCGATAGCACACTTTTCCATCATACAGATGGAATCGACTTTCCAAGCTATTCAGTTCGCAGTACTATCCTAGCTCCACTTCTTCACAACTTGGATGAAGTGGTACATTTTTAATTGTTCTCAGGGCGGGGCGAAATTCCCCACCGGCGGTATACTTTTTCAAGTGAGCCCGCGAGCGCTCGATTCGTCGAGGTCAGCAGATCTGGTGAGATGCCAGAGCCGACGGTTATAGTCCGGATGAAAGAGAATAAGAATACACCAGCATAGCGAGTCAGATCGCTAAGAATGCTGGTGCACTTCTTTTTGATCGTATTTTACGGCGATCTCTCATACCGCCCTGATTCTGGTGAAATTTAGGAGTTAACCATGAATCAGTCATCACTACTTGCCGAATTCGGCGACCCAATTACTCGCGTTGAAAACGCACTTATCGCTTTAAAAGAAGGCCGTGGCGTACTGCTTCTTGATGATGAAGATCGCGAAAACGAAGGCGATATCATTTATTCAGTCGAGCACCTCACTAACGAGCAAATGGCATTGATGATCCGCGAATGTAGCGGCATCGTTTGTTTGTGCTTAACAGATGCTCAAGCAGACAAACTGGAACTGCCTCCAATGGTGGTAAACAACAACAGCGCAAACCAAACCGCATTTACGGTTTCTATTGAAGCGAAAGTTGGTGTAACAACGGGTGTTTCAGCAGCAGACCGCGTAACGACCATTAAAACGGCGGCAAACCCGCACGCAAAACCGGAAGATCTTGCTCGCCCGGGTCACGTATTCCCTCTGCGCGCACGTCCAGGTGGTGTAATGACTCGCCGTGGTCACACAGAAGGTACGATTGATCTGATGCAAATGGCAGGGCTTCAACCCGCTGGCGTACTGTGTGAAGTGACCAATCCAGATGGCACGATGGCAAAGGCACCGGAGATCGTAGCATTCGGTCGCCTGCACAACATGCCGGTACTGACGATTGAAGACATGGTAATGTACCTGAACCAGTTCGAGTTGAAACTGGCATAGTCAGATCTCAGCTCTTGAAAAAGCCGCGCATTTGTGCGGCTTTTTTGATCGATCCTCTTTGCACTTAAGTAGTTATACTTATTGAAAACAAGGGGAACAACACCATGAAAGGATTACTGAACTTCGCCGCTCTCGTTAGCTTTCTCTCCATGAATTCGCTTGCTCTTGCATCTGAGTGCCCTGATATTCTTCAAGGTAAGCAAAGGTTGTTAAACTCAACGGAAGAAGTCGATCTATGCGAAAGCTTTAAGGGAAAGACACTACTAATCGTCAATACAGCAAGCCAGTGCGGCTTCACTCCTCAGTTTGAACAGTTAGAAACCCTCTATCAAACTTACAAAGACCAAAACTTCACCGTTATCGGTTTCCCGAGCAATGACTTTCGACAAGATAGAGGAAGCGAAACAAACACAGCGAAAGTCTGTTATCTCGATTACGGGGTAACCTTTCCAATGATGGCTCGCTCTTCAGTATTAGGTGTAGATGCGAACCCAGTCTTCAACCAGATTACTAACCAAGCAGGCATAACACCAAAATGGAACTTCTACAAGTTTCTAATTAGCTCTGAAGGTAAAGTTATTGCTACTTTTCCAAGCTCCACATCACCGACAAGTACTACGCTAACCAATATGATAGAGCAACAATTATAAGGTGACGACCATGACAACACGCTCAACCATGCTACAACTCGGTTACTTAGGCCTGGTTCCATTTGTGTTTAGTTTAGGGCTGATTTTCACTGACATCTCACTCTTCAATTTAAGTGGTCAGCAATTTTTCATCGCATATAGCGCCGTTATATTAAGTTTTTTATCCGGCATCCTTTGGGGTAATGGCATTGAGCATTACTACCATCGCCTTAGCCGAAATGTATTAATTCTCAGCAACCTTTTTGTCTTACTGGCTTGGGGCGCATTACTGCAGGGCCACAAACATTACGCAGTCGCAACCCTACTCTTAGCAATTGGGTATCTTGCTGTTTGGTATGCAGAAAAGCTCGTGAGGAAAGTCGAACAAGACGCCGAGCCCAAGGGATATCAAGGAATGAGGAGCAAACTGACCTTCGGCGTAATCGTAATGCACGGATTGGCTTTAGTTTCATAACCTGGTCTGTCCAGTACTAAGATCACAAAAAAACGTCTTTTTATAAAACAATGTTCATTTCGTGAATGCACACATATTTTGAACACTGTTTTGTTTCATTTATGAATCAATCCACATATAAGTAGTTCAAAGCATTCACAAAGGATATGAATATGTTTTTTCGCAAACTTTTGTTTAGCACTGCGATGATCAATGCAACGACAGGTTGCGTGTCTTACCAGGCACAACAAGCCGCCGCTCAAACAGTAAATAATACAGGTGCTGTGCTTACCAATGTGATTAAAACTACGATTGCTCAGCCATGTAATGTTGCAATCACTGCTGCTAGCTTGTTTTATCCGCATGCCATATTTATGACTAGTGTTCCGACTCAAGCATGTACAAGCGTTCTTAGATAATACGAGTGTGATAAGCATAAAAAATGGCGACTCTACCGTCGCCATTTTTAAGCATCAATGCTATTTACAGTTACAGCGTCAATAAGTAATTAACTAATTGATTGTACTCGTCGTAAGTACGAATTTCGTTGGCCAAAACAATGTATTTATTGTTCACAACCACACCCGGAACCCCTCTCAACGTGCTAGCAGAGAATTGCTTATCAAAACCTTTCTGCATTGAGTTTACGGCGAAACTATTGTACGCCGCATCAAACTTCTTACCTTCGACGCCATTATCAACGAAGAGTTGTTTCAGCTCAGCTTCGTCTTTTGGCGCTTGTCGCTTTTGATGAATTTGGGCAAACATGGCAGGAATCATTGTATCTTCAACTCCTAGCGACACCATCGTCGCGTAGGACTTGGCCATCGGAATCGCCATATCTCCGCCCATGAAGCCCACATGCACCTTTTCAAACTTTGCCTCTTTTGGCAGAGCAGGTTTTAAACGCTCAATAAGCGACTCAAACTTGTAGCAATGTGGGCAATAAAAAGAAAAGAATTCCGTCACAACAGGTTTCGATGCTTTCTTAACATCCAGAACTTTGTAGTGCTTCCCTTCTTCAAATTGCGCTGCATGAGCGGTAAAAGTCAGTAAAAGTGCACTACATAAGGCAAGTAGTTTTTTCATTGTTTATTTCCTTGTGGCATTCAAATGCCAAATCATTTCATTTGGTAAAAAGGGGTAAACCCCAAGTAATTTGAGATGAGGAATTAAACAATCGGAGGACGATAAAGCTTGGTGATCACAGTCACTACTTTTTCGACTAGAGGCCTATCAATCAATGCAAGGCTATAAGGAAGAAGCAGTAAGTCGTTTTGAGATAAGTTGGCGGGAATTTTGACCATGCAGGAAGAGCTACAACTCGTGTGAGATTGTTGTGCCTTATTGATGGCTGACTCATCGTGATGTGATTCTACGCAGTCGTCATTGATGCCAAGTTGTTTGTGCAGAGCAGCCTGTTGAACAATAAGATCGCGTACTTCAATTGTTTTCATCGGAGCGGAAGCCTGCGCCACAGGAGCGACACTACTCAAAAGCATAGCAACTAAGCAAACTATCGCAGTCAACAATGTACGGTTAAACTTCAACATAGCTACATCAAGGAAAATGGTGATTTAAGATAATACATGATAACGATTTGACTTCAAGATACGGACTCTCGGCTCGCTAACAAACTCTGTTCTTTGACCATTTTAGGCTAGTGAATTTTCTCTCTAACGCTCCCTCAGTACACGAAATCAGCACAACGAGCTATTCACCGTTCGGATACTCCCCTCATCAGATACCAGCAACAATTCGATAAAACTTGAAATCATTATGAAACACGAGTAATAGTTAGAACGGTTTTTGTACGAACAAGGAAAGATCAATGCTTAAAAAAAGATTCTTTAAGACAAAAGATGAAGTCGAAGTCACGTTCGAGCTAGATAAAGATCAGTGGGACTCTGTCCAAATTGCTGGAGACTTCAACAACTGGCAGCCAGAACCGATGAAATTAGTGAAGAAAAGTCGTCAGTTTAAATTTAAAACCCGCTTACCTAAAGCGCAGAATGTTCAGTTCCGTTACTTGCTCGATGATGCGAAGTGGGAAAATGACCCACAAGCTGATGCTTACGTTCCAAATGTTTTTGGCAGCGACAACAGCGTCGTGTGTACCACCGAATAAGCGGTAATTTCGCTTTAAGATTCCATATCTAGGCGCAAACGTTGCGCCTTTTTACATCTCTCGAAATGTGATTAGTGATTAGTGATTAGATTTAAATCATTAATTGGCAATTTTATCCAATTAACTCATCCGATAACCTTATTCTGAGAAAGCTTTATTTGAAATAATTCGTAAATTTGTTTAAGTTCCATTGATATTAAATATTGTATACATCACTTAAATGAACGCACAACAAATCAAACCATCTCTAATCATTGTGGAAGACGATCCCAAATTACAAACTATGTTGGGAGAGTATTTTGTTGAACAAGGTTTTCAGGTCAAATGTATCGACAATGGGACGGACGCACCCAATGCGATTATTGACACACAACCAGACGTGGTGCTGTTAGATTTGATGCTACCCGGGCAAGATGGTCTGAGTGTATGTCGTCAAATCCGAGAATGCTACAAAGGCAAAGTGTTGATGCTAACAGCAAGTGATGATGACTTCGATCATGTCGCCGCATTAGAAATAGGCGCAGATGACTTTGTTACTAAACCCATCAAACCTCGCGTATTGCTGGCTCGTATTCGCATGCTATTAAGAAGAAAAGAGGCGGCGCCTACCGAGTCCGAAAACGGCCTACAAATTGGTGTTCTGTGTTTAAACCGGTTGCGTAAATCGTGCGTAATGAACCAAGAAGAAATTGCGCTGACAGACGGCGAGTTCGATTTGTTGTGGGTTCTTGCAACGCATGCTGAAAAAACACTATCACGCGAGTGGCTGACCAAAACACTGCGTGGTATTGAATACGATGGAACAGACCGCACCATTGATAATCGCATAGTGACACTGAGAAAGAAGCTAGGCGATGCTTCTTGCTCACCACAAAAAATCATTACCGTTCGCGGCAAAGGCTACCTATTTATGCCTGATGCATGGAATGAATAATGAGACGGATTTATCTGGAAAGCTTTGTTGGCCTTATCATTCTGTTTATGGCTAGCTTGTGGGGATACGAGTTCTTAGTTTATGAGATCAACACAGATTATGACTACCTGTTACAAGAGCATGAGGGTCAAGCTTTTCACGATCTGATCTACCCTATCTATAAAGAACACGGATTAGAATATACTCAACAACAGTTGGAACAATTTGCCACATCAAGCCATCGTTTGTTGGTGCCTCATACGCTTGAAGAGCTTCCAACAGACATCAAAAAGGCGTTTGAAAGTGATACCTCCGTTAACGTCGCTTACGATGAAGAAAGGGATATCTGGTTCCGCCTAGATGCGAGCACGCCTATCTTTAAAATGAGCGATAATCCGAATAGCCCTGTGGTTAAAGCTGCCAACTTTGATGACAATATCGTTTGGTTGTTCTTTTTAGCTGGATTTGCTCTGTATTGCATATTGTTGATCTGGTTCTTAAGCCGTCGGATTCGAGAGCTAGAGAGAGTGACCGTTGAGTTTGCCTCAGGTAACTTCAAGGCTCGAGCTAGTACCTCAAGCGCTAAGTCTGTTGGGACGTTAAACAAAAGCTTTAACACGATGGCCGATAAAGTATCTCGCTTGATCACTAGCAATAAAATGCTAACTAACGCCGTTGCACATGAATTGCGTACCCCAATCTTCCGCTTACAATGGCAAGCAGATTTGTTATCGGATTCAACCTTAACTGAACAACAGAAAAAGTATGTTTACAGTATCGTCGAAGACATTGACGAGATGGAAGAAATGGTTGAAGAATTGCTTTACTACGCAAAGATGGAGCGTCCTGACACAGCATTACAAACTCAAGAAGAAGTCGTCCTATTCAACTTAGTCAAAGAGTTACGACAGAGATGGCAAAAAGAGACTACGCTCGCTATCTCGCTTCAAGAAGTAAACTCAGAAAACGTTCTCGCGTTTGCTGACCCAAAATTGTTAAAGCGAGCCTTAGATAACTTGCTGCGCAATGCAATGCGGTACGCAGATAAGCAGATTTTAGTGGAGATAAAACACGATCAGCACCGCTGCTTCATCAATGTTCATGATGATGGCATAGGTATTGAAGAAAAGCATTGGCCTCATCTATTCGAACCATTTTACAGCGCGGATGAATCTCGCAACAAAAAGACGAGCGGGTTTGGGCTCGGTTTGGCGATTGTCAGACAGATAATGGAGCTTCAACGTGGAGAAGTTTCGATTTGCCATAGCCCACTTGGAGGAGCTTGCTTCACACTTAGCCTCAAAAAATCAGACAGTTAACTTAACCTTCCTACCCCGTTTACAGAAGACGACACTTCAATACACTCAAGCGACAGAGCCCAGCAATAAAACAGTGTACATTTAATCCATAAGATTCACACACTAAATGGATAGTACTCATGTATAAATCTTTTATCCTGATTATGGCGCTTACTTCTACGCTTACAGCTTGCGCCTACAACCAAAAACCTGTCGTCGACATGACCAATGTCGACCCTAGTACATATGAACAAGACTTTCTTTACTGCCAAGGCTATGCAGAAAATGTCGACAAATCAGAGGCAGCGAAATCTGAAGCCACTAATGGGGCAATTACAGGCGCATTGATCGGCGCAGCTGCTGGTGCGCTAGAAGACGGATTAGGTGGAGCGGCTGTCGGTGCTGCTGCCGGCGGTGCTGTAGGAGCTGGAGCTGGTGCTTTGAGTGGAACAAATGATTCAACCAAAACTCAATCTCTCGTATTGCGTAAATGCCTCCAGCACAAAGGCTATACCGTCTACGATCTTGATTAAATAAGCACTTTTCTTAAATTATCGCGCGATGGATTCTATTCACAAATGTTTCACGCTGTAACGATTAATCTCGTTACCTCTCTGGGATATGTGTTCCATCCCAATGCTTAAATAGTAAGGTCATATTTTGAAGCCAGGTAAAACAGGTATACGCCGTGTCATGGATGCGACCGGCTATTCATTTCAAGGATTGAAAGCCGCATGGACACACGAAGCCGCTTTTAGACAAGAATTGATTCTCGCCTTGGTGCTTTCCGTCTGTGCTTTTTTCCTTCCTGTCACCACATACGAAAGAGTGCTGATGATCAGTAGCCTGTTCTTGGTATTGATCGTCGAACTCATTAATTCCGCCGTAGAAGCGGTTGTCGACCGTGTTAGCGATGACTGGCACGAGCTCAGTGGTAGAGCCAAAGATATTGGCTCAGCAGCAGTATTTGTTGCGTTAACTCTTGCCCTTTTTATATGGGCTTCGTTCTTGCTCTAATTTTTATTCAAGACACTCATTATGAAGACACATGATTTACAACAGAGAGGTATCTCTTACGTTACCTTTACTTTCCTGTTGGCGCTGTATTTCGCTCTCGTCGTAAATATCCCTATTTATAAAGAACTGATCGGCATCTTTACACACTTAGATAATGTCAAGATTGGATTTATTATCACAATACCAATTTTCTTTCTTGCCGCGCTCAATTTCCTTTTTAATTTATTTAGTTGGCCTTGGATCGGCAAGCCGTTCTTTATAATTTTAATCATTGTTTCAAGTGTGGTGAGCTACGCAAGCTATAACTATGGCACACTTTTCGATTCTGGAATGATTGCCAATATTGTTGAAACCGATTCGAGCGAGGCGAGTTCTTACCTGAGTGCTCACTCTGTAATTTGGACGCTGATTATGGGAGTTATCCCAGCGATAATTGTCTTTAAGGTCAAGCTGCAATCTCAACGTCACCAATTACTGTACTTCTCTGTTACCAAATTAGTATCGATGCTGTCGTCGCTAGCTGTCATCGCCGTCATTGCCAGCGTGTACTATCAAGACTACGCATCTGTAGGGCGCAACAATAGCCACCTAAAAAAAATCATCATACCCACCCAGTTCGTTTACAGCGCGACCGGGTATGTGAAGGAGAAATATTTCACCACGCCAGAGCCATATCGAGAAATCGGCACAGATGCAAAGCAGTCAGATAGCGCCGTACAGCAAGCACAGCGCAAACCAACACTACTGGTTTTTGTCGTAGGAGAAACCGCTCGAACGCAGAACTACCAACTCAATGGCTATACACGAGAGACAAACCCTTATACTAGTAAATTGGATGTTATCTCATTTCAAGACGTCGCATCTTGTGGCACCGCGACTGCTGTATCTGTGCCTTGTATGTTTTCACAGCTCACGCGAAACGAGTTTGAACGCACCAAAGCGGATAACCAGGACAATGCTCTCGATATAATGCAGCGCGCCGGGGTTGACCTCATTTGGAAAGAAAATGACGGTGGGGATAAAGAAGTAGCCCACAAGATCAAGAAAATCGAAGTGGATCGAAAGCAAGTAAGCCCTATGTGTAATGGCCAAACTTGTTACGACATGGCGCTATTAGATCATTTTGATCAGGAAGTCGCGGATATGCACGGTAACCGAGTGGTCGCCATGCACCTTATAGGAAGCCACGGTCCGACCTACTTTCAGCGTTACCCAAGAGACAACGCCTTCTTTAAACCAGACTGTCCACGTGCAGATATCGAAAACTGTAGCATCGAACAAATAGTGAACACATATGACAATACAATACGCTACACCGATCATGTATTGGCAGAAACCATCAAAAAACTTAAAGCGTTAGAGTCTGAGTATAATACCGCGCTAATTTATATATCGGATCACGGTGAGTCACTAGGCGAAAACGGATTGTTCTTACATGGTATGCCTTATGGCCTTGCACCAGATTTCCAAAAACGCGTTCCTTTGATTATGTGGCTGTCTTCGGGCTTTAAACAAGCGAAGCAGATCAATACCGACTGTTTGTATAAACAAGCACAGAATGCAGGCCAATACTCACATGATAACGTGTTCCACTCTTTATTAGGCATTATGGATGTACAAACTCAAGCCTACGATAGCAAGTTAGATATATTCAAAGCCTGCCGAGCCGTTTCCTAAATCATTCAATAAAGCCTGGCTCAAAGTGTGAATCAGGCTTTTTCTAACAAGGTATTTAAACTCATCGCCGCGCCAAGCGTTATACTGACAGTCCGCGACCCATACATCGAGATAAGGACTAGGATGAAAATTGGTATTATTGGTCTAGGGGATATCGCTCAGAAAGCATACCTTCCTGTTATCACTCAGCTTCCAAATATCGAACTTGTATTTTGTACCCGCAACCCAAACACACTTGAGAGCCTGGCTAAGCAGTATCGAGTCTCAGAGATCTGCCAAGACTACCAGCAACTTCTACACTTTGGCGTCGATGCCGTCATGATTCATGCGGCAACAAGCGTACACCCTCAAATAGCGGCATTTTTTCTGCAGCATGGAATTCCAACCTTTGTCGACAAACCATTAGCGAATAGTGCTGATGACGTGGAAAAGCTGTACGACATTGCCGAAAAAGAGAGACAGCCACTCTATGTGGGCTTTAACCGTCGTCACATTCCACTTTACAACCAACATATGCCACAAGTGCAGCAAGGCAACATATCTGACTTAAAGTCGCTACGCTGGGAAAAGAACCGTCACCAACTACCGGGGGATGTTCGTACCTTTATATTTGATGATTTTATTCACCCATTAGACAGCGTTAACGTCACAGCCAAAGCCGATCTAAAAGATGCTTATGTAACTCATCAACTTGAAGGTGGTCAGTTGGCGCGTTTAGATATTCAGTGGCAACATGGAGATACTTTGCTCCACGCCTCGATGAATCGCCACTTCGGTATCACTACAGAGCGCGTTCAAGCTTGTTATGCAAACAAGGCAGTTGAGTTCGACTCCTTCGTTGAAGGCAAACTATGGCAAGCTAACCAAGAGCAAAAAATCAATTTGAAAGACTGGACGCCAATGCTGACGAGTAAAGGTTTCCATTCGATGTTGCTCGATTGGTTTGGCGTCGTTGAGTCTGGAAATATTGCTGATGAAGTAGTAACACGCAACATTGCCAGCCATCGATTGGCAGAGCAAATTTGTCAATATCTCGAGAAAGTTGTCTCTAGATAATGCGATTCTTGGCTATATGCTTGATTGAGTATTACGCTTTATACTAAAAAGACTTGCATTAAGGAAGGCATTCATTCTCTGTTAAGACTACGGCGATTATTCTATCAATCAGGTGAATGAGGGCACAAAAGCACACATCGACAAAACAGACGGTTTAGATTTGTTTTACGGTGCTCTCAGGTATCTGAATCATCACATTCAAGAATAAAGGAAATAGAATGAGAACACTTGGTAACATCATTTGGTTTGTATTTGGTGGCGTATTTATGGGGTTGCTATGGTGGTTTTTTGGTATTTTGGCCTTTATTAGCATCATCGGAATACCTTGGGGGCGTGCGTGTATCGTTATGGGTAATTTTTCCTTTTTCCCATTCGGTAAAGAGGCCATCTCACGCGATGAATTGACCAATGAAATGGACATTGGCACGAGTCCGCTCGGCGTTATTGGTAACGTCCTTTGGTTTGTGTTTGCAGGCCTTTGGTTAGCTATCGGTCACGTACTTTCTGCAGCAGCATGCTTTGTCACCATAATCGGCATTCCGTTTGCGCTCCAACACCTCAAACTAGCGGTTATTTCACTCGCACCAATTGGTAAAACGGTTGTATCGTCTGAAGAAGCTGCAATGGCTCGATATAACATCAATCGTTAGCGATCGGCTAATGCACTTTCTATCCTCTGGGCAGTCATGCTCAGAGGGTAACGCCCGTCAAAAGTAAGCCTATAATCGCTATCGCATATTCAATAATGGCTGATTGTATATTCATACCGTCACCTTTACGTTGAAGTTTATCCTAGCTCAGCACTGCTTTACTTTTATAATTAATTAATACGCCCAATCGAGTTCAAGATGCTAGACTCATAGCGTCGTCACTGATTCAAACTCCAAGAACGACGTAACGAAAAAGCGAGCTATCCTATGCTCGAAATATGGGTTCTTTCCCCCTCGAAGTAGAGTTCAACAACAAAAAAGACGAACTATAAGCATAGCCAAAATTAATGCTTTTCGACCTAAAATATCTCACATCAATCAAAGAAAGCTTCTAAGATTTTCTCTTTTTGAGTAAATATAGACAGTTACAGTAGCGAAATTCTTCTCGGTAAAAATCCCCACTCAATCTCATGAGCAGTTTTTAAAAAAAACAACAAAAATTCGTTGTTATCTAGAGTAATTATTTTATTTGTCGCAGAGCAATTCCATCAATATCATTTGCGACATCGGAGTGCTAGAGCATTGAAATTTTTAGCATTTATCACAGGTATAGAACGTAAAAAACCTTTTATTACTTATTTTTCTTTTTTACATATGTTCTAACTCAACGTCTATTCAGACAGGAATATACCGTGGATAAATATCAAGCAGCTTATGCTAAACGTCTAGAGAAACTAAATGGGGATCCATCTCCTAAAACGATAGCCCGCCTTTCGGCTTGGGATGCGTTTTTTAACAAGGAGTACGAGCTCCAAGACTTGGAATACCAACTATCGGACGCAGCGCACCAGCACTATGAACAGTCGCATGCGAAGAGCGACATTAGCTTCAAAGAATTCAAACGAGCGTTCTATAATGAATCCATCAAAATTTACAATTTAACTGATGGCGCTTCTATCCAGAAAGTATTCACCCCATTACTTTTGCTTACAACGCTCTGGATAGTGTTTGTATGCCTATTTAACAAGTGATCATCAAACTATTCCAACAACGATCAGTATGGGACTACAGGTATGGCTCTATGTAAGGGGGCTAATTGGCTCGGTCTCCTTCACTAAATTAGCGACTCAATTACCCGCAATTCCATAGGCTAAAAGTGACAAGGGCATCCGTTGATGCCCTTTTTATTCAAAGGAACGCAACCTAGACCTTTGGCCCACTTGGGTATAAAACCATTATGCGTTAAGCTGCACGCTATTATCCGATTGATAAAGAGTGGAGCGAAGTGATGGAAAAAGTAGGCTCTCGAGCATTGATTGTCGAAGGTGGAGCCATGCGAGGCGTATTTTCATGCGGCATACTCGATCATTTTCTTGCTAGCGAGTTCTCTCCATTTGATAGCTTTTGGGGAGTGTCTGCGGGTGCCAGCAACTTGGCTGCCTACTTAGCTAAAATGCCCGGACGTAACTTAAAAATCTACCTCGATTACAGCTTAAGAAAAGAATTTATCTCTCCATCTCAACTTCTACGTGGTGGTGATATGATGAACTTAGACTGGATGTGGAATGTCACCCTCGAAGAACTTGGCATCGATAAATCTGCCCTCAAAGCCGATTCACGACCTTTCTTTTTAGGCGTGACGCGTCAAGACAATGGGCAAGCGGAGTACCACCTTCCTGATGTCGACGACTTGGCAGAAACAATGAAAGCCAGCAGCGCACTGCCTGTACTTTACCGAAATGGCGTATCACTGAACGGAATTCAATACGTTGATGGTGGCGTCTCAGACGCACTTCCTGTTGCAGAAGCAATAAAGCGAGGAGCCAAAAAGATTATGGTTTTACGCAGTCAGCCCGCAAGCTATCAAAAGCCAAGAGGAAGATTCAGCGCCCTAACTAGGAAGATGTTGAAAGAAACGCCCGGATTAATTGAACCGATGTTGACACGTGAAGTTCGCTACAATCAGACCTTAGCGCTGATCAACAACCCACCACCTGGTATCGAAATCATTCAAGTGTGTCCTCCTGAAACATTCAAGTTGAAACGGCTGAGTCGATCGCCAGCACCACTGCGTCATGCTTATGAGTTAGGAATTGAAGCAGGAAAGGAAGCCATCATACGATGGAGTCAGAAGTAGAAAAAAGCCACGTGGATTAAACGTGGCTAACGCAAATTCGATGGCAGTGGATTATCGTATTTGCTTCTGGTCGAGCCCAATATTCAGGCTCAAAACTGTTTTAATTTGCTCGCTAACTGAAAAAGCGAGTAGGCTGTCAAAACTAGTAAGTTTCAAACAACCCAGAGTTGTAGTCTTGGATGGCTTGTTCTATCTCTTCCATGCTATTCATGACAAAAGGGCCATAATGCACCACGGGTTCATTAATTGGCTCACCTATAAAGATCAGTGCACCACTCTCTTTTTCGGCCTGCAATTCAGCCCATTCACCTTTCGATAAAATGGCCATTTCGCCTTGATTGATCTCACGACCTTTTAATTGAATACGACCTTTATAGACATAGAGCATCATGTTGTTGTCTTGCTCCGTGTTCAAATTCAAAGCTTGACCACCCATCGCTCTCCAATCGGCTACCGTGGCAGCAACACCTGTCTCTGTTAGCGGCCCCTGAATTCGTTCGTTGTTTATAGTCATATGACCCGCAATCAAACGTACAACCCCCGTATTCGGAGTATCAAACTCAGTGATCGTTTCAGGTTGAAAGTCATGATATTGAGCTGGCTGCATCTTATTTTTCGCAGGCTGGTTAATCCAAATTTGGAAACCATGCAGTTCGCCTTCCTTCATAATAGGCATTTCGCTATGGATGACGCCTCTTCCTGCCGCCATCCACTGTGCACCACCGGAACGAAGCTCGCCAACATTATCCATATGATCACGATGCTGGAAATGACCTTTCAACATATAAGTAAGCGTCTCGATACCGCGGTGCGGATGCGGAGGGAAACCGCCGATATAGTCAGCACGGTCTTCTGATTTGAGTTCATCCATCATCAAAAATGGAGAAAAGCTAGCATGATTGAAACCCGCTACTCGGCGAATTTTCACTCCATCGCCATCAGCAGTAGGTTGCGCAGGAATAAGCTGACGAATTTCTCTGAATGTACTCATACTAGTTCTCCTAGTTTATCTTTGTGACCGCTTGCAAATCGCATGTTCAATCTATGGCTATCGATAAGGTTCTATTTTAGGTTGATGAGCTAAAATTATGAGCCATACTATTCGTTCTACTTATTCAACTTTTTCGAACAATACAATTTATCGAGTTAATAATGAGCACATTTAATTTATCTAAAATAAATGTAGCTATTTTCTAAACAAGGTGTATAGTGTGCCTTGGCTCTTAGAAGAGAGCTGTTAATGCAACATTTAGTTTAAGTTTCCTCTCAGTAAAATCTTGAATCCCCAATTCAGACACCTGCGTACAACTTCCTCTTGATTGAACATTCAATAGCTTAGAAAAGATCCACAAAACAAATCATAATTTTAATGTTTAATTCAAAGGTATTTTTATGTCTAAAGTAACTGGTTCAGTAAAATGGTTTAACGAAACTAAAGGCTTCGGTTTTCTATCTCAAGACAACGGCGGCCAAGATGTATTCGTACACTTTAACGCTATCGTTTCTGACGGTTTCAAAACACTGACTGAAGGTCAGAAAGTAAGCTTCAATGTAGAGCAAGGTAAAAAAGGTCCTCAAGCGACTGAAGTAACTCCTCTATAAGACTGCTTTTCTTGGTGTAGCATGCCCATGCTGCACCAAACCTCTCTCCTTCAAAAATATTCTTTCATCAATCACTCAGCCTAATTTTAGGCATTGCTTTGTGCTATCTAAAATAAACTGAATAGTACTGCTTAATTTATTATTTATAGGAAAAATCATGTCCTCAAAAAGAACTGGCCGTCAAAGGCATTGGTATCAATTACTTAACAAAGAGAAAATCACTAAAAAACAGGAGAATAAATGTTAGAAATTGAATTTAATTTAGAACAACCTCAAACCTCTTGGAACGCTAAAATACATCAATTAAATGGTGATATTTTACGAAGACACGTATTACCGAAACTTCTTTCTCATAGCTTTATGATCGATTTTGAATATTGTGAGAAAACGCAATCTGGAACTATTCTCTGTGATTCAGGTTCAAAGTTAGGAAGTTTTACTGTTAACTGATTCAATTTTCATGCATTAATGGATAATGCAACTAATTTGGAAGGTATCCAATGGCTAGAAAAAGTAAGAAGCAGTCAGAAAAAGACAAAAAAGAGTCTGAACAAAACGCGGCGGCGGTAAAGCAGAAAACTCGACGCCGCATAGAAGACATTATGGAACAAAGAGAATTTGATAAGTTATTCGATCTATAAATGCTCTCTAGTGCTTTCTCTGCCTTTATCGTTGTGCAAGGTACCGCCACCTACCTTTGCTCAAACGAATCTCCACTCTTTTAGACTACTCTTCTAATTACACGTGCCTCTCACACACGCAAAAACAACTGGCTCCTCTATACTCAAGTGACTTGCAAATAGTCGTTTCGCTCACAGGAAACCCCGTGACTAATGACAGCTAGGTTATTTGCGTATAGCCAAAGCGATATTTTTGCGTATAATCCCTCTCGTTTGCTTCGTATAACCCCAATGATATGGTTTGGGGGTCTCTACCAGTTCCCGCAAAGTGCTGATTACGAAGAGTTGAGATCATCGTGGGTCTTACTCTTTGTGATAGCGTTCGATTTATTTCTATCTATACCTATTCTTAGAGTAACTGCATCCACAATACACATAAGGTGGAATATGAACGCATTTATTCAAGGTCTTCCAAAAGTAGAGCTGCACTTACATATCGAAGGTTCACTTGAGCCGGAACTCTTATTCAAATTAGCAAAACGAAACGGCATCGAGATCCCTTACTCTTCTCCGAGTGAACTACGCAGCGCATATCAGTTCACAGACTTACAATCATTTCTCGACCTCTATTACCAAGGAGCGGGAGTTCTGCGTACGGAGCAAGATTTTTACGATCTCACTTGGGAATACTTACTGCACTGTAAAGAAGACAACGTTATTCATACCGAAATCTTTTTTGACCCTCAAACACACACAGAACGCGGCATAGACTTTGACACCGTTATCAATGGAATCGCTCGCGCGCTAAAAGATGGTCACGAAAAACTTGGCATTACCTCGCAAATTATTGCGTGTTTTCTCCGTCACCTTCCAGAAGAGAGCGCCATAGAGACCCTACAGGCTATTCTGAAACACCGTGATAAGATCATTGGTGTTGGACTAGATTCTTCAGAACAAGGTCATCCGCCAGCTAAATTCAAGCGCGTATTTAAACAAGCAGTAGAAGAAGGCTTACTTACCGTTGCTCACGCAGGAGAAGAAGGCCCCGCACAAAATATTAGCGATGCAATTGAAATGCTTTACGTGAGCCGCGTGGATCACGGTGTTCGCTGTGTTGATGATGAAGCATTAGTTGAATCCTTAATCGAAAGCCAAATGCCACTGACAGTGTGTCCGTTATCGAATCTTAAGCTATGTGTATTCGACGATATGAGAGATCACAATATTGTGGATTTGCTACGAAAAGGGGTCGCCGTAACGATTAACTCAGACGATCCTGTGTACTTTGGTGGCTACATGACGGACAACTTTTTGGCCGTCAACAACGCACATCCAATGAGTAAGAGTGAACTTGCCCAATTTACAATGAACGCGATTGATGCCAGCTTTATCGATAACGAGTTAAAGGCGAAGTATCGTCACCTTGTTAGCCAATACGTAAACCAGCACGAAGCGTTGCAATAAAGGCATCAGTGCCACGCCTAAGGTCAAACGCGTAGGTATTAAAACCCTACAAAGACTCTGTGGTTAACCGCATTTATAAACGCTAGACTGAGAAAGCTAAACTAGCACACAAAAAGGAATAGAATCATGATTCAACAAGGCCAAGCTCTACCAGTTGCAACTCTAAGTGAGTTGACTGCCGATGGTATGGTTAACCACGACGTTACAGAACTGTTTGCGAACAAGAAAGTCGTACTCTTTGCTGTACCTGGCGCATTCACCCCTACCTGTTCAGAAGCTCATCTACCAGGCTATGTGGTATTAGCTGATGAGCTAAAGGCAAAAGGTGTTGATTTAATTGCTTGCGTTTCTGTAAACGATGCATTTGTGATGCAAGCGTGGGGCGAAGCTCAAAACGCTTCTGAGATTCTGATGTTGGGTGATGGCGACGCTAGCTTTACTAAAGCATTGGGTCTTGAAATGGATACAGGCGGCTTTGGTGGTATTCGCTCACAACGTTACGCGATGATCATTGAAAACGGCACAGTGGCTAAGCTTAACGTTGAAGAGCCAAAAGAGTTTGAAGCAAGCAAAGCAGAAACGATTTTAGCGGCGCTTTAAGCTTACTCCTAAATACAAAAACGGAAGCCATCGCTTCCGTTTTTTGTTGGTTAACGCATTCTCACAACACTCGTTTGTTGCTTACGCTGCATTTCCGCAAAAGTCAGCACAAACGGGGATGACTGCTTTACACGGCTTGGTAATGAAGAAAGCGCATTGTAGGCATCCTGCTTCGTTTTAAAATCACCAACAGTTACCGTATACCAACGCGTGCCTCGGCTGTTTTTCCAGTTAACCCAAACCGGATGCTTAGGATCGATATAGCGAATATAATCTTTCACATCTTTTTCTTGCTTTAGCGCGAGTACCTGCATCGTGTAATGGTTTGGGTTTAAATAACCATATGCATCCTGAGAGGTCATGACTCCAACACATTGGCCGCTATCGACCTCCTGCTGGTAAGGCATAGCGCAGCCCATGAGCGATAAAATCAATGTCAAAGATAAAATCTTGTGCACGTGTCACTCCATTCTTGTTCTAGTTTCTTTTCTCTCGCACCCAAAAACACAAAACGCTCTTGGTCAGGTAAAAACACACCCTTACAAGAGGGCCTGTGTTTTAACGCAACGAGTATTCCAAAAACGTAAGGCGACCACGTTGGTCGCCTTAGTAAATTGATTTAATAGAACATTAACAAGATAGAGTGATATAGACAGAAGTTCGCTACTGTTTAGAACCAGCTAGCGACCAATTGCTTAAACCAGTCTAAAATTCGCTTGAATAAACTGCCTTCCTCCACAGACTCCAATGCAACGAGCTCGGCTTCATTTACGACCTTACCTTCGACTTTGTAAAGCACTTTACCAACCACTTGTTGCTCAGAAATTGGCGCAACTAAATCACCGTTGTATTCAACTTCCGCTTGCAGATTTTTTACATCTCCTTTTGGCAAAGTGAGATAAACATCGTTAGCTACGCCAACAGTAAGCTCGTCTTTTTCGCCCATCCAAACTCGAGCTTTCGCAAGTTCCGCACCCGCCTCAGTCGGCATTACCGTATCGTAAAAGCGGAAGCCATAACTTAACAGCTGCTTGCTTTCTGATTCACGAACATTCTCGCTCTTCGCTCCCATCACTACAGCAATCAGACGCATATCACCTTGTATTGCAGAAGTCGCTAGACTATAACCCGCACCGCTTGTATATCCAGTTTTCATGCCATCGACATTCATACTACGATCACGAAGCAAGCCATTACGGTTGTATTGAGTGATGCCATTGTAAGTAAACGAGGTTTCGCTATACAGCGGATAGATATCAGGTAAGTCACGAATAATCGCTTGGCCCAACTTGGCAATATCATAAGGTGTCGAATATAAACCGTCACTGTCTAGGCCGTGAGGGTTGGTGAATGCCGTGTTAGACAATTCAAGCTTGGCGGCCCAACTATTCATCAAACTCACAAACCCTGATTCACTTCCCGCAACATACTCAGCAATAGCAACACTGGCATCGTTACCAGATTGAACAATCAGACCACGGTATAAGTCAGACAAAGAAACGGAAGTATTGACTTCAATAAACATTTTTGAAGAATCTGGGAAATTTTTTGCCCAAGCATTTCGGCTGATGACAACCTCATCATTCAACGTAATATTGCCTGTATTAATTTCTTGACCAGCTACATAAGCAGTCATCAACTTCGTTAAACTCGCGGGGTTTAAACGTTTGTGGGCATCACGTTCAACCAGTACTTTCCCCGTATGGAAGTCCATCAAAACATAACCACGAGAACTGAGTTCCGGCGCATTTGGCACAACTGAAGGCGCAGCATAAGCCAACGAGGATACAGCAGCGAACCCTGTAATTAACACTGTGTGTAATATAGTACTTTTTCTCATCATGACATCTTATCTTAGTAGCATTTAAGGCTTACAAACGGTACCCGAATGAATTCAAAGCGCGGGATTACCTAGTTAAAAAACGAGTATATTGAAACGGCGCTCAGTTACAGCCACCTTGTTACGATTGGTTACTTTTACTCAATGTTTGTCGAAAATAATGAGAGGTAGGTAGAGCTTTCGTCTTGAAGAATGAAACAGGAGCGAAAATAATTCCGTAACGCTATGTTTTTTGAGAGGGGAGAAAAAGCGCGCAAGTCAATTCAGGGAGTAAGTTGGTATAGGAAAAGTAGTTGAGCTTTTATCCATATCTAAATAGAAAACAACAAAAACAACCAACAATAAGTCCAGTTAATTACTTACCAAGAAAACATATTGAAAACGCATCATAAAATCGTAATTAATTATCGATAAATTTAAAAACCTAATATTATAATTTATGTAAATTTCATTTATTATTAAATCGGAGAAAAATACAGCTTTCCTTTCTTAAAACTAAGAGACGATTTTTTCGATGTTTTTAGGTTTATCTCATCAGAGAACTTGGTATAACAGTGAGGGATAAGGCATCCGGACTTAGCGCGAAAGGATAACCCACTGTTATTTAAGTTCACACGCTGCTTTTTAATGACTAGAGACTTTAAACTGCGGTTACCTTGGGTTTGTGTAGCTATTCTTTGACGTACCCCAACCCAATACGACTCAAACGACGACATCATACATATCCTCTTTCATGATATAAGCATTAATAATTAAACATCGCTAAAAGCTAAGCTTGTCTTAAATAAAAGTACTAGAAATTAATTTTATTTCTTCAAAACAAATCAACTCGCATATTCCACATAAATTTAGTGGTTATGTCAAATATTAATTATCATTAATTTTATTTATAATGGATATAAAATCGGTTTATAATTTTTAAATAGTTTAATTATTAGAAAGAAGTATAACCAGTCCATATTTAACATGGAAATATGAGCTTTGTTTTGCATCATAACATATAAATACATTAAAGATTCATCTACGAACTAAATGCTCTTCAATAGGTGATATAAATTAGAATTTCGAGACTAAATGAGAATAAAAATAGCGCACCGTATATGGTGCGCTATAGATTTGATTAAGGTCACTGTATAAGCATAGATAAAACTAAACTCATTTGACGTAGCTAGGCCAAGATTGCTTATGGTTTAAGTTTCAATACTTTATCAATATCTTCTGCGCTGTGGCGCTCAGGTAACTGCTCCCATTCTTCACCCCATGAACGGTTCACAATTCGACCACGTTTTACCGCTTCACGCTCATCAATTACTTTTGCCCAACGCACAACGTTTTTGTAGCTTTCTACGTCTAAGAATTCAGCCGCATCGTAAGCACGACCCAACACAAGGTTGCCGTACCATGGCCATGTTGCGATATCAGCGATGCTGTACTCATCGCCACCTAGGAATTCATTGTTCGCAAGACGCTTGTCTAATACATCTAACTGACGTTTTGCTTCCATTGTAAAGCGGTTGATTGGGTACTCGAACTTCTCTGGTGCGTACGCGTAGAAGTGACCAAAACCACCGCCTAGGTATGGCGCAGAACCTTGCAGCCAGAATAACCAGTTCATTACCTCAGCACGCTTAGCGCCTTCTTTTGGTAAGAAATGATCAAATTTCTCTGCTAGATAAAACAAGATGTTGCCAGATTCAAACACGTTCACTGGCTCAGAACCCGAACGGTCAACCAATGCCGGAATTTTTGAGTTTGGGTTAACAGCTACAAAGCCAGAGCCAAACTGGTCACCATCGCCAATCTTAATCAGGTATGCATCGTATTCTGCTGCCGTTACGCCAGCCGCCAAAAGCTCTTCAAACATGATCGTCACTTTCTGACCATTTGGGGTACCCATTGAGTAAAGTTGGAATGGGTGCTCACCAATTGGAAGCTCTTGCTCATGACGTGCGCCAGAATCCGGACGGTTGATGCTCGCCCACTGACCGCCGTTTTCATTATCGTTTGTCCAAACTTTTGGTGGAATGTATTCGTTAGCCATTGTTTTCCCTTATTGTGTTTGAATGCATCTTCAAACTGACGGGTCTTACGCGCCAGCAAGCATTATTAACATCACCTCTTCGCCAACTGCGATTAGGCATACTCAAGATATTAGGTCGAATTCGCTAAATAAAAGTCCTGCAATCTCTTTTAGTTAGAACCTTTGGTTATGGGATTTTCTTTCACGCTATAAGTAAAAACGTCGCGATAATGTGAACTAGGTTCGAGATGCCAACGATGAGTAAGCTACACTCGGCGGCGCACCTCTATTTGGGGATTTAGAACAACCGCTAAACTTCAAAGTCACCAAGAATGAAGTTGTTCTGGATACCTTAGTTCAAACAACTTACGTGCGTGATAGGCAGTTAAGTTAGATAGTTAGAAAGAAAAACGCCCTTCACTAAATCAATGAAGGGCGTTTTAATGTATTCGAAACCGTTACTTAGCAGATTCAAACAAACCAGAAATACCTTTCAAAGGGAAAAGCCTTGCTTGCTCCAACCCTCTCAACGTTACCGTATTCAGGTCATCAATAAAGAAACGACTGGTCATCGTGTGTTTGCCACCATTAATGAAAATCTCGATGACAGAATTGTCGATATATATATCAATCGTCTGCTTAGCGTCCAATCTTGGTGCTTTTCGAATGCTACCAAATTCTTCTGCGTACAAATGAGACATGTGACGACG
Source organism: Vibrio sp. 1580 (assembly GCF_033340055.1). NCBI lineage: Bacteria > Pseudomonadati > Pseudomonadota > Gammaproteobacteria > Vibrionales > Vibrionaceae > Vibrio > Vibrio sp. 1580. The sequence continues at coordinate 141,372 of NZ_JAWOVT010000004.1, forward strand.
GTCCAGCATAAACTCGTGCTTTGTCGCACTAAAGACGATGTTGTCACCTTTGAGGTTACTCAGCTCAAGTTCAAAGCCATCGCCCTCAAGGTCTAATTGGATCAAACAACTTGTGCTTTCCAGTGTATGGGACTGTGCAAAGACTACCTCTTCTTTTCTTAAACTCTCCAATTCAGGGAGTGGAGTTTGAACAAGAAAACCATCTTTCAACGTTAGTTCTCTAGGAAGAGACAACATTCCTGCCCACTGGTGTGTGACCGATGGCGTGTCGATTTCTGGCAACCCTATCCATGCAATAAGAATGCGACGCCCATTCTCATCTAAATAGGTTTGTGGGGCGTAGAAATCAAACCCATAATCTGGCTGTAAAATATCTTGGTGGTTTTCTAAAGTCATCGACTCTAGGTTCAACTGATCACCCACGATATACGCGACAGAATAGATGTTTTTGAAATCATAAGGATTACTACTGCTCACGCCCTGTGGAGAAAACAGCATCACCGATTGACCATTAATCTCAAATAAATCAGGACACTCCCACATGTACCCAAGGTCAGAGAACTTGGTCTTGATAGGACCTTTATGCTGCCACGTTTTCAAATCTTTGCTTTGATAGAGCGCCATAGAACCATGCTCGGTTTTGGTTTGAGCACCCACCACCATCAAATAGTCGTCGCCTTTCTTCCAAACTTTTGGGTCACGAAAGTGCTCCGTGTAATGTTCGTTCTCAATGACTACACCGTGCTTTTCAATGCTGCCGTCTGAATCCATGGTGGCAAAACACTGTGTTGGGATTCGATTCCAGTTTTGGTCACGCTTGTTGCCAGTAAAAAACAGCAAAGCCTTGTTGTTTTCCACCAAAGCGCCGCCCGAATAGACACCATGTGAATCGTAGTCTTGGTCGGGATGAAGACCCACGCCATGATCAGTAAAATGGATGAAGTCTTTAGTAGAAAGGTGATACCAATACTTCATTCCATGGACTGGTCCCACAGGCGTCCACTGGTAAAAGATGTGGTGCTCACCATTGAAATAGCACAACCCATTTGGGTCATTTAACAGCCCAAATCTAGGGGCGATATGAAAACTAGGAAAGCCTTTATCTTGCTGACGTGAAAGTGTCATTTCTTCGATATCACACTGAGGGATTTGCTCAAGTCGACGATATCTTTGCTCTACAGTCCAACGGTTGTTTAAGCTCATAATTTTTCTCAACTGAAATTGGATCTGAAGATCATTGCCCAATAAATTGCAGCAACTCTGTCTGGGTCGGAAGCGCGGTCATTGCGCCTTTTTGCGTCGTCGCTAATGCACCACAGCCATTTGCCCATTGAATCGCAGAGCTAACAACAGGATGATTTTTCCAATCGTCATGCCGAGACAGGCATGCCAGTAGCCCTCCGACAAAAGCATCACCCGCACCTGTGGTGTCAATCGGACTAACGACTTGACCTGTGATCAGTTCACTCTGACTTTCAAAGACGCGCCAAACACCTTTCGCACCTTGTGTCACCAAGACCAAAGCAATATTCAAAGAGGCTATTTGTTGTAAACCTTGCGCCATCGACGTTGAGTCAGTTAAGAACAAAAGCTCTTCTTCAGAGAACTTAACCACATCGGCCATCGCTACAGCCTTCATCACGACAGCTTGGATTTCTGATTGATCTTGCCACACTTCATCACGCAAGTTAGGGTCAAAGCTAATGAAACCACCAGCGGCTTTTGCTCTTTTGATCGCCTCAAATGTGCTGCTTCTACTTGGCTCATTTGCCAGTGAAATTGAGCAAACGTGTAGCCAGTCACCTTGCTTAAAGTTTGGGATGTCTTCAACAGACATAAACTGATCAGCGCTCGGTTTTACCATAAACGTAAAGCTGCGTTCACCTTGATCATCTAAATCCACCACCACTGTTGATGTTCTTTGCTCTGGGTCTTTAACGAGAAACTCCGTGCTCACGCCCTCTTGATCGAGCGTTGATTGCATGAAGCGACCAAATGGGTCATCACCTACACGTCCAAAAAACGCACTCTTACCAGATAGACGAGCAATTGCTACGGCGACATTCGCTGGTGCACCACCGGGACATTTGAGTAAAGAAGTCTCAGATTCCGGTATTAGATCGACAACAGCATCACCAGTTACCCACACTTGATTCATCTTGCTTACCTTGAAATTAAAGCCCTGATAGTCCAACGTGTTGAACACCTTCACTACCAAGTAAAAATTGAAAAAGGCTAGCCAAGCCATTAGTGCTTGGCTAGCACCCCAAACATTTAGGAAAAGAAGTGGATTTTGGGGGACTCCACCCCTAAGGAGTTCAGATTAAGCCGCTGCTTTTCTACCGACTTTAGCGCGGTCACGCATACCAAGAACAATGGTGAGAACAAATGCGGTCAAGAACGCGATCACCATACCCGCGATGTAGTACCCAATCTTCTCTGGCGTAATGGAAATGATACCTGGAAGACCAGCTGCGCCCAATGCCTGAGCTTTCACATTAAACATTGTGATGAACGCACTTGATAACGCCGCAGCGCAAACTGCCGCAATAAATGGGTAACGTAGTTTTAAGTTAACACCAAACATAGCCGGTTCTGTAATACCTAGCAAACCCGTAACACCAGATGGAATCGCAATACCTTTCATCTTCTTATCTTTGCTCATCACGCCCACCGCCAACGCTGCCGCTCCTTGAGAAACGTTAGACATCGCCGCAATAGGAAAGATAAAGGTGCCGCCCGTCGTCGCAATATCCGCAAGAAGTTGAGTTTCAATCGCAATGAAGCTGTGATGCATACCAGTAATAACAAACGGAGCATAAATAAGACCAAATACCGCACCACCAACAAAGCCAGCAGTGTTGTATAGCCAGTTCAGACCATCACCCAATAGGAAACCAATATCACGCGTGAACGGACCGACGACAGTAAACGTCAGCAAACCCGCTATGAAAATCGCCAGTAATGGCGTTAAAAGGTTGTCTAAAACAGAAGGTATGACTTTACGTAAGCCTAGCTCAACCTTCGCAAGAATGAATGCCGATACCAAAACCGGTAACACCGAACCTTGGTAGCCCACTTTTTGGATTTCAAAGCCAAGAATATTCCAAACCGGAATGTTGCCAGACACAGATGCGCCGCCGAATCCCCAACCATTCAGCAAGTCAGGGTGAACCATCAACATACCTAGCGCCGCCCCTAAATATGGGTTACCGCCAAACTTCTTACTGGCTGAAAATGCCAGCAGAATAGGCAGGTAAACAAACGGCGCGTTCGCAAACGTGTTGATCATGTTCGCCAAGTCTGTCAGTCCTGGGTTGGCATCAATCAAAGATTTGCCATCAATGAACAAGCCTTGAGCAGTCAATAGGTTATAGATACCCATCAACAAACCACCAGCGACGATTGCTGGAATGATTGGAACGAAAATATCAGACAGCCCTTTCACCGCGCGCTGAACAATGTTTTGTTTCTCTGCGCCAGCAGACGCAACGTCGTTGGTGGACATTTCACTCATCCCCGTCAACTTCGCCATTTCTGCATAAACTTGGTTTACGATGCCAGATCCAAAAATGATTTGGTACTGACCCGCAACTTTGAACTGCCCTTTTACTCCTTCAAGGCTATCAATCGCTTGTTCATCTATTTTTTGCTCATCTGCAACGGCAAGGCGTAAGCGTGTCGCACAATGCGCAAGTGCGGTGATGTTGCTTTTACCACCTAATAGAGTTAACAACTCTTTTGCTACTGCCGGATAATTCATTTCATACCCCATTGGATTATTATCTGAGCTTGCGAAATCTTCGGGAACGTTTGCAAAATAGATTTTTGCTCAATAAAACCAAATGATCAAAGATAAAGCAGAGAGAATGTGAGAATGATCGTCAAATTCTCTCCCTAAGAGCAGTATAGGAGGTTAGAATCGCTACTTATCAAAGAGCTTTTCATCTTCTCTTTGCAAACAATCCCAAAAACGAAAAACAGAATGGATAGGAACAATGGCGAGTCTGCATGATGTCGCCCGTCTGGCTGGCGTATCAAAATCAACAGTGTCACGGGTTATAAACGATGAATATGGCGTAAAAGAAGCGACAAAACTGAAAGTCCGCCAAGCAGTAGCGGAGTGTGGCTATGTGCCAAACCAAGTCGCTAAAGATCTAAAATCTCAAAAGACCAATCTGGTTGGTGTCATTGTTCCTCGGGTTTCCTCTCATGCCACATCCCAAGGTGTCGATGGATTAACCGATGTCCTTGAAAAAGCAGGGAAACATGTCTTACTTGCTAGCACTCACCAAGCCCACGAAAAAGAACTGGAATACATTCAGATCTTTAACCAAAAACGGGTTGAAGGGATCATTCTTTACGCCACCCACCTCGATTCCAAGCTGGTAAAAGCAATTCAAAACTCAGCCGTTCCAGTTGTGCTCGTCGGTCAAGATGGTTCCATGTTTAATATTCCAAGCATCATTCATGATGACGCACGAGTAGGGTTTGAAGCGGGAAATAGACTGGTTGCAAAAGGTTGCCAAACCATGGGTTTTATTGGCGTGCAAGGTGACGATATCGCGGTAGATAAGCAACGCTCTGAAGGATTTGTTCAAGCGCTGCAACACCATGGTTTTGAGATCGCCTTCCATGCTCGTGGTGACTTTACCATCGATTCTGGCTATTCATTGGCAAAACAACACTTAACAAAGAACCCTAAGCTAGATGGCTTGTTCTGTGCGACAGACCGTATTGCTATCGGTGCGATGAGAGCGATTCAAGAGCTCGGGTTAACACCGGGTAAAGACGTTTTAGTGCTAGGAGTTGGTGATGATGAGCTCGCATCAGTGTGTACCCCAACCTTATCAACATTTAACTATGCATTTGATAAAGCGGGTGAAAATGGTGCGAAACTGCTACTAGATAGAATTGCCAACAGAAGTTTTGAAATGAGTAAGATGGTACTAACCTTCAAAACAATTGAGCGTCAGTCCTGTTAATGAAAAAGCGCCAACTGAAATCAGTTGGCGCTTTTCTTATTACTCTTTGTCGGTTAGATCCCTTTAGAACCAAGTTTCCATTTGCAGTGCAAACAGAACTTCACCACCATCACCCATCGTTGCAGCACCCGCATCCTGGCTAATCGAGTAGCCATTCAAGTCTTCGCTCCAATCAACGTAGCTAACTGCAAAACGTAGCTCCGGACGGTCAAAGAAACCTGCAGCGGTAGACATCTTAAGCGTTGGTGCGATTGTCGCTTTGTAAAAACTGCCACTTGCTTTATCAATCGCATTGTCTAGGTCCATGTATTGGTATGAGCCTTCATAAACCATCTCAAAGTTCTGCGTAAACTCTTGCGCTAAGCGGATGTTGAACGATGCCCACGTAAATTCATCATTTTTAGCAAAGCGATCTTGGCTGTGTTCTGCTAGCAACGCAGGTGCTACACGCCAGTTGTCGCCGATGCGTGTTACACCATAGCTGAACAAGCGTACGGCTTTTGCGTCTTCTAACAAATCTCCGTTTGAACCGATGCCTTTAAGTTCCGCACCCAGTCCATCACCCATCAAAATACCGGTTTTAGAGAAGCCTTCACTCATGCCAAAGAAGGTATCGCCATGGTAAGCAAACATCGCATGTAAACCTTTGTCCGCTGCTCCTTCTACGCGATCATTGTTATCAGCTGACGTCATGCCGCTCAGCATCAATTGCCAATTACCGAAGCGGTTGTTCATTGTCGCGATATAGTTTTCAACATCCGTTGACGAGCTATCAATCTCACCAAAATCACGACCATAGATCGAGAAGTTTGCTTTCCATGATTCGCTCATTTGGACGTCATACACACCAGCACCAGTGCCAGATAAGAAAACAATATCCGAGTCAAAGAAGTGAATGTCAAAGTTATCACGATCAAATCGTTTACCAGCCCAAAACGTCGCGTCAGCAAAAGCTCTTGATTCAGAGAACATACTCAACTTGTTTAGCTCAGCATATACCTGACGAACGTTTAATTGACTCTCGCTCGCCGTCCATTCGTTATTGGTTTCCGTACTATCTGCCAACATGATTCGGAACAATGCGCTGGAACCATCATCTGCAAAACGTTTGTGAATAAGGTTTGCTTCCACATAGTGATCATCCTCTACCCCTAATCGCCCAACTGGAGCGCCAATAGCACCAGCTGCCGTCATGTAAGGACCAGTACCCACTGCACCATTCAGATCGTCATTAATCAGTAGCCCGGAACGAGCGTAGCCGTGAAACTCAAAGCTTGAGGCTTTCTCATTTGCTTCTGTGGATGCTTTTTCTGTCTGTTCAAGTCTCTGTTCTAATTCATTAATTCGCTTTTCAAGAGCGTCAACATCTGTTGCTGCGAATACAGGTGCAGTAACCAGTCCAAGCGCTACTGCCATCGTCAAAGTGTGTAGTTTCATTTCCATAGTCTCACGTAAATTTATACTTAGGCATATTGCAAACGTTCCCAAGAAAAATCGCAAACTTATGGTGACTTTAAATGTCCATCTAAAGCCTGAATTTCAGAGCGCTCGTACTCAGAGCGTCTCTACTACTTATATCAATGAGGGCGATAATATATAAACTTTTCGGGAACGTTACCGCAAAGAGGTAATTTTGTTACTTCTATCACGTTCAATTGTGTTACTTACAGAAAAATCATTAACCAGCGCACATTTGAATAGTAATGAGAAAGAGGCATTGAAAGCCTTATTAACAGGTGGCATTGTGGCAAAGACGTTGGCTCAACGTCTTTTATAGATTGTCTTGTGGTTAGAGCGCACAAAAAACTTCATAGAATCAGTGAGAGCATTTGGCTCCATGCATTTTAATATCTACAAAACTCATTTTTTGAACATAAATGAGTTTTGTAAAATCTAATAATCTTGCTCATGGTCACTTCGGCTTCGAAAAGCCACTCATTACCAAAAAGTAATCAAGCTAATGCATCTCAACGTTATTCTCTTCAACTAGTAAGTATTTAATTTGATGTTGAAAATCTGCCTCAATTATATCTTCTCGACCTTTGGACATAACGGTGTCGTAAACCATGTTTACATATTCATACGACAGATATTTATCAAAAACATGAACTATATCGTCGTTAATTAAAATTTCACCGTAACAAGCTAAGTCTTCATCAAACGTATTTTGGTAACAAGATATTTTAGAACTATCCCATCCAGAGTAAAATTCGACACTCTTGACATCGTTATACATCGCAATTACTAACTTTTCGATTCCAAGCTGTCCTTCAGCCTCAAACCTCGACTCAAAGTTAACATAACCGATAGCAATACCTTCATTAGAAGCTGAGTAATCTTTATTAACTCCGTAGTGGACTTGATTTTCTCTAAGTTTAGAATTGCCAATAGCTTTCCAAGTTAGGCGATTCCCGTCAATATTTTCACCAAATGTAAGCTCTTCTTTGACCTCAATAATTTGGTTCGCCAGTTGGTAAGTTAAAGGCAGGTCAAGATCCGGAACGTTAGTGGCAAGACTTAGACCTTTCCTGCTATGTTTTTCGTAAATTACCTGATGCTTTCTTGGCTCGGAGTGAGAGCTTACAACTATCCATCCGCTTTCTTCAGTAGATGGGTTAGTTGATTCGGAGTTACAACCCAAAATAAGAAGAGTTGACGCGCTAAACAGTACAGTTTTTAAGTACATAGTGAGTATTCAAAGTTAATTATTTCTTGGCATTATCATTTAAATTAATACCATGGGCAACAAAATCATACTTTAATACCTCAACAGCTATTCTATTTCGAAGTTAATATTTTTGATTAGCTACATATCTAGGTTAATAACAGAGAACGATGTAAAAGTGAATTATGTGTACTCACTCTATACTTAATCATACAAGTCCGGCAGTGCGAAACGAATAAAGTGAAAGTGTCAAAAGCCCGAATAACATTCCTCAAACAAAAACGCCCTTCATATAAGTAAAGGGCGTTTGGTATTTGACGTTTTGATTAGCGAGCTATAAGACCAACCCACCGTCAATCTTGAGCACTTGGCCTGTAATGTAGGCGCTCTTGTCTGAGGTTAGGAAAGAGACGCCATTGGCAATATCTTGAACTGAGCCCATGCGCCCTAATGGGGTTTTGCCTTCCATCATTTGAATGACTTTCTCTGGCAGGTTCTTGGTCATATCGGTGGCGATAAAGCCTGGCGCGACACAGTTGACGCGTATCTGTGCACCCTTTCTTGAAAGTTCTTTCGCCCAACCTTTGCTCATTGAGATGACGCCGCCTTTACTTGCGCCATAGTTGCTCTGGCCGATGTTACCATCCGTTCCCACTATAGAAGAAATGCTAACAATACTACCTGCACCCTGCTCTAGCATGACAGGAGCAACACGTTGGGTGAGTAAGAACACCGCTTTCAGGTTCACGTCGATCACGCTGTCCCAGTCTTGCTCTAACATGTCTGGCAACAGTGCATCTCGAGTGATGCCTGCGTTGTTAACCAGAGCATCGATTCTTCCGTGCTGCTCTACAACACTTTCTACTACTTCACTTACGGCTTCGGCATCACACAAGTTGACTTGATAACTGCTTAGCTGCGCCGACTGACTCCATTCCACGGGAGATATGTCTAGCCCGATTACGTGGAATCCATCCTCCAGTAATTGCTCACAAATCGCTTGGCCAATACCACGAGCCGCACCAGTGACTACTGCTACTTTTTCCGGTTTCATCTTGGTCTTCCTTAAATGTTGAGATTACAAATTCGCTTGTATCCCTAGCGTTTTTTGTTTTTATGCCTAGTCGCGTTACAGCTGCGCTTCTCATACGCAGGGTCTTTTATATCTTATAAAAACTATAGAAACAGTCTGGGAGTCGGATGTGAACTAATCAAGGCAACTTGATGACTATGGCAAGATCAACGTAAGAAAGTGTGTTGGAAGGCGCAAAGTTACGCGATTGGAGGACTTGGATAGAAAAGTATTGGTCTGATTAATCAAATACTACTTCATCAGACCAATATTACTTGTCTCTTCATCTCTTACAAAAGTTGGTTTTGTTACTTTCACCAGAAAAGGCTGAAGCAAGAGATTAAACAACATGCCAGCAATAAACAGGGTGATCACAATACTCGCACCACTCGGTAAGTCATAGCGAGCCGATGCGGCAATACCCGATAAGATCCCAACAATACCAATGCTGATACTGGCGACAAAGAATCGAGTTCCCTTCAATGCTGCCGCACATAAAGCTGGAATCACCAACAAAGCAAATTCTAAATAAATGCCGGTTAACTTGACCGTAATGGGCATCAGAATAGCAAAGATCAGATAAAAACCACTACCGCGCATAAACGCAGGTTTTAACCAAACCAATAGCAACATCGCAGCGGTAATGAGTGCCAAAGGCCAAACGTCTGCCCAAGTCGCCCATAACAATTGCCCATTAAGAATGCCTTGAATAAAGTCTCCGCCGTGTGGGTCTTTACTCACTAGCAGGATCGCCAGCGATGCAGACACAACAAACAAGCTGCCAATCATAGGCTCTAAATGTTGCTGGTATCGTTTCTCCATTAAGGCAATCAAACCGCAAAGCATCAAAGACATCACCCAAGGGCCAATCATTTCGCCAAAGAATGAGCCTGAGAACAGCGCGTATTGGCTTAACCAGTAGTGGCTTAGTGCGGCCCCCAATGCCGCGACTTGCGCCACCGCCAAATCTATAAAGATGATCTGACGATTAAGAACTTGTTGCCCCAGAACGATGTTGCCAACCAACGCAATTAAACCACACAAAACCGCAGGTAAAAGCCATGCATAATCCGCCATACTTAGATCTTCACAGGAACGGGCGGCACTAACACATCCAGTAAATCATCAATGACCTGATCGTACATCCCATCCAAGCTTTCACCCTCAGAAACGGTCAATGGCAGTTGAATCACAGGTTTGTCAGTATGATCTTGCAACCAGTTCGCTGGACGCTGATCCTGATGAGAAGAGTAAACAATCGCATCAAAACTGTCAGCATCTAACTTGGTAAGTGATTGCAGGTGAGATGTGGTCGGTGAAATGCCCGGTTTAGGTTCGAGATCGGCAATCTGCTTCATTCCGAGCCAATCGTACAAATAACGATACGTCGCGTGATAACCGACAACTTGCTTACCCTTTAAAGCAGCCCCTTTCTCATTCCATTCTTTAAGCTTTTTACGCCAATGAGCACGAAACTTCATACCATTCACTTGGTAACTTGGTGCGTTGTCGGGATCAATCGCTTTTAGGCGCTCCGTGACTTTACGAGATAATGGAATCATGTCATTTGCCGCAAATTGAACATGTGGGTTACCGTGAGCGTGTATATCTCCCATGCTACGGTCAACGTGAGCATGAGTATCTAACATGCGCACGAAGTCCGTCGCGTAGATCATGCTCGGCGCACCATTTTGCACCGCCGCATTGCTGCTACGAACTTGCAGCATAGGTAACCACCCCACCTCTAGTTCTGCGCCCGAACACATTGCCATGTCCGCTTGGCGCATCTTCGCAATCAAAGAAGGGCGAGCTTGTACGTAATGTGGGTCTTGCTTAGCCGTTGTCGCTGAATAAATACTGGCATCTGGCGCGTGGCTTTCAAGAAAGGCTTTCCATTCTGGCTCACAAACGAAGATGTTGAGAGCCAAAGCAGGCGAAGAGATGATGGCAGCTCCTGCCGCCATCATCACCAAACTGCATTTATTCAATGTCAGCTTAGAATGCATGAGCACCGTGCGCTCCAAATGTCATCACATATTGCAGAGTGAACACGTTGTCTGTCTCGCTGTCTTGGTTATCAATGCGAGTGTATTGCGCACGGATAGTACCGAAATGAGAAGAATCCCATGCGATCATCGCATCCATTTCTTTATCATTCAGCTCAGTGAAATGCATGTGGTCACCGTGTGCATGACCATCGTAGCTTTCTGCTTCGCCGTAACGTAGACCTGCTGACCAGCTTGGGTTGAAGCGATAAACGCCCGAAACATAGTAAGCGCTTAAGTTGTCTGGTGACTCTGCATCGTTTTTATATTTGCTGTCTACCACACCGTCTAACAGCATGTATTCAGCCGATAGCGTGAAGTTGCTGTATTTGTAATTACCGTCTGGTGCCCATTTCCAAACAAAATCAGCCCCGTAAAGGTTCGCACCTGTCACTGCTGCGCCATGATGGTGATGGTGATCGTGATCATGCTCTTCTTCATGACCGTGGTCGTGATCTTCGAACTCTTTAACCTTGCCGTTTTCGTTGCGCAGGTAACTTAAACCAAACTGCCAACTTGAAGATTCGGAGAAGTCATTCCCAAGCTTCAGCGTCGTGGTGTACACGCCAACTTCAGAACCATCTTCGACAGAAGACATTTTGCTACCACTAAGCGCTTCTACACCAAATTTTACGTAAAGGTCGGTTGGCAACACGATGTTTGCACGTACACCATCATCGTAGTAGTGCGAGCCAAGGAAAGTACGATAAGCAATTGGACGCTCGACAAAGCTATCGGTGTGCATGTGTTGGTTATTCAGATAACCAAAGTCAGATAGGAATCGGCCAGCGCGCACATTTACACCATATGGCAATGCCAAAGTTTCGATGAATGCCTCTTCAAGCTCTAATTCTGTCTCATCACCGTGACTTTCAAGAACCGCGGTCAATGCGCCGTAAAACTTGTCGTCGATATTCGATGAGAAGTTTAATTCCGTATGGCCTAGACCAAAGCCTTCTTCGCGCTCAGAATTATGACGTTGGCCATCTTGGTAGTAGCCATCAACAACAACACCAATCTGTGGGTTCGATAGTGTGTCGGCAAAAACAGGGGATGCAAAAATGCTACCGATCACGAGAGACACCAATTTCTTATTCACTACTTTTTCCTTTTTGTTATGTTATAACATTTAATTTTGCGATGTTATAATATAACAATTCTCATTACACAAGCAGAAATTTAAATTAGGTTCCGATTTCATGTTCGTACTCAATCCATGAATTAGGCTATCAACAAATGAATCAATTGATGTTTTTTAAACGTATACTAATGAGAATTAGTAATTAAATAAGTAACGGAATTTCAATATGTTGAATATGGATTTTTCAAAAAGAATCGTGATAGATACTGCTCAACAGGAATGGATCGCCAGCCCTTCCAAAGGTGTGTGGCGCAAACCTTTGGAACGAGAAGCCAAAGAATCAGGGCATACCACCAGCGTCGTTAAATACGAGCCAAATTCGCAGTTTTCGACTCATCCTCACCCTCAAGGAGAAGAAATATTGGTGCTCGAGGGAGTATTCTCTGACGAATACGGTGACTACCCTGCCGGCACTTACCTTCGTAACCCTCCAGGAAGTCAACACGCACCATTTAGCGAAGAAGGCTGTGTGATTTTAGTTAAACTAAATCAGTTCGAATCTGAGGATCTTGAAACAGTTCGCATTAATACAAACCAAGCGAGCTGGCAGAGTGGTGTCGGTGGGTTGCAAGTCATGCCTCTACATAATTTTGAGCACGAACATGTCGCGTTGGTTAAATGGCCAAAAGGTGAGAAATTTCAACCACACCGTCACTTTGGTGGTGAAGAGATTTTCGTATTGTCAGGAGAGTTTAGAGACGAGCTAGGTACCTATCCCGCTCTCTCTTGGATCCGAAGCCCACATATGAGCGAGCATTTTCCTTTTGTAGAGCAAGAAACGATCATTTGGGTAAAAACTGGTCACCTGCCGCTCCAAGCTCCTGCTCAGCACTCCTAATGTTTGCAAACTTGGCATCGTCCATTGGAACTAAAATCGGCCCGCAATTTACGAGCCGATGATCATTTCGTTACTAAGAACCCATTATTCGCGAGTGGAGCCAGTCTTTGAGCTCAGCCCGGTTATGTTTTAACACGTTCATTTCGTGATCATCAATCGGGCTTCCTTGAAGTTCTAGTACGCGGATTTCCTTATCTAAAGCATTGTAGTTTTTAACGGTTTCAGCAAATGATGCATCGTTTTCGGTAAGCTGGGTAATGGTATCCAAATGTTCTGGGAATTCATGAGTTAATGAGTGATTTTCACCTAACATAGAGACCTCTTGGCTATTATTTGAGTACAAAATAGTGCCTAATTTTTGAGCACCACATGTATAACCGTAGCATCTAATGAGACGTTAATTCGTCGCACCGTCCACAAAAAGAACAACAAAGTTATTTTCAATTTTTCCTAGAAAGTGTTTTCTTTTTAGTCTCAATAGTCGAATGCAAAAGATGCCACTATGATCGTTCTATAATAACCCTCAACAATGAGAGCGATCATGCGAAAGACAATTCTAGTTACTGGATCTATTGACGGTATTGGTTTAGAAACCGCGAAAATGTTAATTAACCGTGAACAACACGTAATAATCCATGGCCGGAATATAGAGAAAGTTCAACAAGTTGAGCAAAGTTTGAGGGAGATGAAAAGTGGTAAAGTTGAAAGCCTTGTTGCTGATTTATCCTCTCCCAATGCGGTAAAACAGATAGTGATGGAGATAACAGAACGGTTCAATCATTTAGACGTCATCATTAACAATGCTGGTGTGTACGCAACACCAAATCCAAGAACTAAAGAGGGTCTTGATGTACGCTTCGCAGTCAACACCATTGCTCCCTACTTACTCACTAGAGAGCTATTGCCGTTGCTCGGTGATACGGGTCGTGTGGTTAATTTGTCTTCAGCTGCACAAACAACAGTAAACACTAGCGCTTTAGTCGGTAATAAACCATTGTCAGATGGCGAAGCATATGCCCAAAGCAAATTGGCATTAACGATGTGGTCACGAGCAATCGGACTAAAGCTTAAGAACACTGGCCCTATGTTGGTATCAGTAAACCCAAAATCATTCCTAGGTAGTAAGATGGTTAAAGATGCTTATGGGGTTGCTGGTGGTGATATCCGCTTAGGAGCAGATATTCTAACTCGCGCTGCGCTATCAGAAGAGTTTGCTCAAGCGCATGGTATGTACTTCGATAATGACATTGAAGCATTCGCGCCCCCACACCCTGATGCATTAGATCAAAGCAAAACACAGCAGATAATTGATAGTATTGAATTAATCCTAAGCAAACTCTATTAATAACAATTAAGAATTATCTTGAGGTTCGTTTTTATTCGGACCTTAAAAACAATGTATTCGATAAGTGAAACTTGTTATCACTTTTCCGCAAACTCCCAATAAGGTGGCGTGCCATAGTATTCAGCAAAGAAATCAATAAAGGCACGCACCTTAGGCGCAATTAAACGAGAGCTTGGGTACACAGCCCAAATCCCAGCATCCATCGCTAAAGGGTGATCTTCGAGTACTTCCACTAGCTGACCACTTTGTAATTCTTGATAAACACTCCAAACCGAGTTGATAGAAATACCTAACCCGTTTACCGTCGCGTCTCTCATCGCATCACCATTATCAGTTTTAAAACGACCAGAAGTTCTTACATTGACCATTCCATCTTTTGTATTGAATGACCAATTATTCATTCCAACTAAGTTAATACATTGATGATTCGTCAAGTCTTGGGGCTTGTTAGGTCTCCCAAATTGTTCAATATAATCTGGTGATGCAACGATAATACGACGATCTGGCGCAAGCTTTCTTGCGACCAATGAAGAATCTTTCAACTCAGCGACACGAATGGCGACATCGAAACCTCCCTCAACCAGATCAATAATGGAATCAGAAAATCGGCAGTCCACGGTTAACCCTGGGTAACGCGCCATAAAACCTTTTAATGCGGGCACAATATGCAAGCGACCAAAAGTTGCAGAGGCGGTTATACGTAATACTCCCGTTGGCGCACTCTGCCCTGAGCCAACAGCTCCCCTTGCTGCCTCCACTGTTGCAAGGACCTCCTCCGCGTGAGGTAAAAAAGCCTGCCCTTCTTCAGTTAAGGAAACTTTGCGTGTGGTGCGATGAACTAAACGAACTCCTAAGCTGTCCTCAAGTTTGTTGATGTGCGCACTAGCGACAGCAGGAGAAAGTCCAAGCTCCTGACCAGCCATGCTGATGTTGTGTGTCGAAGCCAAACGGACAAATAGCTTTACATGATCGATGTTCATTTAATTTTCAATTATTTGTAACAAATCACCATATAGAGCTTAGCATTTTCTTCCTTACGGATAGTAAATAAATACTCCAGTTAGAAAAAACTGATGGGCAGATAGAAGTCCAGCTCAAACGCCTCATCATGGCTAAGGAAATGGTTTTTATGATAGTGAACATAAGCGGGAGTAGAACGCTGCTTAAAGCCTGAATTCGGCAACCACTTCTCTAACACCATACTCAATTGAGGAAGAAGCTCTCCATATACCCCTGTTAAGCGAAAAACAGCATGCAAACCACCCGGAATCGTCATTTGATTCACGACACCGCGTACTTTAAGCGGCTTATCAATCGCCATACAAGCCACATAGCGACACTTATCGAGCTCAACCCAAGCGGGGTTGGAGTGATGCAAACCGTATTGAACCGAAAAGTCCCGATTCTCAGAGCTTGCCCACGCCTTCAAAATCAGCCACGCATTACGAATGGAACGGCTATAACCCTCATGCCGCACATAAGCCGCAAAGCGTTGTGGAACCTCCATAATTTTAGGTTCTGGCAACTCGCGTTTAGCAACCCGATGATAACCCGCAGCCACTTCTGGATCTTTTAGATACGGCTTTTCTGCGACTTGTAAATCATGCTTTCGCCACGCACCAGGAGACATAGCGAACGTTGCTTTAAACGCTCGGCTAAAAGAAGATACCGAGCTAAAGCCGCACTTGTTAGCAATGTCTAACACCGATGAGCTGGTATCAAACATCAGTTGATTGGCGGCGTATTCCATTCTTGTTCGACGGATATATTGATGGACAGACTCCCCTACCACATCTTTAAAAATACGATGGAAGTGCTGTTCAGAATAGGCTGCTACATCTGCTAGCTCTTTAGCCGATAAATCTCTGCTAATGTCCTGGTGAATGTAAAACAGCACGTCATTGATTCTGGAAACTTGTTGATGGCTCACGGAGTAAACTTTCGCTTAAATAGCATAAATGGACATGTTTAACAGCATAAATGGACACACCAAGCTTGGCAATTTACCTATACTATTTCTGACATAAAAAAAGACAATTACGAGAAGCACAGCACATGGAAATCGCACAGTCATTACAACAAACTAAGTCATCCTATATCCGAGAGATCCTCGCAGCAGCGAGCGATAAGAACGTCATTTCTCTTGCAGGTGGCTTGCCGGACGAAAAAACCTTCCCGATCGACTTAATGAAACCGACGCTCGAAAACCTCGCTAATATGCCAGAGGTGTTTCAATACGGCGCAACAGCAGGCTACGCCCCGCTACTTAACTTTTTGACCGATTATTACCAGCTGCCGGAATCTCATTTGGCTATGATCACAACGGGCTCTCAGCAAGGGCTAGATTTGATTGCGCGTGCGTACGTAAATCCGGGCGATAAAGTGGTGATGGAAGCACCGAGCTACCTTGGTGCTATGCAAGTATTCGGTCTAGTGCAAGCCAACATCGTGACCGTTTCACAAACCGAGTGTGGCCCAAACCTAGAAGAACTCGAACAATGCTTTGCCACGCAGCAACCAAAAATGTTCTACGCCGTACCCGATTTTCACAACCCAACGGGCGTATGCTGGGCGCTAGAGACTCGCCAAAAAGTTGCCGAGCTTTGTATACAATACGACGTGGCATTCATCGAAGACGCGCCATACCGCGAGCTGCGTTTTTCTGGTGAAGCGCTTCCACTGGTTTCGGACTTCTGCCCACAGCACTCCATCGTATTGCGCTCTTTCTCCAAAATAGCTTCACCAGGCTTGCGTATTGGTGTAGTTACGGGCAAAAGCAGCTACCTTGAGCCACTCATCAAAATTAAACAAGGTGCCGATCTGCACTCTAGTATTCCTATGCAAGCTTTGCTGCATGGTCTGCTGCAACATGACAACTTCGAAACGCACATTTCAACCATCTGTGCGCTTTACAAATCACGTTACGATGTCATGTTTGCTGAGCTGCAAAAACAGCTGCCAGAAAGTTGCGTACTCAAACCCGTCGATGGTGGCATGTTCGTTTGGGTCGAGATTCCAGAATGCGACACCTTCGAACTGGCGAAAAACCTTCTCGCAAACTGGGTTGCCGTAGTGCCGAGCCCGGTCTTTTATCCAGAAGGTTCAAAGGTAAAAGCCGCTCTGCGTCTTAACTTTACCAATGCTACACCAGAAGAACTGACGACAGCTGTCTCTCGACTCGCGGATGTCCTCAACACGTTGTAATTGAACGCGAGTGTAAGAACCTGCCTTTGAGATTCAAAAAAAGTCTCAAAGGCAGCATCAAAAAAGTTCCCCAAAAAAATTTATATTTTCCTTCAAATCAACTCTCTACAGTAAGTGCCTGTTTTCTCTTGAACCTCTCACTCATATAAAAATGAGAACTCAATCACGTATTTGATGGTTAGAAAAGTTACGTC
This sequence comes from Vibrio sp. 1580, assembly GCF_033340055.1. Taxonomy (NCBI): domain Bacteria; kingdom Pseudomonadati; phylum Pseudomonadota; class Gammaproteobacteria; order Vibrionales; family Vibrionaceae; genus Vibrio; species Vibrio sp. 1580. Next base: position 158,861 of record NZ_JAWOVT010000004.1, read on the forward strand.
TATCTTTCAGTCAAAGACATCAACTTCGCAGCGTTAATGCTCTCAATTTCAGACACTTTATCAATCGTGGCTTAGCGGTTGATAAACGACTAAAAAAGCATCTGTGGGCATACCCACTACGAAGGGTTGACCAGAACCATTCTGAATGTCGCGAGCCAATCTTTTGATTGGCAATTACGTCAGTGAATCGCACCAAATGACAGAGGGGTTATCAGGATGAATACTCGAACCACGACAGGACTCGTCACCATCGGCTGGTCCGTTACACTTTCACTTTTTACCGCATTCGCAGTGTATGCCAATACGTCGCCAAACTGTAGTGACGTATTAGCGGGCAACACAACCGCCGCATCGCAAAAAATGATGGTTTTATTGGGCGAAGACATCACCAAATCCAACCGTATAACTACGGTGATTCCAGCCGAAAACAATCCATTTGTGACCGAAGAACTGGTTTCGGTTTCTAACGACGTATCGCCAAACGGTCGTCTTTCACAAAAGAGTTTGGAAGAGATTCGGAAAGTCCGCTCAAATCTAGAGAAAGCAGCACAGGAAGTAAGCCGATTACAAGGCACTTTTGAAGTGGCTTTCATCAGTTTGATTGATGGTTACTGCCAATTTTCTAATCATAAACGTACTCAACATGCCAAAATCGACTTTGACCATTTGGAAGGCCTCACTTTGTATTCAATCCCCGCTTTAATAGCAATGGTCGATCAGTCGTACTCCATGGCAAAGAATCGAATCGCTAATGAGCAGAAACAGTTAAGCGACATTGAAAAAGAGAAACAGCGGCAGAAACAACAAGCAACCGCGGCAGCAGCCGCTCGTTACCAAGACGGTAACGTACTCGTAAGAGTCGAGAACTTTGATGGCGCTAATGTGACATTTTCCGTTACTAACATTGGTTCACAAGGATCATTACAACCAAATTTCAACACGTTTAATGCATATCGCACAGAAAGTGGAGAATTAATCTACAAGTCAGAATCTTTACTACACCTGGCGGATACTGCAGGTAACACACTTGAAACAATGGGTATCGCTGAGCTCTCATCACAAGGTGGAAGTGACATATCGATCTCTCCTGGAGAAACCCGAAAATTCGTTACTAGCATTGCTTCAGAAGTCGCGCCACATACGCAGTTGAGCTTAGAGTTTCCAGCCAAAGTGCTTAATACCGAGCGAGACTTTACATTGTCGTTCTCTGATACATCAGCGGTGGCGACAGCAAACGTCAATTAACGCAAAGTCGCCAGTATTTGTAGAACGCATCAAAGACAGGCGAGCAGCGCCTGTCTTTCAATTATGAGCAAGAAAATCGCTACTGTTTGCACTTGTAAGCATTTGCAAACATCGTCACTGACGTAGAAAAGCTCAACGGTTGATATAAGTACAAGGTATCTGCGCCTAAATCTGCCGCCTTGATGCACATTTGGTTTAACGTACCCCAAACCATGTCTTTATCTGCGTGAAGCCAATAGTCGTAAAAGTGTCCTTCTGAACCGATCACGGTACCCATTAGTTCACAGTTTTCAATCGCATTCACATTGTCCCAAAGCACCTGTACTTGCTCAGATTCTTGAGTTGGGAACGTCACACATCCCGTTAATGATGCCGCTAACGCGAGAGTCATCACTCGCTTTTTCATACTTATATCGCCAAAATTTTTCATAGATGGCAGATTTTATGAATGGCTGATGTGATGACTAGCAAAAACTTTTTATCGCGTGTTCAAGCAGAATTAATGGACAACGGAAAAGATCCAAAAGATGATCATACAGCTAGCGAGCAAAAGCCTAATCACTCAGACCTAGCAATAAAGCTGTATCTGAGATACAACAGTAACGATTAAATAGCCGCGAGGGATAGAGTTTGGTTGCTAAAAATAAGCTAATTCGCTACACAGCTACGGAAGTCGCTGATGCATTTGACAAAGAAGATGAGCTCATTAAACAAGTTCAGTCCAACCAACTCTCGCAAGTGCTATTGCTTTGGCAAATAAAAAACCCAACGCTCGTGCTTCCCGCTGGTAAGAAATGGCCAGTGTCTAATGAGTTAGAACATGCGTTAAACATGTCGGGCTGGAAACTCTTTTCCCGTAAAACCGGTGGTGCACCAGTCCCTCAAGTGCCAGGTATTATCAATCTATCCCACATTTACCACTGGCCAGAAGGCGAGCCTTACAACATCAAAAAAGCGTATCTCGATTTATGTGCGATATTAACGGTTTTCTTTAAACAGCTCGGCGTGAAAGTGGATGTTCATGCAACGCCTTATTCCTACTGCGATGGCGAGTACAACCTCAACATTGACGGGCAAAAAATCGTGGGAACCGCACAGCGTGTTTTACTTAAAAAAGGCGGCGGACAAGTGGTGTTATCACAAGCATGCATTCTGATTGATGCCGACGTCGAGAAGATTGTCGAACCAGTACGAATGTGTAATCAGCTTTGCGGTCACAGCGATGATATTCGTGGTGATGTCCACACACCGCTCTTCCATCATATATCCGACCGCCCGTCGGTAGATTCGCTCTTTCAGCAATTGACGAGTGCGTTTTTAACGCATGCAAAAGCGGAGTAATGAAAGGAGCAAGCCTCCCCCACACTCCGAACAGCATTTGATAAACTAAAACTGCATACCGTGATAGCGATGTAAGAATGGGCATCGCCAACGTAAAACCATTCAATCGATCGACCAAACCAGTTATCAGTTTTGCCTGCCAAAAAGAAATGAGATCCAGTTCAAATATTTATCCATGACGGAATTAGTTGAAGCCTGCGCGTAAAAGCCTCAGAATGTCGCACTTTTCGCACCGATTTATTTTCGGCGCGTTGTTATCTAACTCTACAATTGAGAATCATACATATGGGTTTTACCTCGTTAGGTCTATCTGCTCCAATCCTTAAAGCTATTCAAGAGAAAGGCTACGACACCCCTTCACCAATTCAGGCAAAAGCAATTCCTGCTATTTTGGAAGGGAAAGACGTAATGGCAGCAGCGCAGACTGGTACAGGTAAAACCGCAGGCTTTACGCTACCGATTCTTGAGCGTTTATCGAACGGCCCTCGCGTTCGTGCTAACCAAGTTCGTGCACTTATCCTGACGCCAACGCGTGAACTTGCGGCTCAGGTGCAAGAAAACGTGTTTATGTACGGCCGTCACCTTCCACTAAGCAGTGCGGTGGTTTTTGGTGGTGTGAAGATCAACCCGCAAATGCAGCGTCTTCGCAAAGGTGCGGATGTGTTGGTCGCGACACCAGGGCGCCTGATGGATTTGTACAACCAAAATGCGGTGAAGTTCGACCAACTGGAAGTGCTAGTGCTCGATGAAGCAGACCGTATGTTGGATATGGGCTTTATCCGTGACATTCGTAAGATCCTAGCTCTGCTACCAAAACAGCGTCAGAACCTACTTTTCTCGGCGACTTTCTCGGATGAAATCCGTGACCTTGCGAAAGGCTTGGTGAACAACCCGGTTGAGATTTCAGTGAACCCGGCAAACTCGACGGCGAGAACGGTTGAGCAAAGCATCTACCCAGCAGACGTGAAGAAGAAAGCTCCGATGTTGGTTAAATTGATCAAAGACGGCGATTGGAAGCAAGTGCTGGTGTTTACGAAAACAAAACACGGAGCAAACCGTCTAGCGAAGTTCCTGATCGAACAAAATCTACCTGCTGCTGCCATCCACGGTAACAAGAGCCAAGGCGCGCGTACCAAAGCACTGGCGGATTTTAAATCGGGTGAAATTCGTGTGTTAGTCGCGACGGACATTGCTGCACGCGGTATCGATATTCCTCAATTGCCGCAAGTGGTGAACTTTGAGCTACCTAAAGTGGCGGAAGACTACGTTCACCGTATTGGTCGTACTGGCCGTGCGGGCGAAGTAGGTAAAGCGATTTCACTAGTGTGCGCGCTAGAAGCATCTGAGTTGTTTGCGATTGAACGTTTGATTCAAGAAGTACTACCACGTAAAGAGTTGGAAGGTTTTGCGCCAACCAATGTGGTGCCAGAATCTACACTGGATACTCGCCCAATCAAACCGAAAAAACCTAAGAAGCCGAAAAAACCAAAAGCGCCAAATGCTTCGGGTGAAAACGCTCCAGCAGCCGAAAAGAAAGCAGGCAATGGTGCAAACAAACCTAAACGTCGCTTCAACGGTGGTAACAACGGCAACAAAAACAGCACCAACCAAGGCGGTGCGGGCAAGCCTAAAGGCAACCGTGAAGGCCAAGGTCGTGCAAACAGCAAACCAGATGACCGCAAACCTAACGGCAACAAGCCAAATGGCAATAAACCGAATGGAAATAAACCAAACGGTAATAAGAGTGGCAACGCTGGTAAACCGTCAGGTAACCGCAAGCCAAACAATGCTAAACCTGCAGGAAACAAACCGTCAGGTCAGCGCCGTAAACCTCGTCCGCAGGCGGCAAACTAACCTGTAAACGGCCCCCGATAGCAAATACAACAAAGCCGCTGATAATCTCAGCGGCTTTGTTTTTCTTAGAACACAGTTTTTAGAACGCAGCTTTGTTAAAACAGCCTACATTAAAGGTGTGATTCGAATATCTGCGATTTGCGCTTCGTTTTTTTCACCCTCAATACCACCAGCGTAAATGTAGGTTTCATTCGATTTGAGGTAACTCATATTGAAGTGGTCCTTCAGCGCGATCTGATAGGTTTTCCCCTGCTCCAACGTCACTTCAATTGGCGTTGAGTAACGCATACCTTGGTTTTCACCAATATGGCCCATCTGCAAGTAACCTTGACCAACCACTTTACCTGCATCATCCAATACCTCTAACAATTTCACGGTGTTCGTGATGCCAGTATTAAGTTGCCCCAGGTTATTGTTGTACCAAGCATCGAACTGGTAAGTGCCCGTTACAGGAGCTGTAAACGACTCTGCACCTTTTACGATGGCACTCTCTTTGCTCACCGTAACCACTGAGACATTGTCTTTGAGTGGCTGATATTCGCCATCAAGTTTGATGCGGATCTCTTCACCGACACAAACTGGTTGGCTCGGATTAGAGCGGAAACCTTTATCGTTAATGCTTTCAGCCAAATAACACGCAAAACCTGTTGGCGTATCGGAATAAGATTGAGCAATCACGTTCTTTTGAATCAGCTCGCCATTGCGATACAAGTTCACGTTGTACTTGCTCATCACGTCAATCGAAACCGAATTATCAACGCTTTTTACCACCAATGTTGGCTCTTGCGGAGAATAAACGCGGCTATCTTCACTCACATACGGTTTCACCCCAGAAACTAAAGTAATGCTGCTATCTACATTCACAAGCGCGCCCAGTGTCACGTGGAAATGCCCCTCTTCGTCCATCGTGACATTTTCAACTGGGTAGTAACCTGTTTCATCTTTGCTTACTTCAGGCAAGTCAATCGTTACCGAGTAGTTCTTTCCTTTGAAGGCAAAGTTTTCCAACGTGATTTGTTCAGACTGAGCCAACAAGTTATTGCGCACCCAACTTGTGATAAATGGCTTCACTTCCAACTTACCTGTTTCGGTATGGATGCCAAATAGGGTCTCTACCACCATGTTCAAGTAGCCACCCACAGACCAAAGCTGACGCTGAGAGTTAATCACTGGGCCATCCAAGCTCGGATCTTCGCCATGATCACTATGGATGATGAATGACTTACCAGAAAGCCACTCTAAGTTTTCCATGTTGGATAAATTGGTCGCTGTACCACGAACCAACGATTGAATGGCATTGTTCGCTGCTGCCACGTTTTGTGTTTGATGCGCGGCGCGCAAGCTGTACGCGGTAACAAATGGCCAAATTGCGCGGTTATGGTACACAGGCACGTCTGGTTGTTGAGGGAAATAAACCGGCACGCCAAACTCACTGTGTGGGTAATTGGCCATGATTTGTTTCGCCTGCGCATCACTTGCCACACCACTGATGATCGCCAGTGCTTCGCCCAACATGTCATATTTGTCGACCGCGATGTCTTTGCCATTATCAAACAAATAACTTACGTACATACCGCGTTCGGCATTCCAAAACTGCTCGTTGATAGCGGTTTTTAGCTGTGCAGCCCACTCGGTGTATTTGACCGCGTTGGTTGAATCGTACTTCTCTGCCAACTTAGCCGCGAGCTGAATCGCGCGGTAGTGAACCACGTTTGTCGATAACGCTTTGCTGCTACCAATCGCATTGACATCGTTTGGCGTCCACGTTGAATACGTTTGCTCACGCCAATCAAGGAATGATTGCTCACCAGTGTATAAACCAGATTTCGCATCAAAAGCCGCCAGGCGATCGGCTTCAAGTGTATTACTGATCGCTTTGTAAGCGCGCTCGGCAAATTGGTTGTACTCTTCTCCATCCAATGCCGAAAGTAAGCGTTCAGCACCAAGCGCCCAAGTCGTGCGGTCGGTACTGATTGGCCAACTGCCGCCAGTGCCCGTGTCTTGCACAATCTGCTCGCCATCGTATTGCTGATCGGTCGTGTCGCGGAAAGCGGACAATTTGAAATTCAAACCATTTTGCACCCGAGTTGGATTCATCAATGCAAGCGAAAGGTCTGCTGCGTACGCCAAATCACGCGTCCATACGTAATGCCACTTCGCGCCCGTCTCAAAAACTTCCGCTTTGATTGGGTTGTTGTAGTTGTAATTGCCGTCTTTGATTTCAGAAACGGCAAGCTGGTCTAGCTCTTTCATCGTCAACGCAAACAACGCGTCAAACGCGACATCACCCGACACCACTCGCGGCCCTGTTTGTTCATTAATCACTAAGCCTTGGTCGAGCGCATCACGCAATTCTGTCGTCGTTGAAATACCAAATTCACGCAGCTCAGCTTTAGGATCTTTCACCGAAAAAATCACGGTATCACTCGAGTCATCGTAATTGGCGAACAGTTTCACTTCTTTATTCTGATGCCCTTCATGCACCATTGCAGGGTCGAGAATCGCATCAGAGTAGTATTTTTCCGCTTCTTCTTGCGTTGCTTTCGTCACAGTCATTGTCGCGCGACTTTCATCGGCAAAGCTCACAGAAAACTTGTAATACCCTTTGTCTTCAAACGTGATCTCAGAGTTGCAATCATCGTTCATACACGCTTCATTCGTGTCCGGTTTTGGCAGGTACTCTTGAGCTTTATCGAACGCCGCGGGCTCCTCAAAATAGGTGTATTGGATCTGCCAACCCGGATCAGCAATCTTGAACTGATTGCTACCTCGAGCGACGCGCAGTACGGTTTCGTACTCGTTATTACCCAAATAGTTTAGCTTGGCATGCTCTGCCGTGCCCCAATCCCCATTTAAACCACGTAAATATAAGTCGGCTGAAATAATTGGTTTGTCGACCGGCACAGGCGCATCAGAGGAATCTGACCCACATCCAGCAAGACCAATACAAGACGCGACAGCAAGCGCAATAAAACTCGGTTTCATGTTCATCCCTTAGATTGTTGTTTTGGCGACAGTCTAAAGAACACCCTTTTGATGGGAAAATAGGAAGTCAGGAGCGAGCTATAGATAACATCTATACGTCAAACCCCAACAGTGATGTAGATCTATGAAATGCGCATAATTTCAATCAAATGAGATTACAGATTTGTGATTTATAAATGAAATTGTGCAAAATACCCCTCGTTCTTAGAGGGGAAAGAAAATGGACAAATCTCTGCAGCAATTTTTACTGGTTGCACGCTGCCAAAGCATCAGTGCTGCGGCAAGAATGGCAGGGTTAAGCCAGCCAACGGTAACAAGCAATTTAAAGAAGCTGGAAGAGAATCTCGGCGTGACGCTGTTTGAACGTCATCCTAATGGCATGGTGTTGACCGAATACGGACGCATCCTCTATCGCCATAGCAACGCGATGCAGCATGAATACAACCAAATGATGCAAAGCATTGATGAACGGAAACAGTACCAAGTCGGAAAAATTAAAATGGGTACTGGCGATGCGTGGTGGCCGCTGTTCGTCAAACAAGCACTCAATGACCATCTGACCAAGCAACCATCGGCATCTACGCACGTCGAATTTGGCAACCACTTAGGCTTGATGGATTCATTAATCAACGAACAGATTGAATTCTTCATCGGCCACGAGATTGTCGGCTTGTCGTCTAAATGCGATGTTACGTTTATTCCACTATTTCAAACGGTTGATGCCTATTTTGTTTCCCCAAGCCACCCACTTCTAGGGAAAGCCGTCACCGAAGAGATGCTGCACGAATACCCCGCTCTTTCGGTCACTTATGACGCTAAGAAATTCGCTCACGTCATCGATAACCCAATCCCGAAACAAAATGAACGCGAAAGGCAGCAACTGGATGACAGACCGACTTACGAAGTGGATTCTCTGCTCGCCAGCATTGATGTACTGAAAGAAAGCGTCGCGGTGATGTCTTATACTCGCCATCTGCAACCGTATTTGGAATCCTTTGGCTTACGATGCTTAACCATGGAAAAAGAACCAAACCCTGGCACCGTCGGGATTTATCGCCACCGCAGAGAAACCTCTGAATCGCATCTAGAGCTGATTGCTGGCATCACTCAGCGCGCTAAATTGCTCAACTAGAAAGTCCAAAAACAGGCGAACTCTTTTCGGTTGATATTGACGGCTTTGATAAATGACATGCAGATCCGCTTCAGCGCCTTGCGAGAAGGCGCTGAAGTTTTTCATATACCCATCCAAAACCGTTACTAAACGTTGCTGTTTGAGGTCTTGCTGAATATCTAAAATCGATTTCAACGCAATCCCCGCCCCCTCCAACGCCCATTGTCGAATCACTTCACCATCATCAGAAAAGCGCTTTGGCGTGACCATGATCGTTTGGTGAGACTCTTCATCTTTAAAGTGCCACGTTTTTAATTCTTCATTGCTACGCACCATGGCTAAGCAGCGATGATCCGCGAGATCTTGTGGACAGTTTGGGACACCTTGCTTCCCCAAATAATCAGGTGACGCACACAGCACACGTTGACTCGATGCCAGCTTGCGCGAAATGAGATTACTGTCCGCTAACTCGCCGTAACGAATCACCAAATCGAGCCCCGATTCAGCCAAGTTCGATAAATTGTCATTAAGATAAAGATAAGGCGTCATATCCGGATATTGCTCAGAAAAAGCCGACACCATCGGCGAAATAATTTGTTTGCCAATATCTCGTGGAGCTGAAATTTTCAACGTTCCGCGCACTTCCGAAATACCCGTTTGCAGCAAGTTTTCCGTCTCTTTCACACTATCAATGATGTTCAGACAAGCTTGATGGTACATTGCCCCTGCGTCCGTGAGTGATACGTGGCGTGTGCTTCGGTTGAGCAGCTTTACGCCATAGCGTTCTTCTATCGCTTGCAGCCTTGCCGTTACCGTCGCTGGAGATAAACCTAACTCCCTTCCCGCCGCTGCCAGACCTTGATGTTTAACGATGCTGACAAACAACGTCATATCCGAAAACTTATCCACCTTCGCGCCCTTATTATTTGGAAAAACTGAATAATCAATTCAGATATTACCCAATTATCAAATTAAGTCGAATCCATATACTGACCCTATCGACATTGTTTAGACCCAGAACGTTATGTGACAGGGCAAAGTTAAACGCCGTCACGCTGTATTCGGCGTCACTGTGTTCAACGCACAACAACACGCCCTGCCCAGCCAAGAGATAGGAAACAAAAAATGAAACTGTACATTTATGAACATTGCCCCTTTAGCGCCCGCGTCCGTTTTGTTGCAGGCATGCTGAATATTCAGCTCGACGTCATCAACATTGCTTATGACGACGAGAGCACTACCACAAACATCATCGGCGCAAAACAAGTTCCTCTTTTGATCAAAGACGATGGTGAAGCCATGGCGGAAAGCTTAGACATCATCAACTACTTCCTTGAATTGGCATCTTCCAGCGAAAACAGCCAACCCTCCAAACCGGTTTTAGACTGGCAAAAACAAGCGTTTTTACCGCTACAAAAAGTCGGGTATCCGCGTTGGTCAAACATGACGTTACCGGAATTTGCAACAGAAACCGCTAAACAAGCATGGCGCGAAAGAAAAGAAACCGAAGCGTTAAATTTTGAAGCTTTGATTAACGATACACCTGCGATTGCGAAAGAAGTCGCCGCTTTGATAGAACAAACTAAACCCTTGCTCAACCTAAGTTCAGAAAAGCAAACGTCACTGGTTGATCAAGCCATTATGTTTTCCATTCTACGCGGCTTTTTCAGTGCGCCCGAAGTGCAATGGGATCCAGCCGTACTTCACTGGATGGCAACCGCTCGGAAAGCGACCAACGTGCCAGTACTTATCTAAGGAGCGCAACATGAAACAAAGACCAAACAAGCTGTTTGAACCAGCTCAACTGAAATCGTTGTCACTACAAAACCGTATTGTCATGGCACCAATGACTCGCGCACGCACCACTCAGCCGGGCAACATCCCGAATGAGATGATGGCAACGTATTATCAACAGCGCGCTTCTGCCGGGCTGATCATTTCCGAAGCCACACAAATTTCGGACGATTCTCAAGGCTATTCGTTCACCCCTGGCGTTTACACCGATGCGCAAGTGGCGGGCTGGCAGGGTGTGACCCAAGCGGTCAAATCACAAGGCGCAGCGATGTTTTGTCAGCTATGGCATGTGGGCAGAGTGTCTCACCCAACATTCCAAAATGGTGAACAGCCTATCGCGCCATCTGCGCTCGCTCCGGTAGAGACGCAAGTTTGGATTGCAGATGAACAAGGCAACGGCAATATGGTCGATTGTGTTGAGCCACGCGCCATGACACAAGCGGATATCAACCGAGTTGTCGGTGATTTCGCGAACGCAGCCAAACGCGCCATTGAATCGGGTTTTGATGGTGTAGAAATCCATGGCGGGAATGGGTATCTGATCGATCAGTTCTTAAGAACCAACTCAAACCATCGAACAGACAACTACGGTGGTTCACGAGAAAATCGTATCCGTTTTCTTATCGAAGTAGTGGATGCAGTTATCGCCGCTGTTGGTGCGCATCGAGTTGGAGTGAGATTGGCACCATTCATTACGTTTAAAGATATGGACTGCCCAGATATCGTGCCAACGATCTTGGAAGCATCAAAACAGCTACAGGAGCGCGACATTGCCTACTTGCACTTGTCCGAGGCCGATTGGGCCGATGCACCAACGATTCCCGAGACGTTTCGAATCGAACTTAGAAAGCGCTTTCGCAACGCTATCATTGTCGCAGGTCGCTACAATCCTCAACGAGCAAACGAAGTGTTAGAGAAAGGCTACGCGGATCTTGTCGCATTCGGACGACCATTCGTAGCAAACCCAGACTTGGTCTCTCGATTGCAACATCACCATCCGTTGGCAGAACTCGATGGATCAACGTTGTTTGGCGGAAACGAACGAGGCTACACCGATTACCCTGCTCTGCAACAGGAATGCGCAGAACAGGCCTAACAAAAAAAAGCCCCAACCTAGCTGCTACGGTTGGGGCTGTCACCAAACTAAAATTGGTTTTAGCTAGCTTAATTTGGCCAAGAGTTAAATCACTTCTAACGCGCCGCAGCGCCAAGGTTCGATAACGACTTTGATGTGATCATTTGGCGTCATTAGCTGTCTAAACGCATCTTCCACACCATCGATTCCCACTTTGGCGGTAAGCATTTTCTGCCAAGGTAACTTATGTTCGGCAATCGCTTGTAGGCATTGCTCAAACTCGTGCGGTTGGTAGTAGTAAGAGAATCTCAAATCGAGCTCTTTTACTGTCGCGTACGCGTAGTTAATGATTGCGGGTGTCGTATGAATGCCTGATACAACGATTCGTGATCGGGCAGGAGCACGGCGCAGAAAATCGTCAATCAAAGTATGCTTGCCAACACATTCATAAATGACCAGACGTGAGTTCATCGCGTACTGCTCACCAACAGCGATCTCGTCTTCCTTGATCGGGTTGATCAATCGATTTGCGCCAAACTCGCTGGCAAGTCGCAGCTTCTCTTCCTGAAGATCGACAGCAAGAATATTGCTCACACCACGTTGTTTCAGTGCAGCAATCACCGCCAGCCCTATAGGACCGCAACCGACAACCAGCGCGGTTTCTTCCGTCTCGATTTCACTGCGATTGACCGCGTGCAAACCGACCGCCAGTGGTTCAGTCAGTGCCGCCGCCTCAGATGGCATTCCGTCTGGCACAGGTAGCAATAACGCTTCATCAAGCAGGAAGTACTCAGAGTAAGCGCCATAAGTACCCGGAGTAACACCAACGCCCGCGCCATTTTGGCTGAGCAACATCGGCACTGAGGTGACTCGGCTACCAACGGACAACGTTTGCTGCGTATCGGCACCGTATTCGATAATTTCCGCACAGAACTCATGCCCCAACATCACTTGAGCGTGCTCACCGGCTTCATCAGGCATCAACCCGAGCTGGTGGAATACATCAAATACCTCATCCGCGTGTCGAGTAATGTGAAGGTCGGAGCCACAAATGCCACAGGCGAGACTGCGAACCAACACTTGTCCCGAAGCGGGTTTGGGGATTTCGACTTGCTTCAGGCGGACACTACCATCCTGCATTACGATACTGTTCATCTGTTGCATGGGGTTACTCCGCAAGATCATCACTCAGGCCAGCAATCGCACCCGGTTTGATGTAACGCGCGGTAAAGCGTTGTGCTTTCGCTGTTGCAATAACAACTTGCTCAATCCAACCCGCATCCATGATATTGATGAAGTTGCCTTCTTCGTCAAAGTTAATGTTTGCACCTTGGATCACCATAAAGCCATCTGCACCACCCGACTCTTCTGGACAGTGAAAGGTATGAATCGAACCGCCCGGCTCATATAAGTAGCTACCAGCGGTTTGGACTTGGTCTGGATACTCGATGTAGTGCCACGCGCCACTCAGTGTATAGAAGTGCACCACACCAGTGTGGAAGTGCTTAGGTAGAGTGATACCCGGTTTGAATTTGGCGCGAATCACCCACGTACCGTTTTCTGGATCAAGAAACAATGGGTAAACATCCACACCCGGTAGTGCGTCTTTGATGAGCGACTCCTCATTAGTATTAAGAGTTAATAGGAAATCTTGATGCTGAATAACTTCTGGTAATGACATAACTTACATCCTCGCTATTGCTGTAATGTGGCGTGCTCGCCTATCCCATGAGTGGGTACTTAAAGTTCTCGAAGCCGTCAGATGCACTGACGGTGCAGCCGTTGATACAGTTGGCTTTCTCGCTGACCAGAAACGCCACCACATCAGCAATCTCTTCTGGTTGTGTGAAGTTTTGACGCATCTGTTCTTTGCGAATGTGGTCCCACAGGCCAATCTCTTCGTATTGCCTTAACATCGGAGTATCAACGCGTCCCGGAGCGACGGAGCAAACACGAATACCCAATGGTGCGAGTTCTAATGCGGCGCATTTGGTCATCATATCGACTGCGGCTTTGCTGACGTTGTAGGTAAAGGTCATCTCAGACGCCATTCGTGCGTAAACAGAAGAAGTATTGAGGATCACGCCCGGCGTGCCTTGTGCTTGGAATTGTCGCCCAGCGGCGAGAATGCCGTAGTAGACACCATTTTGGTTGACCTTTGAGATCGGCTCAAAATCGGCAATTGGGTCGTGGTCAAGCAGAGGTTTCGGCGCGCCAATGCCTGCGTTGTTGACCATGATGTCAAGCGAGCCAAACTGTTCGGCTGCATGCTTGACCATGGCTTCTACTTCTTGGTAATTGGTGACGTCCGCAACAAATGTTCGTAGCTGATCTGCATCGAAGTCTTGATACACATTTAATGATTGAGGGGAAATGTCGACAGCAAGTACTTTCGCGCCTTGTTCCAGCAGTTTGTGAATAATGGCTTGGCCAATTCCACCTGCAGCGCCGGTGACAATCGCGGTTTTATTGATAAGTTCCATACGGCTTCTCGTCTATGTGCTGTTGTTATCAAAATGTAACTTAGATCAACTCGTTGACACTCACTTGACCTTTTGCGAAGTAAATTTGATACATTGCGATTTACAACCTGTTAACATTTAAAAATCGAGACATGTATATCGTACGAAGTGGCGCTGCCGATAAATTTGATAGCTTGGTTTCCGAACTAGGGCAGAATCCGGTTGAGATTATGGCTGCCGTCGGGCTGTCTGCTGCGCAGTTTCGCAATCCCGATACGTATCTCGCCTACCCTAGGTTGGCGGAATTGCTGGAGGAAGCGGCTGCTCGTTGTAAGCAACCGCTGTTTGGTGCGTTGCTCGCCGAGCGCCAAAACCTGCAAAGTTTAGGTGATTTGCCGATGTTGGTTTCCCGCGCAGAAACGGTCGGTGAAGCCTTGGTGCGGGTGAATGATTTTCTCTATCTGCATTCGTCAGGAGTCACTCTCAACATGACGCCACAAGATGATTGGGTACGGTTGTCGCTCAATATTGATGTGCACAGCGAACGCGGTATCGCGCAGTTGATGCAGTTGAGTGTGTCGCACTTAGCCATGTTTGTTACGAGCTTACTTGATATTGAAGCGAGCCACTTCTCTTTACACCTCAACCAACACGCCAGCTTCGAGGCAGAACAGAGCGCATTTGCCCAGCAGAACAAACTGCGTTTCGGTGATAAGTTTGACGGTATCCTACTTAAAGCGAGTCTACTTAACGCTAAGAACCACCAAGATGAAGACGCACTAGAGCGCCATTTTCAGCAACACCTCAAAGAGCTGCAGACCCGTTACCCTAATAATCTCAGTGACCAAGCGGCAAATATGATTGGCCGTCTGCTCTCAACCGGAGAATGCAGCGTTGAGCGCGTTGCAAGAGCATTGGACCTGCATCCGAGAATGCTGCAAAACAAGCTGAAACAACAGGGCACAAATTATCGGCAGCTTTTACAACAAGTGCGTCAGGATTTCGCCGAACAGCGATTGCATGAGAATATTCAGAGTATTACCGATATCGCGTTGCAACTGGGCTATGCAGAAACTGCGGTCTTCAGCCGCCACTTTCGCCGTTGGACGGGGAAATCGCCGAGGCAATGGCGACAAGAAAAAACTCAGTTACAAACGTTTAAGTCCATCAGATAAAAGCATAAATAACCTATCGCTCAAACCAAAAAATGTGAGGTGGGAGGGTTGGTATCGAGAATTTCAGCAATCACAGATAACCCGTGTTTGATGTAGCCTCGGTTTGTTTCTGCTCCCAAGCTGATTCGCACGTAAGGCATTGGCTGATTTGTATCGAGAACAAACGGTTTATATCCAGTGATCTGCACCCCTGAACGCTTTGCCGAAGCAACCAGGTCATCGCTATTCCACTGCTCGGGTAGTCTCAACCAAATGTGTTGTCCATTCGGGTGCGAGCTATAAACATGCCCTTCTAAAGCGGCTTTTGCTATTCGCTGTCGCTTAGCAAACTCATTGACTTGAAAGCGAATAAGTCGATTTAACGTACCGTTCTCGATCCACAAATGAGCAACTTCAAATGGTAATGGAGTCGCAGACCAACTCGTTGCGGCTAAACGACCAATCGCGTGCTGCAAAAAATGACGTGGGACCGTCAGATAGCCAGTGCGCATGCCTGGCGCTACAACTTTGGTTAAACTGGTTACATAGAAAGCTTGTTCGGGTAACAATGTGGCAAGGGGTGGGACACGGTTAGGTTCTAGTGCTCCATACACGTCATCTTCAATGACATAGATGTCGTATTGCTGCGCAATATTCGCTATCGCCTCTCGGCGTGCAAGATCCATATGCGCACTAGTCGGGTTAGCCATGCTAGGTGTGCAACACAATACCTTGATTGGTTTGTGTTTACATGCCCATTCAAATGCATCCGGCGTTATACCAAACTCATCCATTTCAAGTGGTTGCAACTTAAATCCAAGCATTCTCGAGCGAGAGATCAAGCCATGATCAACCAAGTGACCACAAGCAACTAAATCACCGTGTTCAACAACTGTGCTTAAAGCCAACGTTAAACCATGGCATGCTCCATTTGTGAGTAATATTTGATCGGCACCCACATCCAGCCCTTGGCTACTTAGAAATCGTGCTCCTGACTCAATATGATGAGGCTGACCTGTTACCGGCTTTGCTTTACTGATCAAACCACGATTGTTTGTTTGCCCAGCAATCTCCATTAACGCCTGATTAAAAAGCGTAATGTGGCGATCGGTCACCACTGGATGTGCAATCGACATATCAATTTCATCCGGCGTTTCTTTCATCTCTTGTGTCAGCATGAACTCCGTGTCCGTACTTTCATCCACAAAACCTGATTTGACAAAAGTACCATTCCCAACCCAAGACTCGATCGCCCCTTTTTTCTCTGCATAACCATATGCATGGCTCACCGTTTGTACGCTGACGCCAATTTGTTCTGCAAACTCACGATGTGTGGGTAATCGAGTCCCCGGTTTTAGATAACCACTGCGGACACATTCGACAAGATAGTTACCAATGGAGATGTATTTAGCGGTGCCTGGCCGAATGATCGGGTTCAAAGAAATTGTCATGACACAATATTTTAATTGATTCATTTTTAATGCTCATTGTAACTTCCATTTAACAAATGGCGAACTTTAACTCACAAAACGAGGTGAAATGCACAAAAATAAACCACAATTGTAATGATTGACATGAAATGTATGGGTTAAACAAACATGTTAAACAGCATCGTTCAATCCAAATACAACCCCAGAGGTAAATTGCAATCATTTTTAACGCAGATCTGGCTAGCTGGTAGAAGGTAGAAATACCTCAGCGTCTCCGAAGGCCCATAAGGCGTCGGATTTCTAACAAGGAGAAAATATGAGAGGCGTTGCTTTGCATTTTACACTGGATGAGTTCCAGGATCGGTTAACGAAAGTTCGGCAATCGATGGAAGAAAGAGAATTGGATGTCCTTATCATTCATGACCCTTCTAACATGGCGTGGCTGACAGGCTATGATGGGTGGTCTTTTTACGTGCCACAATGTGTCGTTGTTGGTCCATCTGATGAACCTGTTTGGTTTGGACGCTGCCAAGATGCCAACGGAGCATACAGGACTGCGTATATGTCGGCAGAAAACATTACCTACTATCCAGACCATTATGTAATGAACCCGCCGTTACACCCGATGGATTTCCTAGTCGAAGCCGTACTGGCTCCGCGCCTTTGGGATCGTGGTCGCATCGGCGTAGAAAAAGATAACTATTACTTTAGCGCCACCGCTTACGAATCACTCACTACGCACCTACCGAATGCTCAACTTCTCGATGCAACTGGACTAGTCAACTGGTGCCGCGCCGTTAAATCCGATCAAGAACTGGCGTACATGTACCGTGCCGCTCGCATTGTTGAAAATATGCACCGCGTCGCGTTCGACATGATTGAACCTGGATTACCGAAACACCACCTTGTTGCCGAGATTAACCGCCAAGCCGTGCTCGGGCATGAAGACCACTTTGGCGATTACACCGCGATTGTGCCGCTTTTGCCATCAGGTTCTGATGCTTCCGCACCTCACCTGACTTGGGATGACAGACCCTTCAAGAAAGGCGAAGGGACGTTTTTTGAAATCGCAGGGGCGCACCGCCGTTACCATTGCCCACTCTCACGCACTATTTTTCTTGGCGAGCCTGACGACAAGTTTAAACGAGCCGACGAAGCCCTGACTCTAGGACTTGAAGCGGGCTTGAAAGTGGCAAAGCCCGGAAATACCTGCGCCGACATCGCCAATGCACTAAACCAGGTTCTCGATAAAGCGGGATTCTCACGCGAAGGTGCCCGTTGTGGCTACCCAATAGGTTTGAGCTACCCACCAGATTGGGGGGAACGAACCATGAGTTTGCGAGACACCGATAAAACCATCTTGAAAGAAGGCATGACATTCCATTTTATGCCGGGGCTGTGGTTCAAAGATTGGGGGTTAGAAACAACGGAAAGCATCGTCATTACCCATGATGGAGCAAAAACATTGTGTGATTTTCCACGCCACTTATTTGTTAAACACTAATTTTTCAAACCTTAAGCTCTGTTGAGCCAGGTCTGAGAACTAAAAGGACTTGATATGCAAAAAAGCTCGATCACAGCCACCATAGACTTTGACCGAGAAGGTGTACAGCACGGCTTTTTAACGCTGCCCTATTCACATGACGACTCCGCTTGGGGCAGTATTATGATACCTATCACCGTGATCAAAAATGGTCACGGACCAACCGCACTGCTTACTGGCGGTAATCACGGAGACGAATACGAAGGCATCACCAGCCTGCTAAAATTGACGAACTCGCTTCAGGCAGATCAAATCCAAGGTCGTGTCATTATTGTACCCATGATGAACTTACCTGCGGTACAAAATACCTCACGTACGTCGTTTATCGATAAGGGGAATTTAAATCGCAGCTTTCCCGGCAACCCCATAGGCACAGTGACCGAGAAAATTGCGGATTATTTTACTCGTTACCTAGTTCCTAAGTGCGATTTTGCGTTAGACATTCACTCAGGTGGTAAAACGTTAGATATCGTGCCGTTCGCCGCTGCCCATCGTCTCGACAATCTCGATCAAGAAGAAGCCTGCATATTAGGTGCAAAACTGTTTGGCGCACCTTACACCATGATCTTGCTCGAAATGGACGCCACCAGCCTGTATGACACTGCCGTGGAGTCTCAGGGAAAAATCTTTGTTACCACCGAACTAAGAGGAGGCGGAACCAGCACTCCAGAAACCATCGCTTATTCCGACCGTGGCATTCGCAACTTCTTACGCTTCTCAGGCAACTTGCCCGGTGACTACGAACAACCAACCCAACCAACTAAGTTATTAGATATGCCTGATGCAAGTTGTTATGTGCAAAGCCAGCACCACGGCATCACAGAATACTTATTTGATCTTGGCGATACCGTCAAAAAGGGAGATGTATTAGTGAGAATCTTCTCGACCGAGCGCACAGGTACCGCCCCCGTTGAGTACAAGTCACAGCGCAATGGTATTTTCGCGGCACGTCGTTTTCCTGCTATGGTGAATATCGGTGACACTATCGCAGTTATAGCCGAAGACTGCGGCGAGATAGGCTGATTGAAAAGCCAACTAAAGAAATCAAAACAAATGGCATACCAGAAGCAAACTGGAAAGCACCTTATAACAGCGACCAGTCATCAGCCTTTATGAAATGATTAGTATTCAACAGGGAGACTCATAATGCGCCTCGATCGCTACGACGTAAAAATTCTACAAATACTTCATGATAATGGTCGTATCACCAAATCTCACCTTGCCGAGGCCATCAACCTATCCGTGAGCCCTTGCTGGGAGCGCGTCAAAAAACTGGAAGAAGCAGGCATCATTGAAGGTTACGGAGCAAAAGTAAATACCGATATTTTGTTCAAACGAACGTCGGTTATGGTTGAAGTTACGCTCAAAGAACACAACGCCCAAGCGTTCAAACGCTTCGAGCAACTGGTTCAACATTCACCAGAAGTCACTGATTGCTATGCCACGGGCGGTGGTATCGATTACATCCTTAAAATTCAGTCAGAAGATATCGACCAATATCAGCGGCTTATCGACAACTGGTTAGACTCAGATGTGGGCATTGAGCGCTACTTTACTTACATTGTGACAAAAACAATCAAACGTGATGCGGGCACATTCGAAGTAAACCAAAACGCTTTGTTATAAAAGGGAAAATGCGTATCAGGCGTGAACAGAAAAAACACCATATTTAACGGCACTAAAAAGAAAGTTCTGACGTTTTAAACCTCGGTATCAGAAATTATTTCGGTCACTTCTCCATTACAGTTTCATTATGGACAACGATGCTGGGAGAAGGACTCATGGCAGCACTGCACAGCTTACACACTGAAGAATTAAAAGCCTCACACGACATGATGGCGATAATGAAAGACGTACGTTTGGTGAGAGGTTTAGCGTACGTGAATGGCAAATGGGTAAGTGGTGATCAATTTCATCCGGTGGATAATCCAGCAGATGGCACGGTCATCGGTTACATCACTAAGCTATCTCAGCAACAACTCTATCAAGCGATTGATGAAGCCGACCAAGCCTTTCGTCAATGGCGAAAAATGCAAGCAGAAGAGCGCGCTGAAATTCTCATGCGTTGGCACGACCTGATTCTAGAATCAAAGCAAGACCTTGCTCATTTGATGGTGATGGAGCAAGGAAAAATACTAGGTGATGCTGTAGGTGAGATTGACTACGGCGCATCCTTTGTTCGTTGGTTTGCCGAAGAATCACGCCGCTGTTATGGCGAAACCATCCCAAGTCATATTCCGAATGCGCAGCTATCAACGGTGCGCGAGCCAATTGGTGTCGCAGCACTGATTACGCCATGGAACTTTCCTAATGCCATGATCACACGCAAAGCCGCAGCCGCACTAGCAATAGGCTGTCCGGTGCTCATTAAGCCCGCCAGTGAAACGCCTTTTTCTGCGTTAGCGTTGGCAGAGTTAGCAGACCGAGCTGGCTTTCCACCTGGTGTATTTAACGTGATCACTGGCGATGCGGTGATGGTGTCACAAACCTTGTGTCACTCCGATAAAGTCAAAGCGCTCTCGTTCACAGGCTCAACTCGAGTAGGCAAACTATTGCTACGCGACGCGGCACAAACCGTGAAGAAGTGCAGTATGGAGCTCGGTGGTAACGCCCCTTTCATCGTGCTGCCAGATATGGATGTCGAGCAAGCAGCCAAAGCCGCCGTGGATGCGAAGTTTCAAACCGCAGGACAAGACTGCTTGGCCGCAAACCGTATTTTCGTCCCCGACGATAAGTACGAAGCGTTTTTGGAAGCGTTTGCCAAAGAAATGAGCCACATCGTTTTGGGCAATGGCTTAGACGAAAAAACCACCATGGGACCGCTTATTAATCGCACTGCGGTGGATAAAGCGCATGATTTGGTGCGTGACGCGCTCGACAAAGGCGCGCGATTGGTAGCGGGATACCACCAGCCCGTACCAGGCGAAAACTTCTTCGCGCCGACATTGCTAGCCGATGTAACCCCTGAAATGGCGGTGTATCGCGAAGAGAATTTTTGTCCTGTGGCAGGCGTATTGCCTTACCAAGACTTAGATACCGTGATTGAAATGAGCAACGACACTGAGTACGGCTTAGCTGCCTATGTTTATGGTCACGATATTCACCAAATTTGGCACTGCATGCGCGGTTTGGAGTTTGGCATGGTGAGCGTGAACTCCGTCAAAATGACAGGGCACCCTATCCCATTCGGCGGCGTGAAACAGTCTGGTCTTGGACGAGAAGGAAGCCGTCACGGATTTGAAGAATACAGCGAAATCAAATACTGCTGCTTAGGCGCTTTACCAACCGTCAGTGGCAGTTGAGACACGAAATATGGATATCCAATTATTCGAGGAGAAGGATCATGAGTAACAAAACCCAACAACTTTTAGAGATCGATCGTCAGAGAGTATTTCATGCCTCAACCCACCTAAAGCAGTATGCGGCCGGGGAGCTTCCGGGAAGAATTATCTCGAGCGGAAGCGGAATACGCATCACCGATTCAGAAGGCATCGAGCTGATAGACGGCTTTGCCGGGTTGTATTGTGTAAACATTGGCTATGGCAGGACCGAAATGGCCGATGCGATTTATGAGCAAGCCAAAGAACTGGCGTACTACCACACGTACGTCGGTCATACGAACGAAGCGCTCGTGACACTGTCAGATCGCATCATCAAAATTGCGCCTGAAGGCATGAGCAAAGTTTACTACGGCATGTCAGGCAGCGACGCGAACGAAACTCAACTTAAGTTGGTGTGGTATTACAACAATGCTCGTGGTCTACCAGAGAAGAAAAAAATCATTTCGCGTGACCGCGGCTACCATGGTTCAAGTATCGCGTCCGGTTCAATGACAGGTTTGCCGCTGTTCCACGCCCATTTTGATTTACCACTTGAGCGTATCAAACACACCATCGCGCCATATTATTATCGCCGTGAAGACGAGAGTATGTCTGAGCTCGAATTCTCTCAATATTGCGCAGATCAACTCGAAGCGATGATCTTGGAAGAAGGCCCAGAAACGGTAGCAGCAATGATTGCAGAACCAGTGCTCGGTACTGGCGGTATTGTGCCACCACCAGCAGGGTACTGGCAGGCGATTCGCAAAGTGCTCGACAAATACGATGTGCTCTTGATTGCGGATGAAGTGGTGTGTGGCTTTGGTCGCCTCGGCTCCGATTTTGGCTCACTCCATTACGACATGAAACCAGATCTCATCACGGTAGCGAAAGGGTTAACCTCAGCGTATCAACCGCTGTCTGGCGTGATCGTCGGTGAACGAGTTTGGAGTGTGCTAGAAAACGGCACCGACCAATGGGGCGCTATCGGACACGGTTATACCTACTCTGGTCACCCAATGGGGGCGGCAGCCGCGAACTGCAACCTCGATATCATTGAACGTGAAGGCTTAGTGCAAAACGCGGCCGAAGTCGGCGCTTACTTGCAGCAACGTATGGCAGAGACGTTTAACGATCATCCATTAGTCGGTGATACTCGTGGCGTTGGCTTGTTGCATGCGTTGGAGTTTTCTTCAGACAAGCTTCGCCGAGCACACTTTGATCCAAACTTGAAAGTAGGCCCGCAAATCGCGGCGGCCTGTTTAGAGCAAGGCTTAATCGCTCGCGCTATGCCACATGGTGACATCCTCGGTTTTGCTCCACCGCTTATCGCGAATCGCAACGATATAGACACCATTGTCGACAAAGCGCATCAAGCGGTAAACAAAGTGATGGATAACCTCGTCACATCTAAACAGTGGCAGCCATAACCCACCTAGATTTCAGTAATGCTCGCGGGCTTTGGAGAAGGCCCGCTTTGCACTTTCCATTAAAGAGATAACAAGCCAACCAAACATTTTAGACCCATAGAAAGCACTATTATTTACTACAAGTGGCAATAGTGGGTAAAATGCCCAAAATTGCGCACTAACTGGATAAAACATGGCAAAACTTACCCTTCAAGAACAAATGCTGAAAGCTGGCTTAGTTAATGAAAAGAAACTAAAGAAAGCGAAGAAAGGCTCTAAAAAATCACGCGTTCAAGCACGCGAAGTAAAAGCGGCGGTTGAAGAGAATAAACGCCAACAGTTAGAGCGTGATAAACAATTGAGCGAGCAGCAAAATGCTGAGCGATTAAACAAAGAGATCAAAGCGCAGATCAATCAATTGATTGAGATGAACAAGATCGACTTAAAAGATGGCGACATCAAATACAACTTCACGCACGGTACGCTAGTGAAATCACTTTATGTAGATTCACTTATCCGCGAGCAGTTGATCAAAGGTATTTTGGCAATCGCAATTTTTGGTGAAAGCTATGTTGTCATTCCACGTGGAGTAGCGAATAAAATTGCTCAACGTGATGAGTCCGTCATCATCGAACAAAAAGAACCTGAATCGGACATTCCAGCAGAAGACGATCCATACGCAGATTTCGTCGTGCCTGACGATTTGATGTGGTAACAATAAATAATCGATGCATCAACGAAAAGAGCCGCTGATGTAACATCAGCGGCTCTTTTTATAGAAAAATAATCTACGGAGATGATGTGTTGTTATTGCTTACTTAGTAGCAAATTCGCACCTGATGCGGCTAAAAACAACGAACATCCGCGATTGAAACGTTTCGCCATTTTTGGATTTGAAAACCAGTGCCTCAAGTACAAACCAAAGATGGCATAGATTGAAATGGCGACCATTTCTAATATCAAAAACGTCGAGCCAAGGGCAAAAAACTGCTCTTGAACGTTGGCATTGGCATCAACAAATTGCGGCAAGAATGCAGTAAAAATAAGTATCGCTTTCGGGTTGCCAGCAGCGAGCGTAAATTCTTGTTTCGCCAGTCCTGCGTAGTTGCGCGAATTGTCCAAGTCAGAGATCGGGCTGGACTCTGAGCGCCAAAGGTTGAACGCAATCCACAGTAGATACAGCGCCCCTACCAACTTTATTGCCAAAAATAGCATTTCTGACGTATACAAAATCACAGCCAGACCTGATGCAGACAACGCAATCATCGCTGAAAAAGCAGCAATTCTGCCTAAACTGGCCGTAAACGCGGCCCTAAAGCCGTAACAACGCGCATTATTCATTGCCAATAAATTGTTTGGACCTGGAGCCATATTTAGAGCGAAGCAAGCTGGAATAAAAAGGAGAAGCTGCCAAATATCCATAATAAAATGGTCTTAGTGAGTGATTTTGATCGGTACCCTAACATCTGTTAATAAAGTGAGTAAACCACAAACCGATCTTAAAGCAACTCAGCATCAAATCGTGCCGTGCGAGCTTGAACTAACGTGCAGTTCGTTTCAGCCATCAGCTCCGCTAAGGTGATGTTTGGGTTTTGTCTCACCAAACGTATCAACTTCACGTCCAAAGGTTCCAATTTGTCTTGGTGAGCAAGTAGAGCTTGTTCGATTTTGTTGATCGCAAATCGCATCGTCTCTGCTTCTTCGTTTTTGAGATGCTCTAAAAACGCTTTTACATCCAAAGCCTCGCCCGAGATTTGCCAGTGACGAGATCGTCTAATTCGCTTAAGATCGCACTGTTTTTCTGCTGCGAGTGTTTTCGCTCGCTTGGCATGGTCGCCCCCAATACGGTGAATCAAGGATGGGAGCGAAATCGTAATCTTCGTCTCTTTCATGGCCTTTTCTTTCATCGTCTTAGCCCTCAACCACCGACACATTCTCGCCAACCCAAGCCAACAACTGTTTTGCCGCTTTGGATAACACCTGATTTTGACGCACGATGTAGCCGAAATCAGTGTTTGGAAAACTTGGCAAAGGCGTAACTTCTCGGGAAAGCTTTAATCTCGGATCGAGCGAGAAATCCGGCACAATAGCAGTCCCAAACCCTGCTTCCGCCCAGTCGATTTGTGCTTCCACACTGCCCACTTCCATCACGCGATGCTTAGGCAGATTTAGCTCAGGTAAAGACGCATCAATCAGCTCTCGGGTTCGAGTATCGTGCCCTAGCAGGATCAGCGTCTGGCTCTCTTTTCCATTGTCTTGCCACTCAAAAAAGTTATCGCCAAACGCACACCAGTGAATCTGCGTGAGAGGCGTAAAATGCAGCGGTTGACTCTCTTTTTGTGCGATAACAAAGCCGATATCGGCACGCGCACTTTTCACCAAATCCACCGCTTGAGAAGATGTGGTGTTGAACAATGCCAAGTCGATCCCCGGATATTCACTTTTGAATTGCTGAAATGGTTTGATAAGCAGTAAACGTGAAACAATATCGCTCGCCGCAATAGAAAGCGTCCCCTGCGTAAGATCGTTGATGGCATTGAGATCTGACTGACAAATTTGCAGCTCATTGAGCATCCGCTGCGCCGTAGCTAACAAACGCTTCCCCGCTTGCGTCAACTGCACGGGATTTCGCTCAATCAATTTCGTGCGCGTGGCTTGCTCCAACTGCTTGATATGCAAACTTACGTTCGGCTGCGTCATGTGCAGTTCCGTCGCTGTTTTACCAAAGTGTTTTACCTCTGCAAGAGTGACGAAGGTTCGCAGCCAGTTCAAATCTAACATTGCCAATTCCGATATGAGATTCTTATCAAGTTAATGAGTATAATTAATTTCTCTTATTATGGCGAACACCTTAAGATTTTTGCATCTGTTTTTGGAGATTAAATTATGTCGTCTATCGTTGTTGTGGGTGCAAACTGGGGTGATGAAGGCAAAGGCCGCATCGTTGACTTTTTGGCAGAGCAAGCTTCTGCGAGCATTCGTTTCCAAGGTGGTAACAACGCGGGTCACACCGTGGTTAACGATCTAGGTACGTTTAAGCTGCACCAGCTACCAAGTGGCGTATTCAACCCAGACTGTTTGGCAGTGTTAGGTCCGGGTATGGTTATCAGCCCTGCGTTGCTGTCTCAGGAGATTGCGGAAGTTGAAGAAGCGGGCGTAAAAGTGAATATGTGCATCTCTGATCGCGCAACACTGTGTCTACCTCTACACGCACTAGAAGATACGCTAGAAGAACAACGTTTAGGCGACAAAGCATACGGTTCAACTCGTCAAGGTATTGCACCTGCTTACGGTGACCGCGTAATGAAGAAAGGCATCCTAGTTGGTTGGTTGAAGCAACCAGAAGTATTGGTTGAACGCCTTCAATTCATGATGGATTGGAAACTGCCGCAACTGCGTGCACTTTACCCGACGTTCGAGTTTGAACAAACCGCTGAAGAACTGGCGAACTGGCTGCTAGAAGTCTCTGCACCTTGGCGCGATTCAATTTGCAACGTAACGCTTCCTCTAAAAGAACTACAAGCGAAAGACAAAACTCTATTGTTCGAAGCGCAGCTTGGCGCGGGTCGTGACCTTGTTTACGGTGAGTACCCTTGGACAACATCTTCTAACGTTGTATCAATGTACGCGGGTATCGGTAGTGGCCTTCCGGCACTTCGTCCTGAACGCGTTATTGCGGTTGCAAAAGCCTTCAGCTCATCAGTGGGTACTGGTACGTTGATCACTGCAATGGAAGAGCAAGACGCTTTCCGCGAACTTGCTGGCGAGTTCGGTGCAACTACGGGTCGTCCACGCGACATGGGCTACTTCGACGCAGTCGCTACGAAGAATGGCGTTGAACTGCAAGCCGCAACTGAAATCGCACTGACCAAAGTAGACTGTCTGACAGGTCTTAAAGATCTAAAAATCTGTGTTGGCTACGAAGGCGACCATAGCGAAAACCCAATCTGGCCTCAAACTGCCTCTCTTGCGCCAATCTACGAAAAGATGGAAAGCTGGAGCGAGGACATCACAGGTTGTCGTAAGTTTGAAGAGCTTCCAGTAGCAGCACAGAAATACGTTCTACGCATTGAGGAACTCATGGGCGTACCAGTAAAAATGGTGTCTGTGGGTCCTGGTCGTGAACAAATGATTATGCGATAAGATGTGAATTAACACATCATTGGCAAGCGGCTTTTATCTGTTCCGGGGTAAAGCCGCTTTTTTTTACACTGTAAACTTTGGAAAATTACACGGCTAAATTCATATTTAGTAACCTCATCACGAGACTCCTACCGCCTTTATTTATAAATCAATAAATTATAGGGCTTAACACGTTGTGCACGTTACTAGCACATCTCACTTGTTAAAGAAGCACGTCAATTAGGTTAACTGGTTGATTTGATATTCTTTAAGTGATTAGTTGATCACGATCTTCATCTGCAATTTGTTGAACTAGTACTCAAAAAATCTAACCCGCTGTTTTTAGGATAGATGAGTTCCCCAACATCCAACCTAACAGCAGGTGATTCCCATGACGAAAAATCTTTTCCGCCTCAGTACGATAACCCTTGGTTTGTGCCTTAGTTCTTTGTCTTTCGCGCAATCCGATCTTCCGAACATTAAAATTCTTGCCACTGGCGGCACCATAGCAGGCGCAGGTCAATCTGCAACCGAGTCAAACTACACAGCAGGTAAAGTCGGCGTTGAATCATTGATTTCTGCGGTGCCGAGTATGACCAACATTGCCGATATTTCTGGAGAGCAAGTGGTCAGTATCGGTTCACAAGATATGAATGATGAAGTGTGGCTAAAATTATCGAAAAGAGTTAATGAGCTACTCGCTCAAGATGATGTTGACGGCATCGTCATTACTCATGGTACGGATACGTTAGAGGAAACCGCTTACTTCCTTGATCTGACCGTCAAGAGCAAAAAGCCTGTCGTGATCGTTGGTGCAATGCGTCCTTCCACCGCAATGAGTGCTGATGGACCAGTCAACTTATACAATGCAGTCGTAACAGCCACCGATGAAGATTCAGAAGGACGTGGCGTGCTAGTCGCAATGAATGACACGATTTTCGATGCGCGAGATGTGACAAAAACCAATACAACCTCCGTCAGCACTTTCCAGTCACCCAACTTTGGTGCTATCGGCTACATTCATAATAGCGATGCCAAATATCAACGAAGCCCAGAGCGTAAACATACGACAGAAACCCCATTCGATGTATCAAAGCTTACTAAGTTGCCTAAGGTCGGTATTGTTTATAACTATGCAAATGCCTCCAATTTGCCAGTGAAAGCCTTTGTGGATGCGAAGTTTGACGGCATCGTAAGTGCTGGTGTCGGTAATGGTAACTTGTACCACACTGTGTTTGATGAGCTAGAGAAAGCGAGTAAAGATGGCGTTGTTGTTGTAAGAAGCTCCCGAACGCCTAGCGGCTCAACCACTTTGGATGCTGAAATTGATGACGAAAAATACGGCTTTGTTGCCGCTGGTACATTGAACCCACAAAAAGCACGTATCTTACTGATGCTGTCACTAACTCAGACCAAAAACTATCAAGACATCCAAAAGATGTTCCAATACTATTAATTCTGTCTAAGGTTCATTCGATAGAGGAGGTACACACCTTACCTCCTCTTACACATGGCGACATGAGCGTCTCTTGTTAGCCAAACAAGCGACGCTTCATTCCTGCTTTTTCCAGAATACGCGTAGTAATTTCCTCAACAGACAGAGAGGACGTATTGATATATGGGATCGCCTCTCTTCTAAACAAAGCCTCAACAGTGTCTAGCTCCAGCTTGCACTGCTCTGTGCTAGCGTAATCACTTCCAGACAAACGATTCTCACGGATTTCAGTCAAGCGCTCGGGATCGATCGTCAGCCCAAACAACTTATGACGATGGATCTCAAATTCAGGCAACAAACGCATCATCTTCACATCTTCCGCAATGAACGGATAGTTCACAACACGTAAACCAAATTGCATCGCCATATACAAGCTAGTCGGCGTTTTTCCACTACGCGACACGCCAAGTAAGATGATATCAGCTTGATCCAACCCTTTTAGTGTGATGCCATCATCATGCGCCAATGTGTATTCAATAGCCGCAATACGGTCAAAATAGGTGTCGGAATCTTTCCCCACGCTGCGAGAACGCTGCAACTTAGGCTTTGGTGCCATCTGAATGTCGTCTTGCACTTTCTGCACAATACTCTCCAACACATCGTAACTGTATGCTGGCGCTTCAAGCAGCATTTCACGTACTTCTGGAACGACAATTGAGAAAAAGACCAGAGGTTTGACGCCATTGCGCTGGTAGGAAGTTTCAATTTCTTTGACTACGTCAGTAGCTTTGTCCTGGCTTTCAACAAACGGAAAGGTTTTTTCGTTAGGAATGAACGGAAATTGACCGAGAACAACATGCCCTAATGTCTCACATGTTATCGCCGTACCGTCAGAAACATAGAACACATCACGACTTTGGTTATTTATTTGCATTTCTGTTTAATTTTTCAAAATCTTTTGAGTAGGATGGTACACATAATATTAATAAATCAGTTTGGCTTTCAGTTAGGTTCACCACAGCTTTAAAAATTCGTTTGAATTTTTTTCAGCCAGAACGTAATCGTTTGCCTTTGATATCAATCTGAATGAAGCAATGTATGGTCAACGTGTAATAACAGCCAACATGCGATTGTTTAGATCGATTTAAGTCCCCCTACTAAGCTGCAATGTTTCTGGAGAAAGACATGCAAAAGAACACCCTCTGGTTCAATGGCCTATCCATGGATGATGTCGACAAAGTCGGCGGTAAGAATGCTTCACTTGGCGAAATGGTTTCTAACCTAGCAAACGCAGGCGTTTCTGTACCAAATGGTTTTGCGACAACCTCATACGCGTTTAACCAATTCCTTGACCACGAAGGTTTGGATGAGCGTATTCACCAATTACTCGATGAACTAGACGTTGAAGATGTAGAAGCTCTGCGTAAGACAGGTGCAAACATTCGTCAATGGGTATTAGAGGCCCCTTTCCCTGCGGACCTTGAACAAGAAATTCGTGAAAATTACCAAGAACTGATCGAAGGCAATCCTGAGCTTTCAGTCGCAGTTCGTTCATCTGCTACGGCAGAAGACCTACCT
Source organism: Vibrio sp. 1580 (assembly GCF_033340055.1). Taxonomy (NCBI): domain Bacteria; kingdom Pseudomonadati; phylum Pseudomonadota; class Gammaproteobacteria; order Vibrionales; family Vibrionaceae; genus Vibrio; species Vibrio sp. 1580. Next base: position 188,716 of record NZ_JAWOVT010000004.1, read on the forward strand.
GATGCTTCTTTTGCTGGTCAGCAAGAAACGTTTTTGAACGTGAAAGGCATCGACGCAGTACTAGAAGCAACTAAGCACGTTTACGCTTCTCTATTTAACGACCGTGCGATTTCTTACCGCGTTCACCAAGGGTTCGACCACCGTGGCATTTCGCTATCTGCGGGTATCCAACGTATGGTGCGTTCAGATAAAGCCTCGTCGGGTGTTATGTTTACACTAGACACTGAATCGGGTTTCGACCAAGTTGTCTTCATCACCTCTTCATGGGGTCTAGGCGAGATGGTCGTTCAAGGTGCAGTAAACCCTGACGAGTTCTACGTTCACAAGCCAATGCTTGAAGTAGGCGAACACCCAATCGTTAAGAAAACATTTGGTTCTAAGTTGATCAAAATGATCTACTCAGATAACCAAGAAATCGGCAAACAAGTTGATATCGTTGATACTTCTGATGAAGAACGCAACACGTTCTCATTGAACGACGACGAGATCAAAGAGCTCGCAAAACAAGCAATGATCATCGAAAAGCACTATCAGCGTCCAATGGACATTGAATGGGCAAAAGATGGTATTGATGGCAAGCTGTACATTGTTCAAGCGCGTCCTGAAACCGTATGTTCACAAACGGAACAAAACGTGATTGAGCGCTACGAGCTACAAAACAAAGCAGATGTTTTGGTTGAAGGTCGTGCAATCGGTCAGCGCATCGGTAAAGGCGTGGTTCGCTTGGTTGACTCTCTGGACCAAATGTCTTTAGTCCAAGAAGGTGACGTGCTAGTTACAGACATGACTGACCCAGATTGGGAACCAGTGATGAAAAAAGCATCTGCAATCGTAACCAACCGTGGTGGCCGTACTTGCCACGCTGCCATCATCGCTCGTGAGCTTGGTATTCCTGCAATCGTTGGCTGTGGCGATGCGACAAGCAAGTTAACCGATGGTGCAACCGTGACCGTATCTTGTTCTGAAGGTGAAACGGGCTACGTTTACCAAGGTGAACTTGAGTTTGATGTAAAACGCTCTTCTGTTGATGAACTGCCACTGCTACCAACAAAAGTGATGATGAACGTGGGTAACCCTGATCGCGCGTTTGACTTCGCACAAATTCCAAATGAAGGTGTTGGTCTTGCGCGCCTTGAATTCATCATCAATAAGATGATTGGTATCCACCCGAAAGCATTACTTAACTTTGATGCACAAAGCGATGAGCTAAAAACAGAAATCACTCAGCGTATTCGTGGTTACAAAGATCCTATCGATTTCTACGTAAGCAAACTGACAGAAGGTATCGCAACCATTGCTGCGGCATTTTGGCCGAAACGCGTTATTGTTCGTATGTCTGACTTTAAGTCTAACGAATACAGCAACTTGGTTGGCGGTAAAGCATACGAACCGCATGAAGAAAACCCAATGCTTGGCTTCCGTGGCGCGTCTCGTTACATTTCTCCAGTGTTTGAAGACTGCTTCGAGTTAGAAACTCAAGCAATCAAACGCGTTCGTAACGAAATGGGTCTGAAAAACGTTGAAATCATGATCCCATTTGTTCGTACACCAAGCGAAGCAGCATCAGTGATTGATTTGCTAGCGAAGTTTGATCTGCGCCGTGGCGATCAGGGCCTTAAAGTCATCATGATGTGCGAACTGCCATCCAACGCGGTCCTTGCCGATGAGTTCTTAAAGTACTTTGATGGCTTCTCGATTGGCTCAAACGACATGACTCAGCTAACGCTTGGTCTTGACCGTGACTCTGGCGATGTTGCACATCTATTTGATGAGCGTAACCCAGCGGTTAAGGTGATGCTTCAGATGGCGATTGATGCAGCAACAAAAGCAGGCAAATACGTTGGTATTTGTGGTCAAGGCCCATCAGACCACGACGACTTAGCGGAATGGCTAATGGATCAAGGTATTAGCTCTGTATCACTAAACCCAGATACGGTTATCGATACTTGGTTAAAACTCGGTAAAGTTAGCAGCAAGTAACACACGATAAACTCTAGCCCTCACACTCCCCTTGTGAGGGCTTTGTTATTCACACGTCATTTCACAATCAGTTCGTGATTCCTCTCTCAAGTTCGTCATTTAGTCAATTTCATTATCAAAGTCTGATGACCTAAAATGAATGGTATATCGATAACTCCAGAGAGAATTTGATGAAAAAGCCTATCGCACTCCTTACTACATTGATGCTCCTGGCATCCCCTGCTTATGCCGATTGGGATGAAATTTCCAATAAAATGTCTGAGCTTGGCGACGCAGTTTCTGATACTGCACAAGATGCTTGGGACGATACCAAAGCGTTTTCAAAACAAGCGTGGCAAGATTTCACGAACTGGTCCGAGGAAGCGATCAATACCGCAGGCGAATGGACAGAAGCCAGCATCGAGAAAAGCAAAGAATGGATAGATGCTGCCGACAAAAAAATTGATGAGCTGATGGAAGGCGATACGCCAGAAGAAGCTCGCCAAGCCGTGGACTTAATGGCAGATAGCGCTTTGCTCAAGTTATTTAATGAAAAGCCGGAGGCAAAAGCTATTTACGACAACGCGTACGGCTACGCGGTCTTTGATTCTCGTAAATTATCTTTGCTGTTTCACACCAACTCAGGGTCAGGAGTCGCAGTGAATAAGGAAACAGAAGAACGCACTTATATGAATATGTTTGGTTTGGGCGTTGCACTTGGGGCTGGCGGCAAATTTTACCAACAAGTGGTTCTGTTTGAGAGCAAAGAAGATTTTGATACGTTCGTCAACGAAGGATGGGAGGCCACAAGTGAAGCCTCTGCTGTTGCGGGCGAAGATTCAGAGCAACTTTCAAAACAATTTAACAGCGGCGTCGCCGTCTATCAGTTGAACGCTAAAGGTTTACTCATCGATGCTAACGTGTCTGGTTCTAAATACTGGGTTAACGAAGAGCTCACTAACTCGCAGTAATGCATAGCAACTAATTGCTTAAATAAAACCGTTGTTATGCACCCTTATCAATAAGTTAACGGGGATATGATTCCTCAAAACTGAGCACTTACGCAACTTTCTCTATGGAAGTCACCAGAAGATGGCGACTTCCCTTTCTCGTTGGATTGCTTTTGGTTATGCTTGCGCAAAACCACCTGCAATTCGGTATCCCATGCCTGACAATAACTTTAATAATCTGCTAGCAGAAGCAATTTCTGCTCTTAACACGCCTAACTTTACTCCTAAACTTATGCGTGTCATTCGCACTCTTTTTCATTTTGATTGCGCAGTTATTTTAGGTTACCGAGAAGGTAAACATCCTATTTATCTCTACGACTCAATTGAGAACGAGCGAGAGTTACTTTTTCAACGCTACCTTACTGACTCATTTCAAAATGACCCTTTTTTTCTCAAACTAAACGAGACAAAGCAACAAGGCGTATTTACGCTCAAAGACGTGGCGCGTAAAGGCGTTGACTTCACCTCATACTGCGAGCAGTTCTATCATCAAACAGGGTGGAAAGACGAGCTTAGCATGCTAGTCGAAGTTGAATCTGGCCGTTGGGTCATGCTGTACTTCGGATATATGACTGATGGAAAATACTTTTCTCAGCAACAAATCAATAAGCTAAAGCCCTATTTCCCGATAATTCAGTCGCTTTGTCAGCAGCATTGGAAACAAACGGAATTTACCTTTTCTGAGCCTGTTTTTGCACAGAGTGCTTATTCTGGCAGTATGCGATTAGCCATTGAGCAAGCTTTAGCAACGTTTGGCGTAGAATCACTCACCCGTCGCGAACAAGAGGTGGCTTCGCTTCTCGCTCAAGGGTTTGACACCAAAGAAATTGCCGCGCGGTTACACTTAGTTCAAGGCACGGTCAAAAATCATCGAAAGCGAATTTACTCGCAATTAAATGTGTCTTCATTGAGTGAGTTATTCCAGCTTTTCCTCAATCACCTCATTCTCCATTCAAGATAAAAACTGTCCCTTAAGGGATATATCGAGAAAAGGTGTCGCGTTTTAGTCTAAATGTAACAACCACTAAGACAGACAAAAAGAATGACGACACCATTACTGCAAGATTTACAAGATCGTGGCTTGATTGCACAAGCCAGCGATTTGGAAGAAATTCAGACACTTCTCTCACAGCCACAAACCGTTTACTGCGGCTTCGATCCTACAGCTGGCAGCTTGCATATCGGCCACCTCGTGCCTTTGATTATGCTTAAGCGCTTTCAAGATGCCGGACACCAAGCTGTTGCCTTGATTGGCGGTGCAACGGGCATGATTGGCGACCCAAGCTTTAAAGCGACTGAGCGCAGTCTGAACTCAGAGGAAATCGTCTCAGGCTGGGTTAACGATCTTTCTAATCAAATTCAGCAGTTGATGAACCACCAACTGACCAAGCCGATGATCATGGTGAACAACGCTGACTGGATGAAAGCGATCAATGTGATCGACTTCTTCCGCGATGTGGGTAAGCACTTCTCGATCAATACTATGGTCAACCGAGAATCGGTAAAACAACGCCTGCAACGACCTGACCAAGGTATCTCCTTCACCGAATTTAGCTACGCCCTACTGCAATCGTACGATTTTGCCGAGCTAAACCGTCGATACGGTTGCCGTTTGCAAATCGGTGGCAATGACCAATGGGGAAACATCGTCAGCGGGATCGATTTAACTCGCCGTCAAAATGGTGAGCAAGTATTTGGCTTAACTCTGCCGCTGATCACCAAATCCGATGGTACCAAATTTGGCAAAACCGAAGGCGGTGCAGTATGGCTAGATCCTAGCAAAACCTCTCCTTACGCGTTCTACCAGTTCTGGCTTGGCGCAGAAGACGCAGACGTTTACCACTTCTTGCGTTACTACACATTCTTGAGCTGCGAAGAAATTGCCAGCATTGAAGCGCAAGACCAAGCAAGCCAAGGTAAGCCACAAGCACAACGTATCCTCGCTGAGGAAATGACGCGATTTGTTCATGGCGAAGAAGGCCTAGCTAGCGCCGAGCGCATCACTCAAGCTTTATTCAGCGGTAATGTGCAACAACTGAGTTTGGGTGAATTAAAACAATTGGAGTTGGATGGTTTACCAAGCATTGAGAGCGCACAACAAGATTTGGTTGAGCTGTTGATTGAGTCGGGTTTAGCAAGTTCGAAGCGTGTTGCACGCGAACACATCAGCAACAACGCCATCAGTGTAAACGGTGAAAAAGTGTCGGCTGATAACCCAAGTTTGAGCTTCCCACTGTTTGATCAATATTGGTTACTGCAACGCGGTAAAAAGCACTTCTGCCTCGTGAAGCGTGCCGCGTAGTAACACTCGCAGTACAAAGCCCATAAAAAATTCCCCTCACCGCTTTCGTGATGAGGGGAATTCAAATTTGAACGATTTTAAGCCTAACAATAGGCAAAGGCGTTGCTTATTGCGTTCTTAAACGTTGCCAGTACTTTTCGTAAATCGCTAACGTTTCTGCGCCAACATCATTAATAAACTCGCCTTTTTTCATGTCTTCTGATGAAGGGAAAATAGTACGGTTATTTTTCAACTCTTCTGGCAATTTGTCACGCCCAGCGTTCGTTGCCGACGCATAACCCAAACTGGTCACGATTTCCGCTTGGTTCTCTGATTGGTACATGAAGTTAATAAATTTATGCGCCAATGCTTTGTTTTTACTGCCAGACGGAATAGTGAAGTTGTCCATCCACAATACCGCGCCCTCTTCCGGCATCACGAACTTCAGCTCAGGCATTTCAACCTGTCCTTGGAATGCGTTGCCGTTCCATTGCATGCCGACCGATGTTTCACCGGACACGTAAGGGACTTGCGGCGCATCTGAGTTGTACAGTAATACGTTGTTTTTCAGCGCTACTAGAGAATCAAAAGCCTGCTCGATTTCAGCTTCGTCTTTTGTATTCACGCTATGGCCATTTTTCTTCAGCGCCATACCGAACACGTCGCGGACGTCATCAATCAACATGACTTGTTGTTCGTATTGAGACTCCCATAAGTCTGCCCATTTGGTCACTGGTTGCTCAACCATGGATTCGTTGTAGCTGATCCCGGTAATGCCCCAAATATAAGGCAGCGAGTAATCATTTTTAGGATCGTGCGCTTGGCCAAGTAAACCGTCCATTGTGTCTTGCATGTTTGGCACTTGAGCGTGATCTATTTTCGAAAGCAGCCCTTCTCGCCCCATTTTTTCAATGAAGTACGCAGAAGCAAAAACCACATCGTAACCAGAACCTTTTAGCAATTTTAGCTTGGTATACATTGATTCATTATTCTCAAAGGTCGAATAATTAATCGTAACGCCTTCTTGTTTTTCAAACGCTTTTAACGATGCTTCCGGCAAATAGCCACCCCATGCATAAACGTTCAACGTTTTGCTATCTGCATGAGCAAACATGCTGAGCACAAGAGCACTCAGCCCCAATCCTTTGATGATTAATTTCATGGTATGCGATCCAACCAGTCCAGCGACGCGCTGGGATTCGGGTGCATAATTAGGTAATTATTACCCAATTGAAAGAAAATTTAATTAATCTTTAACAGCAAAAATATTTATCGAATTTATAAAATTAACGCATGTTTTTAATATCGACTGTGCATACCAAAATGATGAGACATTCCATCTTCCATTCGACCGCCTTTCCAGCCACCAGAGCCGAGTAAATTAAGCACATCTTGAGCGGTATAATCGGCACCAGAAAAGAAATCATGCGCCACGTCTGAGCGTATTGCTTGCAATTCTGGTTGGTTTTCCAAATCAAGATCTTGCGGATTCGCATACAACGCCAACGCAATTTTTTGTTGGCACGCGCTTAAGCTTAACTCGCTGGTGCTCGTCTTTACCTGACCAACCGAAAAGTACTCACGACTGCCGTATCCCACTATCAATCTGGTACTCATTAGCTTAATCACTTTCTTAATGCGGCGACGTTGTATAAATCTCAACATGTTTTGTTATTCCTGTATTAAGTTGGCTATGTCGTATTCTTCTGTTCGAATTAAAACACTCTGTTTTATCCGCGAAATTTCTCTAGCGCTTTTCGCGATGATCGGTTGTATAATACGATCCTGAAATATTTTGTTACGTTACCTCGGTAACCCCTGAGACTGCAACATGAACAACAGCAGATGGGTCGGCTTTATAGGCGGCACGATTGTCTTACTTAATACCTTTATCCTCTTCGGATCTTCCGTCCACTCTGCTTGGTACCGAATCCCTGCGGAAGCCATTCATGGTATCGCCTTCACTTTGGCTTTTGGTTTAGGGTTAAACAGCCTGCTGGCGTACGCGACGGCAGTGATTACTCTTGCTGCACTATTCTACATTGGCTTTGTCGTTAGCTATCGGGTCCATCAGAAACTTAAATAAACTTCTGTCTCAACCTGAGCTTAATAACGGATACTTGGTAACTAAAAAGGGAGCAAACGCTCCCTTTTTAGTTATCAGCATGTAGATGTTCTATGCCCGCTTTAATCATTAAGGTGGCATACCCTCAACGACTGCTGCATACCTGAAACATCATCACCTAAATACTCAACCGTCATTGGAACCTTGGCCAACAGAGTAAAACTAGAGTCACTGAACCTTCCATCAGCATCACTCTCCAAATGAACAAAAAACGCAGGCTTATCCGCAATCAATGTAATTTTCCTCCCTTCAATAGAGACACCTATATTGGCTTTCGCTATCGGCAAGGTTTTTAGCTCGTGAGTACTAAACCATGTGTTGCTTATTCTGTCTTCACCGATTTGCGCTTCAACATAGAAGAAGCCTGACGTAAGTTCATCCTTCTCGATCAATTCATCCAACTGCCACAAAATCGTATTGCTGTCTGCTATGACTGTTTGTTCTAAGCTCCAACATTGCTTTTCTTCCCCTTGCCAATCTACCCACTTAAGCAGTGCGTTGACGCTTGCGGACTCTTTGGCATCATTGAGCAAATGTAGGCTCAACTTGCCTGTATGCTCGGAAAATACCAAATACTGTGGCGCAAAAAATCGCTTCGCATGGTAGTGCAACTGCTTCCATCGACCACTGTATTCCAAACTAGACCAAGAGCTGACAGGCCAGTTATCGTTGAGTTGCCAGTACAGCATGCCGCGACAAACTGGAGAAATGGCACGCCAATGATCGCATGCAGTTTTGATCGCGATTGCCTGCTGAACTTGACTTAAATACAGCATGCTCTCAAATCCAGAGGGAAAACGAAAATAGCGCGTGAACATCTCTGTTATAATACTATTACCACGCGGGTTCTTCTGATGTTGTTCGAAAGTTGGGGATGTAATATTCCAGTCTTGCTCAGGGACAAACCGCTTAACTTCAGCAAAAGATGGCCAAGATTGAAAACCAAACTCAGAGCAAAAACGAGGATTCACGTCAATGTAGGCACTGAATGATTTTCCTGAATGCCAAACGTCCCAAAAGTGCATATCGCCTTTACTATCATCATGCCACGCATCACCGAAATCCAGTTCACCATTACATGGGGAACTTGGCCAGAAACGGCGAGTGCTATCTTGCTCGGTAATCTCCTTCTCAATCATGCGGTTGAGGCGATCGTAGTTAACCGTGTATTTGACTTTGCTGCGCTTAGATTCGTCATACCAACCAATAGCTCCAATCACTTCATTGTCACCACACCAAAGTGCGATTGATGGGTGCTTCTTAAGCCTCGGGATTTGGAATCTAAGTTCTTCTTCTACGTCTTTTAAAAACTCGTCGTTTGATGGGTACAACGAGCAGGCGAACATCATGTCTTGCCACACCAACAAGCCAAGTTCATCACAAAGGTTATAAAAGGTTTCACTCTCGTACTGACCACCGCCCCATACGCGAATCATGTTCATGTTGGCGTCAACCGCACTTTGCAAAAGGTTGCGATAACGTGTTTCGTACTCTCGCCCCGGCATTGCGTCAATAGGGATCCAGTTGGCACCTTTAGCATTAATCGGTACGCCATTGACGATAAATTCCATTGCAGAGCCGTGCTCATCAGCTTGGTTATTTAGGGTTAACTGACGCAAACCAATGTTGTGCGTTAACTTTTGCTCTCTGCAAGAAATGGTAATAGGATAGAGATACGCTTCGCCATAACCCGATGGCCACCAGCGTTGAGGCTCCAAAATGTGGAACTGGCAATGATAGTGACCACTTCCTTTTGTTTGAATACATTGACGCTCACCATTAAATTCAACCATCATTTCATGGCGTTGACTGTCCGTTTCCACTTCAACTACTACATCAAGAAACACACTCCCATCGGCTTGCCATTGCTGCTCTGTCGAGAAGCCTTTGAGCCAAAGCTCATTCACAATGTCGATTTGAATGGGGTCGTAAATACCCGATACCATCAAGCAAATGCCCCAGTCCCATCCGGAATGGCATTGTGTTTTGCGGATCAAGTTCATGTGTGGAATTTGGTTGTTGCCCATTGCCGATGGAATAGGAAATGGCAGTTTTTTTGCTCTTGCGATACCTTCTAAATCCACCCGAGCAAACTCAACCCGAATCGTGTTAGTACCTTGCTTTAAATGCGGTTTAATATCCACACGTTGCTGGGTAAACATGTTGCTGCAAGTTAGTGCTAACTCATCATTAACATAGAAGGTTGCCAAGGTATCTACACGAGTTAGCGTCATCCAAATTTGCTTGGCAGACAACGTAAACGCGTCGACGTCAAACTCACGTGAGATATGCCACTCACACTCTTCAGTCCATCGAGCTTTGTTTTCATTATCGGCAAAATAAGGATCTGGAATCTGCTCTGCTTGTAAAAGCGCCGACACATTATCGCCCGGAATAAACATTGGAATTTCAAGATTGGGACGCTGTGGCGAGGTAAGCATCCACTGCCCGTTAAGTTCGAAGTGAGCCATCGAGTGACACCTTAGCTTGGGAAAAACATGTTTTCTCAATGTAATCCTGACAATCCCATGCAAAAACAAGGGAAATGTTAATTACATACGAAATGCGGTGCATTTCACGTAAAAACTCTTTCTTTTGATCTCTACCCAAAAATCAGCAACTTGGCTAACCTGTTAAAAATTAATCGAAATCTAAGGTTATATTTGCAACTTCGACATGTTAACATCATCGGCTTTTTGAACATCCTCACACTTTTCGTTGAAACGATGTGAGGGGAAATGCACGGCTTCATAGCCCTAAAAAGCGAAGTAATTATGTCAAATATGACGAATGCCGCCTCCCACACAGCGCCTATTCAGGATGCTGACTATTCTGCTATTCATCCCCCATCTTTACTCAAGCGCCTCGAACTCACCAATCCTGTCTTTTGGTTAAGTGGTAGCTTCCTCACTCTATTCGTTTTACTTGCTCTAACGAATACCGACTCTCTAACCGCAATGGTTAACACCGGCTTCGGCTTTGCTACTAAATATTTCGGAGCTTACTGGCAAGTACTGCTTCTTCTGAATTTCCTAATTGGTTTGGCTCTTGCGTTTGGTCGCACTGGTTATGTGCGCCTAGGTGGTCTAGCGAAACCTGATATTGATAACTTTAAGTGGTTGTCAATCGTACTCTGTACTCTACTTGCAGGTGGTGGTGTGTTCTGGGCCGCTGCTGAGCCTATCGCGCACTTTGTGACTGCTCCGCCTCTATATGGGGAAGCCTCACCGAAAACTGCCGCAATCAATGCCCTATCTCAGTCTTTTATGCACTGGGGCTTCTTAGCTTGGGCGATCCTTGGTGGTCTATCTTCCATTGTCTTAATGCACTTGCATTACGATAAAGGCCTGCCTCTTAAGCCGCGTACTCTGCTTTACCCTGTGTTTGGTGATAAAGCCATTAAAGGCTGGATTGGTGATGTTGCTGACGCATGTAGCATCATTGCCGTAGCGGCAGGAACCATCGGTCCTATCGGCTTCTTAGGTTTACAAATTAGCTACGCGCTAAACTCATTGTTTGGCCTGCCAGATACGTTCGTAACGCAAAGTATGGTTATTATGGCGGCGATCCTGATGTATACCCTTTCCGCACTGAGCGGTTTGAGCAAGGGTATTCAAATCGTCAGTCGTTACAACATCATTTTGTCTGTACTGTTAATTGGTTACATCCTGTTCTTCGGGCCGACAAGCTTTATCGTTGATGGCTACGTGCAAGGCGTTGGTCGTATGGTGGATAACTTCTTCCCTATGGCACTTTACCGTGGTGATACAGGCTGGCTAAGTTGGTGGACAGTATTCTTCTGGGGTTGGTTTATCGGTTATGGCCCAATGATGGCGATCTTTATTGCTCGTATCTCTCGTGGTCGTACAATTCGCCAATTAATCATGTCTATTAGCATCGCGGCACCGCTGATTACTTGCTTCTGGTTTAGTATCGTTGGTGGCAGTGGCCTTGCGTTTGAACTTGATAACCCTGGTTTGATTTCATCTGCGTTTGAAGGCTTTAACTTGCCCGCAGCACTGCTAGCGATTACTGGTGAATTACCTTACCCAATGATCATTTCGGTTCTGTTCCTGATCTTAACGACAACATTTATCGTGACGACGGGTGACTCGATGACTTACACAATCAGTGTAGTGATGACGGGCTCAACAGAACCAAACGCAGTGATTCGCTCGTTCTGGGGGCTGATTATGGGTATTGTCGCTATTGCGCTTATCTCAATGGGCTCTGGTGGTATTTCTGCATTGCAGTCTTTCATTGTAATTACTGCCGTGCCTGTGTCTTTCATTTTGCTGCCAAGCATTTGGAAAGCACCCGGCATTGCAAGCAGAATGGCAAAAGAGCAAGGCCTCGTTTAAACCGCCTCTCTAACCAATATGCGAAAAAGAGCCCTTCATTGGGCTCTTTTTAATTCTGCGCTTTATCCTACACTATCAATGCGAATCATCACTGCGTCTGGACGCCAATACTCGAATTCGCAGTCCATTAAATGCCCATCTTGTTTGTAGTTTACCCGCCGAATTTTCAGAACGGGTTGTCCTTCAGCTAGGTTCAACGCCTTAGCGACATGAGCAGGAGCTGACGTGGGAATCACATCAAAACGAGAGCGCTTTGTCTCGTAACCATACTTCTCACGATAAATGCCCGTCAGGGACATGGTGAGGTTCTCAGACAATATACCCTCAAACAGTGCCGCTTTGAGCACGTTCTCAACAAACAATACCGCTCGCCCATCAATAAAACGTAACCGTTCAATCACATAAATTGGGGTAATTCGCTCAACCTCTAACGATTTGGCATACTCACCTGCGGCCATTTCACTTCGCACGTTGAGTAGCTTAGTTTCTGCAATACGATGCTGCTCTCGAATCATCTGATGGAAGTGAGAACGAGACAACGGGTTGTAACAGATACGCTCAGGAGATACATACCAACCCCGGCGCTCTTCTCGATAAATAAGACCTTCCGTTTCCAAAGACACCAACGCATCTTTGATAGTGATTCGAGTCGTAGAAAACAGCTCACTGAGCTCTCTCTCTGACGGCAGTTTTTGTCCTTCCGACATGATGCCGGAAAGAATCTGCTGTTTTAAGCTGCTTCTAATTTTTCCTAATTGGGTACCAAATTGTCCGGTGCCTGTCGCTCTCATTCTGATCTAGTCCAACGATAATTTGACGAATAACATAAGGCGTTTACGTAACAAAAATATGACATTAATCAACAGAACACATACTGAACGTATGAAATATAAGTGCCATATAAAATCAGCAAAACTGTCAAATTACTTGCGCTAAATCGTCACATTCCATCCATAGCATACAAAGCGAACTTACTGACCTAGTCCAGAAGGATGGAGACAATGAAAACTTTGCTAAGTCGTTCAATTACCGCACCAGCGGCAATCATTGCGGTAACGCTCGCTACGCCAACAGTAGCGAAAGAAGCCGATATTGAATCTTTGGTAGCTGCAGCACAAAAAGAAGGGGCGGTTTACAGTGTGGGTATGCCTGACAGTTGGGCAAACTGGAAAGACACTTGGGCTGATTTAAAGTCAAATTACAACCTTAAGCACCAAGACACGGATATGAGCTCGGCTCAAGAAATCGCAAAATTCGAAGCTGAGAAGAAAAACGCGACCGCAGACATTGGTGACGTAGGCTTTGCCTTCGCACGTGTAGCGGTTAAAAAAGGCGTCACTCAGCCATATAAACCAACAACTTGGAATGACATCCCAGATTGGGCAAAAGACGAAGATGGTCATTGGGCACTTGCTTACACTGGCACTATTTCTTTTATCTCCAACAATAACCTCGTAAAAGACGCGCCAAAAACGTGGGATGACCTATTAAAAGGCGACTACAAAGTGACCGTAGGTGACGTAGGCGTAGCAGCACAGGCAAACAACGCGGTTCTCGCCGCAGCGTTCGCCAACGGTGGGGACGAATCCAACCTCAAGCCTGCGCTCAAATTCTTTTCTGAACTCGCGAAGCAAGGTCGTCTTTCATTTACCGATCCGAACATCGCCAACCTAGAAAAAGGCGAAGTGGAAGTGGCGATCATGTGGGACTTCAATGCATTGAACTACCGCGACAAAATTGACCGCGACCGCTTTACAGTGAGCATTCCTCAAGATGGCTCTGTGATTTCTGGTTATACAACCATAATCAATAAATACGCGAAGAACCCTAATGCAGCAAAGCTTGCTCGTGAATACATCTTCAGCGATCAAGGGCAAATCAACTTAGCAGAAGGTTATGCGCGTCCAATCCGCACCAACATCACACTGCCTCAAGCAGTGCAAGACAAGCTAATTGCTAATGACCAATACAGCAATGTTCACCCAGTGACTGACTTCTCAGCTTGGGAAAAGTCCGCACGTAAGCTGCCACGTCAATGGCAAGAAAGTGTCTTAATCCACCAGCAATAAGAGTAAGTCGTTATGAGCAATAAGGTCATCCTTGTTGTTCTAGATGGACTGAACTATCAGGTAGCCCGTGATTGCATGGGCTACCTCAATGGTCTTCTAGAACAAAGTCGTTCCCAACAAGAAACTCGCGCAACGCTTTATCCTGTGCAGTGTGAGCTGCCCTCTATGTCTCGCCCACTTTATGAGTGCATTTTAACGGGCGTTCGCCCTGTAGAAAGCGGCATCGTAAACAACAATATCGTTCGTCTATCCAAACACGATTCCATTTTCAGTTTGGCAAAAGCCCAAGGAAAAGTGACCGCTGCGGCTGCCTACCATTGGGTAAGTGAGCTTTATAATCGCACACCATTTGAACCTGTTCGCGATCGTTTCACGCATGATGAAACCCTGAATATCCAGCATGGCTGCTTTTACCATTGGGATCATTATCCTGATGAAGCCTTGTTCCTGGACGCAGAGTATTTACGTCGCAACTATCAACCTGATTTCTTATTGATCCATCCGATGAATATCGACGATACAGGACATAAGTTTGGCCTAGACTCTCGCCAATACCGCAATTGTGCGCGAGGTGCAGACATTATTCTTTCCAACTACATCGAACAATGGCTTGCTGATGGGTATCAAATCATTGTGACCAGCGATCATGGCATGAACAACGATCTTTCTCACGGTGGGATTTTGCCTGAAGAGCGAGAAGTTCCCCTGTTTGTCATTGGTGATAAGTTTACCCATCAAGATTGCCATATTAAGCAAACTGATATTTGTGGCACCGTTTGTCAATTGCTAAACCTTGACCACACGAAGCCATACACTCAGGAATTGTTAGCACTATGAGCAGTTCAGTCCTCTCTCCAAGCTCTAGCGAATCACGTTCAAATTTGGCAAGTACTTGGTTAAAGCGCTTTAAGCCAGCCATTTGGTTGGCGCCTTTCGCACTGTTTTTCTATCTATTTCAACTCGCACCGATGATTTGGGTACTGTTAAACAGCTTTATCTACGATGGCGAGTTTGCCTTCGATAACTACATTGAAGTGCTCGACTCCGCCTTTATGATGCAGGCGTTTGGCAACAGTTTGTGGTTAGCTGTATGGTCGAGCATTTTTGGCTTAGCCATTGCGACTCTGTTGGTCTCTTCTCTGCGCAGAGTCGATTCTAAAGTCCGCGACGGTGTGATTGCGTTTACGAACATGAGCAGCAACTTTGCAGGCGTACCTCTGTCATTCGCTTTTATCATTATTTTGGGCACCAATGGGGCGATTACCCTTTTGCTCAAGCAGTATGGCTTACTCGGTGATTTCGACCTTTATGGTAAATGGGGTCTGCTGGCCATTTACATCTACTTCCAAATCCCGCTGGCGGTGTTGTTGCTCTACCCTGCGTTCGACGCGTTGAGCGATGATTGGCAAGCAGCTGCTGCGCTACTGGGAGCCAAAACATCACAGTATTGGGCGAAAATCGCGCTGCCAGTGCTCTCACCAGCCTTATTCGGTACCTTTATTATCTTAATAGCCAACGCAATTGGCGCATATGCGAGTGTTTATGCGCTGACCTCCGGTAACTATAACGTCATCACAATTCGAATTGCGAGTCTGGTATCGGGAGACCTGTTCCTTGAACCTAATCTCGCCGCTGCAATTTCGGTGATTCTAATGGCGTTACTTGCCTTTATCACAGTGATTAACCAATGGCTCATTTCGAAAAGCTATGCAGGTAGGAAGTAGTCATGAACAACGTTAATACTCGATTCCATAAAACGGTGGTTTATTCCATTGTTGGGATCATGCTCATCCCGATTTTAGCGACCTTTGTCTATTCGCTTTCATCACGCTGGGGTGCCACGGTGCTTCCAGATGGTTTCACTTTTGATTGGTACGTTAAATTGCTGACCGACCCACGCTTTTTGCAAGCGTTTGGGCGTTCGCTGTTTATTTGTATTGCTTCGCTAACCCTCAGTGTGCTTCTGGTTCTGCCAGCGATATTCGTGGTGTTTTACTACTTTCCGAAGCTGGATAAGCTCATGAACGTATTGATTTTGCTACCATTCGCTGTACCACCAGTGGTGTCCTCCGTCGGCTTGCTTCAACTTTATGCTGACAGTGAAATCTCCCTTATCGGTACTCCTTGGATTCTAGTAGGTACTTACTTCACCATCGCGTTACCGTTCATGTATCGTGCGATTTCTAATAGCTTCGAAGCAATTAACCTTAACGATTTAATGGACGCTGCACACTTGCTAGGGGCAAGCACAACCAAAGCGTTTTTGATGGTCATTTTACCTAACCTCAAAAAAGGACTGATGGCATCGCTTTTCCTTTCATTTTCATTTCTATTGGGAGAGTTTGTGTTCGCCAATATTTTAGTCGGCACACGTTATGAAACCCTGCAAATCTACTTGTATAACATGCGTCAGACGAGCGGCCACTTTACGTCTGCCTTAGTGATGACCTACTTCCTATTTATTTTTTTACTGACTTGGTTGGCAAGTCGTTTCAGCCGAGGAGTCAAACAATGAGCTACGTAACAGCGAAAAATCTAACTAAACGTTTTGGTGATAACACCGTATTTGAGGATATTCACTTTAACATCGAGCAAGGTGAATTCATTACGCTTTTGGGCCCTAGCGGTTGTGGTAAATCGACACTACTTCGCAGCCTTGCTGGGCTTAACCCTGTCGATGGAGGCGAGATTTGGGTAAACAGAGAAGATATCACGCATCAAGTCCCGCAAGAACGTGGTATTGGGATGGTCTTTCAATCGTATGCGCTGTTTCCCAATATGACCGTCGAAGGCAACATTGCATTTGGCTTAAAAATGAAAAAGCTTGAGAATGATGATATTCGACGTGAAGTGGCTAAAGTCATCAAACTGGTGGATCTGGCAGGTAAAGAAAAACACTATCCGCATCAACTTTCTGGCGGTCAGCGCCAGCGTGTCGCACTCGCTCGAGCGTTGGTGGTGAAACCTCGCATATTATTGCTTGATGAACCACTTTCTGCGCTTGATGCCAAAATCCGCAAACACCTTCGTCAGCAAATCCGAGACATTCAGAAAGAGATGAATCTCACCACTATCTTCGTAACTCATGACCAAGAAGAGGCGATGATTATGTCTGATCGTATCTTCCTAATGAGTAAAGGAGAAATTGTTCAAGCAGGAACACCTGAAGAAATTTATACTCATCCTGCTAACGAGTTTGTGGCCGGTTTCATGGGGCACTACAACCTTGTAGAGGCCAATAAAGCCAAGCAACTCTTCAACATTGATACCGAATGGAAAGTAGCGATTCGCCCAGAGTCTATATATGTAAAAGAGCAAGGTCGTCAATATGATAGCCACATCTCAGCGCCACAAGTAGGTACGATCACCAACCACCAGCTTCTAGGTAATGTTATTCGCTATCAAGTGAACGTTGAAGAGTGTGAGCTCACTGTTGACTTGCTTAACCGCTCTTCAGAACGCTTACTAGCGAATGGCAGCCAACTAGAGCTACTCTTTAACCTAAACGAAATTCAACCAGTGAGAGCCTAAACATGTCCAAACCTTTGTATGTTTTTGATATGGATGAAACCCTAATAAACGCTGACTGCGCAATGATTTGGAACGAGTTTATGGTTGAGAAAGGCATCGCGACTGATCCTTTATTTATTATGGAAGATCAGCGTCTAATGGCCTTGTACTCTGAAGGCAAAATGGACATGGAAGATTACCTAGCGTTCTCCATGAAGCCACTAGAAAACATGCCGATTGAAGAAGTAAACGCCTTGGTTGAAGAATGTGTTGAAAGCCATATTTTGCCTAAACAGTTCCCTCAAGCCAAAACCCTGATTGAGCAACTGTCTCGTGATGGTATAGATATGGTTATCATCTCTGCCAGCGTCACTTTTTTGGTGGAAGCCGTTGGTCGCCGTCTTAATATTCCAACCGCACTCGGAATTGATTTAATCGAGAAAAACAACCGTTATACTGCTGAAATCGACGGTATCCCGAGTTATCGTGAAGGCAAAGTCACGCGATTAAAACAGTGGCTAGAAAATCAGCCTGAGCGTTATTCCGAAATCCATTTCTATACCGATTCAATCAACGATTTACCGCTTTGTGAATACGCGAACTACGCTTATCTGGTAAATCCATGCCCACAACTAAAAGAACACGCCAACAGACCGAATTGGAGTGTGTTAAGTTGGGGGTGAGCTAGCCTCACAAGACCGTTCTTCCTAAGTAAATACTTTTCTATTTGTTCAAAGAGCAGTTCTTTCTGCTCTTTTTTACTTCTCTTCATCACAAATTAATCACTTGATTAAATACTGATTAATTTTTCACATGTCGCATGAGAAATCAGCGTCTTATAATTAATCAAATGTTTAATATTTTGAGAGAAGATTGTGACGGAAGCGCATCGAAGGGCGGGAAGACCCACAGATAATATCGACGCACGGGAAAAACTGATTTTCCACGCGCGCGAACTCTTCACCATTATGGCTTATGACAAGGTCTCTACTCGCCTAGTCGCGCAGAAAGCAGGCGTGAACGTGGCGATGATTCGTTACTACTTTGGCAACAAAGAAGGCTTGTTCGAGACCATGTTGCGCGAAACACTGTCACCGATGCAAAAGCAGATGCAGACGTTGGTATCCAACAGTAACGAGCAAAACTTTCTCGATCTAATGCGCACCTACTACCGCGAAATGATCAAGGTACCACAGTTCCCACGCTTAGTTGCCCAAGTTATGAATATGCCCCCATCGGAAACCCAACGCAAACTGCTCGAAAAAGTCTTCGCAGATATCAGCAAGCCAATGCAAGGCGTGATCTTTGATAAGTTGATCGACAGTGGCGTTTTACGAAAAGACGCCGACCCTCAACTTTGTCGCGTCTCTTACATCAGCTTGATGGTGTTTCCTTTTATGGCACCACCAGCACTGCTCGCCATTCATGGCATTGAACTTTCTGAAGCCTTCTTGAACCGATTATTCGAACACAACATACAACTGATGAAACATGGATTTTTAGACTCGGGCGACCAATATGAAAGTAAATAAAAAGCTGCTGTTCTTTCCTGCTCTTGCGGTGGGGGTCGTCATTCTGTTTTTGGCGATTAGCCTCAAACCAGATTTGCCCGTAAAACCCTCTGGAGATCGTGCACGGTTGGTCGAGACGATTCCACTTGAGCTAAAAGCCATTGCTCCAGTAGCCATAGGGTTTGGCAAGATCACCCCAAAAGTGGAATGGAAAGCGATAGCCGAAGTGACGGGTAAAGTGGTCTACCGCCATCCGCAACTGGAAAAAGGACAAGTGTTGCAAGCAGGGACAGAAATCTTGCGCATCGACCCGCTCGATTACGAGTTGAAACTGGTTCAAGCTCAAGCCGATCTCAAATCTGCCCAAACCTCTCTGGCTAAGCTGAACCAAGAAGAAGCGAATCTCAAAAGCACCCTCAAGATAGAAGCCAACCGTCTGGTTATCGCCAACAAAGAGTTAGACCGTAAGCAAAACCTACGTAAAAAAGGCCTAACGTCTCAATCGGATGTAGATCAGCAAGAGCAAAGCGCACTCTCTCAACGTAAGTTAGTACTGGATATTGAAAATCAAATTGGTTTGATGCCGGATGAGAAACGAGTCGCGGAAGCCCTAGTTAAAGTTAATGCATCAAAAGTGGATGAGGCCGAACGCTCGCTTGATAAGACCATCATCACGCTTCCTTACGATTTGCGTATTGCTGACGTAGAAATTGAGAAAAAGCAAGTGGTTAACCTCCAACAAACCATGGTGACAGGACATGGTATTGATGTCATGGAAGTGGAAGCTCAACTATCCATTCATGACATGCAAACTTTGGCGGCGAGCATCGGTGAGTTTGTCCGCGATGAATCTGGTATTCCACAACCTGATATGAATGCGATTCATGCCAACATTGAACTCAGCAGCGGTAACCTCTCTGCAAGCTGGCCTGCGAAAGTTGCACGCATCAGTGAAACGGTTGATCCAAGCCAAGCGACTGCCGGTGTGATTCTGGAAATTGAACAAGACTACCGTGCATTAAACCCAACGTCTGCGCCTCCATTGGTGAACGGCATGTTTGTGCGTGCCTTGATTGAGGGACAAGAGAACCCGAGTTGGGTCATCCCAGAGCGTGCGCTTCATGGCGATAAGATTTACCTGATGGGAGATGACAACCGTCTGCAAGTCGTCACGGTTGAAGTGTTATATCGTCGCAATAACCAAGTGGTGATCGATGGTGAACTAGAGCAAGGTCAGAAGCTGATCATCAACGATTTGCTGCCTGCGATTAACGGCATGCTATTGAAAGAGTCACCTGAACAGTCAGAAACGGCTATTGAGGAGTCTGATTCATGATCCGATTCTTCGCCAAGCATCCAACAGCAGCCAACTTGCTGATGCTAACGCTGCTGATATTGGGGATTTCTTCACTTTCCACGATTAAGCGTGAAACTTTTCCTGAGTTTGATCCGCCCTACATCCTAGCTGGTGTGGTTTACCCCGGCGCTTCCCCTCAAGAGGTAGAAGAGAGCATCTGTATCCGAATGGAAGATGCTGTCGATGGCCTTGCCAACATCAAAGAAACTCAGTGTGAAGCGATTGAGGGTTCTGCGCGTCTTATCTTAAAACTGAATGAAGAAGCCGACATCGGCCGCATGCTGGTTGATGTTCAAACCCAGATCAACTCGATAAACGACTTCCCACAAGAGATTGAATCTCCTGTGGTCCAAGAGCTCGATTGGAACGAGCCAGTTGTGGATGTCGCCATCACCGCAGATACCACATGGCCAGAGCTAAAAGCGTATGCCGAACAGCTTAAACGCACGTTAAAAATCGATTACGATGTCTCTTTGGTTGAAGTTGCTGGCTTCTCTGACCACCAATACCGAGTAGAGTTAGACACTCAAGCTATCCGACAACTTGGTTTGAGTGTTGGTGATATTGCGGACCAGATTGGTCGTCAAAACGTCAAGTTGCCAAGTGGTAATGTCGAAACGCCAGATAAGAACTTTCTGATCCGCTTTGACGAACGACGCGTGACGCCGGAAGAGCTTGAGACTATCGTCGTGGGCTCTGGTACAAATGGCTCAATCATCCGTCTAAGAGATATTTCGACGATTACCGACGGGTTTGAATTGGACGAACAGAAAGTCCTCTTCGATGGTCACCCTTCTGCCCTACTAAAAGTCAGCAAAAACAAAGAAGACGATGCACTGCGCATTAAAGAACGTGTTGCTCAATTTGTCGAAGAACAACAAGCCATCGCGCCAGACGGTGTGATGCTACAAATGACCAATGACCTTTCATCCGTGCTTTGGGATCGCCTGACCATGATGGTCAAAAACGGTTGGCAAGGTATCATTCTGGTCTTCGCCACCATGTGGTTGTTCTTTAGTTTTCGCTACTCTTTTTGGGTCGCAGCTGGTTTACCTGTTGCCTTCTTAGGTGGGTTATTTTTGATGGCGCAACTTGGCCTGTCCATCAACATCATGTCTTTGGTCGGGTTACTCATGGCCATCGGTATCATGATGGATGACGCCATCGTTATTGCCGAATCGATTGCCGCTCACCTCGACCGAGGAGAAGAGATCGATGATGCCGTGATAAAAGGAGTGAAAAAGGTACTGCCGGGGGTCATCTCTTCCTTTTTAACTACGGTGTGTATTTTCGGTAGCTTGTTATTTTTGCAAGGTGAAATGGGTGCGGTACTTAAAGCGGTTCCTCAAGTTCTGATCCTCGTACTGAGTTTAAGTTTGGTGGAAGCCTTCTTGATTCTACCTAACCACCTTTCTCACTCACTACACAAACAAAAGCAAGAGCGAAAAACACCGAAGTTCAAACAAAAGCTGCTCGCTTCTTTTGAAAACTTCCGCAACACCACCTTGGTCAACGCAGTAGATAAAGTGGTCGAGTATCGCTATGCCTTTATGGGCGGTGTGGTTGCCTTGCTTCTTATCTCCGCGGCCACGTTAGTAGGTGGTTTACTCAAGTTCCAACCCTTCCCTGAATTGGATGGCGACATTGCAGAAGCGCGTATTATTCTTCCTCCGGGTTCTTCTCTGTCTCAAACGGAAGCTGTCGTCGATAAGATCGTCGCTTCCGCTCAAAAGCTAGATAAAGAATGGACAGAGAAAGTGGAAGACGGCAATCCATTGGTTCTACACATTACCAGTCAATTCAACGCTAACGCCGACGCGAATGAATCTGGCCCTCACATTGCCACGGTACGTCTGGATTTGCTGGGCGCCGAGAGTCGTAACACACTCATCGATGAATTTATCGACGCATGGCGTGAAGACATTGGTGAACTTGCCGATCCTATCTCGCTGGTATTTAAACAACCGACCATGGGGCCGGGTGGACGAGCGATTGAAATTCGAGCGAAGCATGATGAACTGGATGCGCTCAAAGCCGCCTCTATCGACATTCAACAATACTTAAATGAGTTTGACGGTGTCCATGGCGTGTTGGATGACATGCGTATGGGTAAAGAAGAAGTCTTGGTAAAACTGCGTCCGGGCGCAGAAGCTTACGGGATTAACGGCCAACTCATCGCCAATCAATTGCGTGCAGCTTTCTTTGGCCAAACCGCAGACGAGATCCAAGTTGGGGTAGAAAACATTTCAATCGAAGTTCGCCTCGATAAAGCACAAGCCGGTGACTTACAGCAATTGGCAAACTTTCCGATTATCTTGTCCGATGGCAGTCAAATCCCCCTCGCAACCATTGCGACTTTGGATTTCCAACGTAATTACGTAAGAATCCAGCGCATTGATGGCTTGAGGACTGTGAGCGTATTCGGCGATATCAACAATACGAAAGCCAACTCAACCGCCATTATTCGTCAGTTCCAACAGGATGAGGCGCCAAAGCTTATGCAAAAGTATCCTGGTCTTCGCTTTGATTTTGAAGGCGAAGCCAAAGATACCGCTGAAACTGGCGCATCAATGGGTAAAGGCTTCTTGCTTGGTTTATTTGGCGTGTTTGCGATTCTGAGTTACCAATTCCGCAGTTATTTGGAACCATTCGTCGTCATGCTTGCGATTCCACTCGCCTTTATTGGCGTGGTATGGGGACACATCCTACTCGGTCACTCATTAAGTATGCCGAGTATGATGGGCTTTGTCTCACTAGCGGGGATTGTGGTGAATGACTCGATTCTGTTAGTTCAGTACATACGCCATCATGTCGATGAAGGGGATAATGTGCACGACTCAGTAGTCAAAGCCAGTCGGGAACGCTTTAGAGCAGTATTCCTGACATCAATGACCACTGCAGCAGGTTTGCTTCCGTTACTGA
Organism: Vibrio sp. 1580; assembly: GCF_033340055.1. Taxonomy (NCBI): domain Bacteria; kingdom Pseudomonadati; phylum Pseudomonadota; class Gammaproteobacteria; order Vibrionales; family Vibrionaceae; genus Vibrio; species Vibrio sp. 1580. The sequence continues at coordinate 211,821 of NZ_JAWOVT010000004.1, forward strand.
CTGAAACCAGTTTGCAAGCACAGGTTATCCAACCACTGGTTATCTCTATCGTGTTTGGTATTTTCGCATCCACTCTGCTGGTGTTGTTTATGATCCCTGCTGCGTATGCCATTTTAGCTGACTTCGGCCTAGTCCATAAGCACGAAGAAATCTAAAACGACTGATAAGTAAACTTATCAAAATGCACAAGAGCGGCTTAGGTCGCTTTTTGTTCAATACCAATGCGTTAAAAAACACACAATCACTTAACAAACAGAGGGTTATTGTGTCTCATTAAGTGTGAATATGAACAGTTAAGGATTAAGTATGTTGAGTTTTATATAACCAAATCAAATAACCAACACAAGATTTATAATATGTCTTATTGTCAAAAACGGAATTTCACAGAGTAAAAATACACGCAGGCAACACATTCACAATTTAAACTCACGATAATGAAAACATTGATTGAAGAATTAACATTTTAACAATCATTACAACAATGTTAACTTTAGCCTCGTTGGTCGTGCTGGTGGTAAGCCTCTCACCAAGCCTATTGTCAGTTTTATATGGACGTTCGACCACCTCCAAAATGAATAGACACCCAATTTGGTGCCCTTTTTTCGCCCGTGAAAGCATTTTTCGCGGGCTTTTTTCTTTAAGTTAAGTATGAACGCTCTGGATCAACTTTTTTTTGTCAACCTTTCGGATTTGGAGGTAGTATGTGAATCAATAAGCGGAGACAGTGCTAGCAACTCTAAAACATTTTTTTCAAAGATTTCATCCGCGTGTCTTACCCAATCTAAAAACTTTTTTTGAGCAAACATAGGCTCGATTTCATATAAAAATTCAATACTAAAGTAAAACTCATTTTTGATAGGCAAATTGTACACTCTTCGATAGTCTTTTTTATACTCCAAATTTCCTTCTACATATTTTGAAAATGTATTTTCACCAATCTTGATATCTTGGCATTTGATTGGAGGGTAACCACGAAGAAACTCTCCTACAAGGAACTCTTCTTTCGCTCTCTTTTTTTCTTCGTTTATCGGGTCCATTCCCCAACGATGATTTGCGTACGCAATGGCATCATTCATCAACTCTGTATGATCACCTTTTCGAGAGCCGTCAGGTGACTCTACAGCATGATAAAAATCCACGTACTCTTTCTCTATAAATGAAGATAGTTCATTAACACTAGTAATATATTTATCTGAAGATTTAATCCTTAACCGAATATATAAACCACCTTGTTTATTGATTGGTAATAGTGGATTTATTATTTTATTTTGAAAAGAGAAATAAATCGTGGCCAATTTTATAAACTTTTCATGCCGCTCTACTTTTGAATCAATATTGAACCGTTGTAATTCAATAAAATCTTGGTATACATGTCCTTCATATATGTTGTTCGGACACTCAAATGACAGCACTAAGTCATCTATCTGGAATACATTATGTAACAAGTTTGCAAAATCTGGCTTTCCTCGAAAGCCATCTTTATACATTTTAATAAGGCCCATATATCTAACCCTTGTTCTTTAAATATTCATCAATATCTTTTAAACGTTTACTAGCCATATTATTACCAGACATCATCAGTTGTCGTCGATAAGATTCCACACCGAAATAGGGTAATGTATGTGGGCTCTCTGTGACCTCTCCATTCATCACTAATCCCAAGAATTTACAACAACGAACGAGACTACTTGCAGATAATGGAGTTTGTCTCGCAGCAATATTTGGGACAATATCAAAGGGATTCGTTCGGGTTTTTGTGTAATTAACTTTCAAACCAAGCTGCTGTGCATTTTTCCCTATCTTCGTTGTATTTGTTCCCCCTGCATGCACAACGATTTGTTGATTCAATAGTCTTAAGCTCGGATTATTTTTTCTAACATACTCAAGAGCAGAGTTAAAAATAATGGCACCTTGGCTATGCACTGTCCATTTTACTTCCTTACCCTGCTCTGCACATTGTTTCATTACTGCTGCTAGGTGTTGAGCATTGTGCGAAGTAAACGAGTTTTGTCATAAACACATTCAATAAGGTCCAGCTTCGCATTATCAGAAGGGTTGTGAAACAACGTATACTCTGTTGGCTTATCTTCTTTGTACGCCACCTGCGTATGTACCCCCATCAGTGTCGCCGCTTTCTCATAATCATTCAACATTCCATTTACCGTTGCATGAAGCGTATTGACTTGATGAGTTACTTGAGCTTTAGTGTGGTCCCACTCAGCCAACAATAACTTTGCTTCATCATTGTTCTGCACTCCATTATACTCACCATTTTTACCTGTTTCTTTCTTCACATGATACATTTGGGTTCTTTGATGTGAATGCTTAAAAATAGACTTACCATGCAACTGTCGATCAAAAGCAATATCATGAATTACAACTTTCCCGTCTCTAAGGATACAAGTTAATAAGTAATGATAATTTTTGAAGGGATACCTAGTTCGAAATATTCGAAGCAATGGATTGCGTTTGTGTCTAACTACAGAGGGTGTGCTTGGATTAGATGAAAGAAAATACATTTCTTTGACAACTTGCTTCTGATCATATTCATTCAGAGACGCAAGCATGACGAGGGATTGTCTTGATAAGTATAGTTTTTTATTGCTAAAGAGTGCAGCTGAAAGTCTCACTCTTCCATGTAAGAATTGTTCAACCTCATTAACCGACTTATTATTTAGCCCAATGTAATCAAAAGCCTCTTTCCTTTCAATAAATTCCCAAGTCATTACTAATCCCTCTTCAAATAAAAGTGAACCACATACTAAGGTATTATGAAGGTCAAAAAGGAGATCGGATCTTTTCTAAATTTTAAATATCTAACATCACCTCCACTTTACTGAAATCTACACTTTTAAAAGTTACATCCGCTCCATCCAGCAATAGCTCATCAAACACGCCAACTATTGATAATAAGCTTGAGGATCTGATCTCCACCCATGAAATGAGAAACAAAAAAGCCAGCCTTAAAAGGCTGGCAAGTTGAGCAACAAGGTCAGTGCTTACTGCTAACTAACACCGAACTCGTATTGGATTCATTTTCGTCTGTTAGTCTCTTTTAGCGGCGTTTATGACTTGCTTGCTTTCTCTTTGTGGCACGTTACCTTTACTAACTGTTCTTGCTCATCTTTAATGTTTTTCACGATACGCTCATCACGTGCGTGAATGGCATCCATGTTCATTTGCTGAATATCTGCTATAGCTTCATGTTTCATCTCAGAAAAGTCCTGACGTAAATCTGAGCTCCACTCCTCTTTGTCTAAAGTGTTAGCAGCAGCGATTGGTGATGACATTACAGCAATAAGACTTAGAGTAGATAGAAATACGCTTTTCATAATAAGCTCCTTGAGGATTAGCAGTTAATTTTAATTACAATTTATATATTGCACATACGATGCCAACTTTTATTTTGTTATTTTTCAACAACTTAAATAAAGCCTCATATTCAACGTTATCTTCGTCTGGTAAATTTCGCTAACCAAGTGTCAAATTAACCATGCGAATTTAAAACATTAGAAACATACATATTAGAAATACTTTGTCAGGCAGTTTTCTCATCAGATAATTACGTAACTGCCCACTAAAAAATCACTTTGAATCAAAATGCGGAAACAAAAAAGCAGCCCGAAGGCTGCTCCTAATCGTTAACATCAAGCTTGTTAACTCGATACGCTTGCTTCAACGCTCGACGTCACTGGCGACTTTCTGAAACGATTAATCAAACGATGGATAAACCTCTTAATCGATCTGAAAATATTTTTAATATCTTCAAGCATTAAATACAAACAAGGCACCAACAATAAAGTCAGAACCGTTGCGTACAACACCGCAAAGCCCAAAGCGACAGCCATCGGTATGACAAAACGCGCCTGCAAACTCGTTTCAAACATTATCGGCAATACACCCGCAAACGTCGTTATTGAGGTGAGCGTGATAGCTCGAAAACGAGCACAACCCGCCTCAACAACCGCTTGTTTGATGTTCATACCCTTTTCTCTCACTTGGTTTACGTAATCTGTCATAACCAGAGAGTCGTTAATAACCACGCCAGCAGCGGCGATCAAACCAAATGTCGACATCATACTGATGTCTAAACCTAGCCAGAAATGGCCCCAAATCGCCCCCGTCAGACTAAACGGAATGACGGACATTACAATCAAAGGTTGGGTATAACTTTTTAACGGTACAGCTAACAAGATGTAGACGATGATCATGCCTGCAATAAAGAACAAAATCTGTTCATTACGCTGCGCAGCCTGCTCTTCAATATCACCACCCAATTCTGTTTTCACACTCGAGAACGCTTGCTTCATATCCGGCAAGATATTGTCGTCAATGACCTTAACGATTTCTTGAGGCTCAACCAATTCTTCGTCTATGGAACCATAAACATAAACGGTTTGATACCCGCCTTCACGTCGAATGCTACTCACGCCCGGCTGCTCATTGATCTTCACCACATCACCTAGCATGACCTTCTTACCTGCTGGTGTGGTAATCACAGCGTAACGCAATGATGAGAATGCTTCACGCGTCAATTGCGGGTAACGCACCATAACTTTAATTTCTTCACCATCACGAATAATGCGCTGTGCTTCGCCACCATAAAAGCTGCCACCAACTTGCTCTGCGATCATGGTGAGATCCAGACCGAGATCGTACGCTACAGGCGCAAGAGACAGGAGTACTTCTTTGCTTCCAGAATCAATAGAAGATGAAATATCATATAACCCTTCTTCCTGCTGTAAACGCTCTATCAAGTAACGCCCAGCCTCGTTGAGCTCATTGATGTTAGAACCAAACAACAAGTAACCAAACTCATCTCTGTCACCACCACCCGCACTCTGCTCGCGGATTTTGATGCTCTTCATACCTGGAATAACAGGCATAGCTTCACGCCAACGTCGAGCCAGTTCAAATGTATTGAACGGGCGTAACTCTTCATCAACAAGAGGTACTAATACTCGACCTTCGGTGCGGCTTCTGTTGTACGACAGCACATCACGAATCATTCCTTGACCATGTTCCGCAATGGTCTCAGATTCGATCTTTTGCATGACACGTTCAATAGTCTTGAGTGCACTGATTGTCTGCTCACTTGAAACGGTATCATTCATTTCAATAGTGATCGAAGGATAGTCAGTCGGCACTTTAGGGTTAGGGATCACCCGAACATAATTCGCGTTGATCAAAGCCGCGCTGATCAGCAGTAAACCACAGAACACCGCAAACACTGTCCAGCGCCAATGGGTGCATGTTGTTACAAAGTTACGATATGGACCATTTACAAAACCAAAAAAACGTTGGTTAAATCGGTCACGCCAGCCACCTGGTTTAACTGGCTTAAAATGGGTATGCGCCAAGTGCGCTGGTAGGATCAGCTTCGATTCAATCAAACTGAAGATCAAACAAAGAATCACGACCCCCGCGATACCATAAAAGAAGGCACTATCAATACCGCTAGACAACAAGAAAGGGGCAAACACAGCAATTGTGGTTAACACACCGAAAGTGGCTGGTGTGGCAACACGTTTTACACCACGAACCACGTTTTCGACGCCACCGCCCTTTTCTTCGATTTCACTGTACGCACTTTCTCCCATCACGATGGCGTCATCAACTACAATACCGAGCACCATAATGAAGGCAAAAAGAGACACGATGTTTACCGTGATCCCTAATGCAGGCATCATCATTACGGCACCGAGAAAACAGACAGGTAGCCCAATCATTACCCACATAGCCAAGCGGAAACGTAGGAAAATGGTCAGCATAATCGCGACTAATGCAGCGCCTTGCAGCAAGTTTTTCAACATCATGTCGAGACGCCCATTTAAATAGTAAGTCGTATCAACTAAGACTTTGAGCTTAACATCCTGCGGCAATGTCTTGTTTTTTGCTTCAATATAATTACGAACGGACTGTGCAACAGGGATAATGTTCTGGTCACGAGTTGCTTCAACAGACATGTAGATCGCATTCTGACCTGAGTATTCAAAGTAGCGCTCTTCTTCCGTAAAGCCATCTTTTATTGTGGCAATATCTTGCAACAGAACCTTTGCACCATTTGCGCCAAGCTTTACAGGAATATTTCTAAACTCATCACCACGGTAGTATTGGTTTTCAATCCTTACTGCAATCATCCCTGAGTTTGTTTTTACTTCGCCCGCAGAAAAGTTGGCTGAGTAACGGCTGATCGCGCTGCTGATATCGCTCAACGTCAGGTCGTATTTACGAAGAACAAGTGGGTCAACTTCAATCGCTATTTCTTCTTCTGGCGCACTCAGATACACCAGCATGACGTTTTCTAACTGAAGTAATTCATCTTCGATTTGCTTAGCAAGCAGTTTAAGCTCCTCGAGCGGTCGGTCCCCAACTAACCCCATTTCGATTACATCTTGGCGCCATTCAACTTGGTAGACATTGATTGGTTCCATACCCGCTGGTAAGTTAGACAAGGTATCAATACGTTGGTTTACATCATCCAAGACACGCTTGATATCGGCATTAACGTCTACCTCGATGGAAACATACGCGCTACCTCTAGAGGCCGTTGAGACTGCTTTTTTAATCCCGGTGACGTCTTTAATCGATTCCTCGACCTTAACGAGAATACTCTCTTCTATCTCTTGAGGAGAAGCGCCAGGATAAGTCGCACGAACATCAATGTAGTTCACCTCAATATTCGGAAACATCTGCCTTTGAATAAAGAGAAAACTCACCACACCCATGATAATGATGAACACCATCAAAAGGTTGGCAGCGACGGGATTATTCGCAAAATAGGCAATTAAGCCCTTTTGTTTAGTATCTTCCATGACATACTCCTACTTACTGTACGACGGTTTCGGAGTCGTCACTCTTTTTTGCGATTTGTACCGCCATGCCTTTTTGAGGGTACTCTGGTAAGGTCAGTACCAACTTATCACTTTGCTCTAAACCTTCGCCAACCAGCAAAAACTCACCTTCTGCTCTCAAAACCGTGACGGTTCTGGGTTGAAGTTGATTATCGCCATTCACCACCCACACGGTACGGTTTTTAACTAATTCCTGTGGCAAGCGGTAGATGTGCTTAAGTTCCTTACCAGTGAAGCTCACTTCAACGTAGGAGCCGAATTTAATTGGAGGCAGCTGGTTATCGACACCGTATGGGTCCGCGATTTGAATGACCATGTTAATCATTCGGGTAGCGCTATCAATCATGCCTAGATCACGAACTACTCGACCTTCTCTAGTGGTAGAAAACACACCTTGCTGCGTCACTGTCGCAGTGAGTTCACCAATGGATTCAGGTAAAAATGCACTATCAAAACCGGCAATGGGTACGTGCACCTCTGCCACTTCGATGTTGTTTAACGTGGCAACTCGAGAACCAGATGTAACAAATTGACCAACACCAATATCACGCTCAACAACCAGCGCATCGTAAGGTGCAACGACTTTGCAATTTTCTAACTCTCTTTTTGCTCGTTTGAGTGCCGCTTGAGCCGACTTCACTTGGGCTTGTGCGCTCAAAACGTGAGGTTTGCGTAAATACAGATCCGTCACTTGCTTATCGCTCAGTCTCTTTGCCTGACGTTTTGCCACTTCGGCTTTCGCTTGTTCCTCAATCAAGTTTGCGCGTGCACTAGCTAAATCGGCTTCAGCTTGTAAAACCGACGCTTCATAGTTGTCACTTTCAATTGTGAAAAGAACCTCTCCTCGTTTTACGATGCCACCCGTCACAAAATTCGGGTGCCAACTTGTAACTTCACCACTAACTTGCGCGGAAAGGTGTGTTTTTTCAAAAGGGACTAATTCTCCGTGACTGGTAATCACCACTTTGTGATCGGTAGGAAAAAGAGAAGAAGCCTGAACAGTAGGCTCTGTAATTGCATCTTTGGTTGACTCTTTTTCCGGCGCAGTTGCGGCAATTGCAGCATATCCTGCATAAGAGCCTCCAACGACGACGAAGGGTAAAAGCCAACGTAATATGGGTTTTGCTAACATCGAAAATCCTTTTTTATTGTTGTTTTCAACACCACACTTTTATTCAGTCCATTGCTCCCGGTAAGCATGGTGGTGAGAGAATTGAATTTGAATAAACATCAAAGCGGCACTTGCCTAGTCTTTTAAGCAGCGAACTAGATAGTTATTGCCAATTCAAAGTTAATAAAATTAACAAAAAATTAACCAACTGCGCAAGTTGCTCTGACTTAACTTTTATTCTAAACAGCAAATGACATGCCAAGCATTTATTTATTAGAAATCATATGGTTATATAAAAACCATTATTTTATCCAGTGTGCTATTGGTCATAATCACCAGATATTAGTGATTATGACCAATACGGCCATAATGATAATTAAAATAAATGATTATCTGCGCTCTAAAAGTTGAACTTAGTGCAGGCTCTATGGCAATTCATTGATTAATCGCTCGTTATCAAACGGTTCTGGGTGCATGTGGCGTCAGCTTAAGTCTATAATTTGGAGTAGGTAACACTCTGTAAGACAAGGAAATGTGCTTTGTTACAAACGCTCGCCAAGTTGCTCTTCCCCTCGCTGCTCACTATTTTATCGGCATGCTCATCCGTATCGTTGAATGACGCCAGTGAAAAGTCCACCAGCTTTCAGCTCGGTTATCAAAAGGATTCTGTTCTTGCGCAGTACTTTGAAGCTTACGGGAGAGACCCTAAGTCCATAACTGGCTTTGCACCGTTAAATCAGGGACACGATGCCCTTCTTGCTCGAACCTCTTTGATCGAGTCCGCCCAGAAAAGCCTTGATCTTCAATACTATATTTACCGTGGTGACGAAACGAGTCAGCTAATAACGTGGCGCTTGTATGAAGCGGCAAAGCGTGGTGTTCGAGTAAGGCTGTTGCTTGACGATATGCAAAAGCGAAACGACGATGTGATGGCTGCCCTCAATGCACATCCTAATATAGAAATCCGCTTATTTAACCCGCATCAGTATCGCGACTCCCGTTGGTTCGCTCTTGCTAGCGATTTTAAACGCCTTAATCGTCGTATGCACAATAAGTCTCTGATTGCAGACAGTGTTTCCGCCATTGTCGGAGGTAGAAATATCGGCAATGAATACTTCTCTTTTGAATCGCAAGTTGAGTTTGGTGATTTTGATCTTCTGCTCTATGGTGAGGCGGTACAACAAACTGCCGATCAGTTCGACCTCTACTGGAATAGCGCCTATTCGATACCAATGGAATGGATTACACCGAATTCACAGCAAATTACCGACCAAGCGATTCAAAAGCAGGTCAATAAACTCCGGTTAGAGGAAAAGTTTTCAACCGGCCGCTATGACTTCACTCAACTGGATATGTACCAAGATCTAAAACAAGGCAAACTCAAGCTCTACTGGGGAGAAGCGAAAGTATGGTTTGATCTGCCCGATAAAGTCGCGACCCGAGAGAGCCAACTTATTGATAATTTAACGGAGCTGGTTAAAAGTGTTGAGGATTCATTTGTGCTCATCTCTCCCTATTTCGTTCCAACTGAAGTAGGTACTCAAGCATTAAGTAACGCGGCCAAGCGAGGCGTTGATATCACGATTGTGACCAATAGCCTCGCGTCTAACGATGTGTTTGCCGTGCATGGTTGGTACGCAAAATATCGAAAAGATCTACTCGAAGCTGGAATAAAGCTTTGGGAAGTAAAAGCGAGCGCGAAACTCAAAAGTAAGTGGAGCCTCACGGGGAGTAGCAGAGCAAGTTTACACGCTAAAGCAATGACGATTGATAACAAAACACTTTTCGTTGGTTCGATGAACTGGGACCCACGTTCGGCCGCTTTGAATACCGAAATGGCCGTTGTTATCGAACAGCCAGAATATGTGCAAATGTTTCTAGAACAACTGCCGAGTCAACTGTCGAGTAACGCCTATGCCTTAACTCTGCGCGACGGGGACATTGTCTGGACCGACGTAAAAACAGGCGAAGAATACGACTCCGAACCAGAAGCAGGAGTATGGCGAAAAATGGGCGCTTGGTTCTCCGGAATATTACCAATTGAAGATCAGCTATAACAGCTGCCAATACTACAAACCTCCCCAGTCAAGCAAAACAAAATGGACGCTAGTTTTGGGCAGGGGACACAACCAACATAAGGAAGTTCAATGCCAGCGCAATGGAATGAATACTATCAGAAAATTTTAAGCCAACCTCACCGCCCAAACGTGGAAAATGCCCTAAACCGACTTAAGATAGAAGGCAAAGTCGCTCTTGATATTGGCTGCGGAATAGGTCGAGACAGCCACTTTCTACTCGAACAGGGATTTAAGGTTCACGCATGTGATAGCAATGAAGATGCAGTAAAAACTTGTTTAACACGCTTTGAAGGTAATAAACGATTTTCGGTTTCGCAGTGCTGTTTTACTGAATTTAATTACCCTCAGTGCAGCTTGGTTATCGCAAATGCCAGTTTGTTCTTTTGCCCTGACACAGGCTTCAAACAAGTCTGGACAAAAATAGACAGCGCATTACAACCGGGCGGTATCTTCTGCGGCGATTTCTTGGGAGTGAAAGACTCCTGGGTTACCTCCGAAATGCACCCAAACATTACCGCATTAACAAAAAAGGAAGTGGAAAGCTTATTCGAAGGTTACGACCTCATTTCATTGCATGAAAGAGATGAAGGCGGGACCACTGTAGTCGGAAGCCAAAAACATTGGCACATGTTTAGTGTGACCGCTCGAAAGCGCTAAAAATGGTCTCTCAGTAAAGAAAGCAGCACTTCAAATCAGTGCTGCTATCAGAGATTAATTGACGGGATACACCACTTCAAAACGCTCTAAAACCAGCGTACGTTTCTCATGCCAATCGATGTTCAACTCATCGCATTCAGCTTTAAAAAATGCAGTATGAGCATCACGCCACCAGTTTAAGGTTCTATCACCTTCGCCTTCTGCGAAGGCAAACTCTGCGGTTACATCCTCATATTTGCATGTACTTACGTCAGTAATTCGTATCACGCAAACCGGGTCCCCATCCCAATTCGTCACTACTTGTAAATGACCGACTTGGGGCATGGTTTCACCATGTTCTCGATACCAAAGCTCCAAACTGCACGATGCAGTTTTCTGTCCAATACGAACCAAATCTGCGCATACATTCGCGTTGTATTCGTCGGCACAATAATAGTCAGCACTGACTGATGGTACAGCTTCCCTTTGTTCTGGTGATAATAATTCTAGGAATTGTTCTAAGTAATCCTTAGCTCGCGCGTCCATGCTCACTCCATTAATCATAAATTCGCAAGGAGGATAAAAGATATCACAACAAATAACCACCAGGAACAAACTGAAAAACAACAAGAATATGACTTCTACGTAGACGACTGTTATTTCTTTTGTAATAACTTTGCTAAACGTTTGTGCTATTTGCTATTGTTGCATGGTCTATCTGTACTCTTCTCGTGAAAGGACGTTATATGCGCTTATTTATTGGTATTTTTTTCTCGCTGATACTTGCCTTGCCAACAATGGCATCGGAGGAAAAGTATTCAGAATCGGATCTGTTAGATAGACCATTAATGGAACGCTATATTTTAGATGAACTAAAAGCGCTACGTCAGGACTATCAAAGCCTAGAAAAGCGAATGATCACAGAGATCACCGATCGCGAGCTAACGGTCGCAGATAAATCGTTGAACTATGCCAACGTGACCGTTACATACTTCTTCTACATCATTGCTGGTGTCGCATCGCTGATTGCCTTTGTCGGATGGCAATCTCTGCGCGAGTTTAAACACAACACCAAAGAGATGGCTGATAAACGATTGGAGAAGATCGCCCAAGAATACGAGAAAAAGTTTGTCGCCCTTGAGCGAGATTTAAAACGCAAAACTCGCATTATCAGTGAAAACAACAAAGAGATTGAGAAAATCAACGAGATCCATAACTTATGGCTACGTGCACAAAGCTCTCAAACTCCAGAACAACGTATTGAAATCTATGATGAAATCTTATTAATTCGTCCAGGTGATTTAGAAGCGTTGACTTACAAAGCCGACGCAGCGATGGAAATCAACGAATACCATTGGGCACTTAGCATTTGTAACCGCGTACTTGAAGTCGATTACACCAACGGCCCTGCACTGTATCAACGCGCGTGTGCATACTCTCGCCTTGGTATCGAAGAGCAAGCTATTGAAGACTTGGAACGCGCAATTGAATACAGCCCATCCATTCGTGATTTACTTGCCGAAGAACGAGACCTCGAATTGCTGCACGGTAATGAGCGTTTTGAAAAGCTCTTACATCTAGCAAGCGAATAATGGAATAAACAGCATGAGCAGCCACTTTAATCTAGAAGACGCTAGCCAAGTATTGGTTGGTGCTTTTGCCCTAGCAGTCCCGATCTCATTTTCGGAGGAGGCGTGGCGATTGGGTGAGAGCCTACCAATGGCAAACTTGCTCATGCTGTTAAGTCTTTCTGTCATTTTCCTCAGTTTTTTCGCGTATCAAAGCGTGTTTCAAAGCCACATCAAGAATCGCGTATCCATCTTTATTTTTCGTGTGGTTATCGCGTACCTCATTGCGGCCGTTGTGGTAGCGTTAGTTCTTTTCTGTCTTGATAAGCTGCCACTCATGAATGAGCCTTTGGTTGCGATAAAGCGCGTTATCGTCATCACAATGCCTGCTTCGATGGGCGCGATCGTAGTCGACAGTTTCGACAAAGAATAGAGATAATCGCTACTCTTCTTCTAACGTTAAGTTCGACCCCGAGTGGTCTTTCCCTAATACATCTTCTGGGTTTCGCAGTGCGCAGGTTTCTAACGACAAGCACCCGCAGCCAATGCATCCGCCTAAATCGTTTTGCAACGCTTTAAGTTTTTGAATCTTTTGTTCTAACTGTTCATGCCAATGGCTTGCCATTTCTTCCCATTGCGCTTTGTTAGGGGCTTGGTGTTTCGGCAGTTCATCTAACGCATGTTTAATTTCTTCTAACGACAACCCAACTTGCTGCGCTGCTTTGATCACCGCAACACGGCGCAACACACTGCGATGGTAGCGACGCTGATTACCTTGATTTCTCCAACTCGAAATCAGTCCTTTTTGCTCGTAAAAATGTAGGGCAGATACTTTCACTCCAGAACGTTTTGCCACTTCTCCTACGCTGATTTCCATCCTTGACTCCCTGTGTATCAATTTTGTTAAAAAAATGCTTTACCTCAAGTTTACTTGAGGTTTTAAAGTTGCACCATCTTAATTAACGCTAAACCCCGGCGATCTCAAGATAATGTGTTCAGCGCGAACGACTTGGTTGTTAAACACAAGACAGTTGGACATCAACCTTTTGAAATCCATCGGGAGTTAGAGGCAAACATAATGAAAAATAAAACTCAGCCGTACTTAGCTGGCCGCTTCTTCGACAGTATCTCCTCTGGCTTATTCATGATGGCACTGCCATGGGTCATGCTTTCCGAACCTAACATGGGTACATTCGTCGCTTTAGTTTCTCTGAGCTGCACCGCGATTTCTTTTCTAGCAACGCCTTTCTTTTCCACTTTAATTGACCGACATTCACGCAAAGTACTACTCGTGCTCAATCAATGGATTCAATCGGGTATGGCTTTGGTGGTGTTCATTGCTTATTGGTTAGGGTTCGAGTCACACTGGTTGCTGGCTTTTGCACAATTGGTGTATTGGGTTTCGAGTAATTTTGCATGGACGACCAACAACGCTTTCACCCAAGAAAATTATCAGCACCATGAGTATGCGAAAATTTCGGGTCAGCAAGAAATTGTAATGCAATCCACAACCCTCGGAGCTGGCGCGTTGGGTATTGTTTTGCTTGAAATGTGGGGTATGAAAGAGTTTGCTTTGTTTGCGGCCAGCGCCTCTGCGTTAGCAGCGATGTTCTATATTCTGACGCCTTATACCCAACAATTAAGGGCATCAAAATCCGTTGCTTTCATCGCGCAACTCAAAGAGAGCAAACAAATATTCCGTCTCGAACCCCGATTTTATGGCTTTATTCTGCTCTCTTGCCTCTCTTATCCTGCATTGACGTATTTGAGCAAACTGGTACCGATTTGGTTTTCTGAACAAGGCATCTCTGGCGATTGGTTTGCAGGGTTCAACATCAGTTTTGGCCTCGGCTCGTTGCTAACCGGCTTTATTGTCACCAAAGTGCTAAGCCGTTCCTCCCATAGCCACATTATGTTCGCTTCGATGGTTATGGTCTCTTTTGCGCTTATCGGGATGAGTTTTGCGATGAGCCCGCTGACCATCTTATTGTTTACGGCGCTGTTTGGCGTATTTAACGCGCTAAATCGCATTGCGAGAGTCAACTGGATGCATCACACCGTAGCGGTTCATCAACGAGGTCGCGTCGATGGCGGCATCAGCATGTTTGCCACCACCATTCAATCTCTCAGTTACGTCCTGATTGCAATATTGAGTCATTACGAACTAACACAATACGGTTTTGCAATCGCAGCTGCTGTCATGGTATTGGCAGTGATTTTGATGGGATTACTCAGCCGAGACGTCGAGCCGTTTAACGACCTGCCCCTTCATGCAGCAGCAAAGTGAAGCATAGAAATTGAGAAGTTGAGAAATTGAGAAGTTGAGAAATTGAAAAAGCGAGATAGGAAGGCAACCAACATCGTCTTCCTATTTTTTACGCCAGCACTTTTGCCTCTATCGCTTATCAGCAAGGTTGGGTATTCTGAGGTGACCAACATGAGCAGAGAGAAATCGCAGTGAACTTAAGGCAATTAGAAGTCTTTTACGCCATTATGCAAGCAGGAACGGTGTCAGGCGCGGCTCGCTTACTGCACGTTTCCCAACCTAATGTCACTCGAGTTCTCGCCCATACAGAACAACAACTGAGCTTCGCTTTATTTGAGCGTGTAAAGGGCCGTCTCGTTCCAACTCAAGAAGCCAAAGCCTTATTGCCAGAGGCTGAAAAAGTCTATCAACAACTCGGACAATTTCGCTCTCTGACCAACAAAGTCAAACAGGGAACTCAACATTTACGAGTTGGTGCTCCGCCTGTTTTGGCCGCACACTTGTTAACGCCGACTGTCGCGTTGTTGTCGAAAGAGCACAGCATCTCCTTTGAGCTCTTAACGGCCAATCGCGATGAGCTGTGCTCAGGTTTACTGAAACATGAATTGGATGTCGCCATTGCGTTCGGTGAAGAAACGCCACCAGCGATCATGGGACACATGTTATTAAAAGAAAACTTGGCGCTAATTGCCCCTAAAAGCGCAGCGATACCCACAGAAAAAACCGTCACTTTAGAAGAACTCATCAGTCACGATTTACCCATTATCGGTTTAGATAGCCGAGACCCTCTGGGCTTATTGCTGCATCAAACCTTATCGGCGCGTGACGAACATTATCAACATGCCATCACCGTCCGCAGCTACTCCGCGGCGGCTGAACTGGTGAAAAACGAAGCAGGATTCGCGATTGTAGACCCTTGGACTGCAAAACAATATCGCCAAGATAATGCCGTTTCCGTGCATGCTTTGGAGCCAAATATGTCCTTCTCCGTCTCTGTTTTATTCGCAGAGCACACACCTCAATCCATTGCGACAAAGCAATTTATCACCGCCCTAAAACAACAAATGGTTTAAAGGTATAACCTGAAGTTATGCCTGCCTAACAAATAAGCATTCGGTTTCCTAAATCAGTCTGGCTACATTAATGAGCAATAACGATGACGAAGGGAACCATCATGCAAATTGCTCAACCTTACCTACTCTTTCTTGGCGATGTAACCGATCCACTCGCAGCAAAAACCGCGCGTGGCATATACCAATGGCGACCTGAGATTTGTCTTGGCCAAATCCGCCTGACGCCAGAAACCGTATCGCTTGGTTTAACCGACATGACACTACAACAAGCGCAGCAGCAAGGAGCAAAAACGCTGGTGCTCGGCACGGCAAATCCAGGAGGCGTCATTCCCGAAGCTTGGCAAGCAACCTTACTTGAAGCGGCAGAGATGGGATTTGAAATTGCATCGGGCATGCACCAACGTTTGGCGGAATTTGATCCTCTTGCCGATCTAGAACAACGCGGATTAACCAAACTGTATGATGTTCGCCATTATGATGCCCCGCTCAAGGTCGGCAATGGCAAAGCTCGTGCAGGCAAGCGAGTACTTACTGTAGGAACAGATTGCTCCGTTGGCAAAATGTACTCTGCCCTTGCCATTGAGTATGCATTGAAGCGTAAAAACTGTCGTGCAGAGTTCAAAGCAACGGGTCAAACCGGAATTCTCATCGCAGGCAGTGGCATTTCGATTGATGCTGTAGTTGCCGATTTTATCTCCGGCGCAGTAGAAGCGATCAGCCCTGAGTTCACCGATCACGATTGGGACATCATCGAAGGGCAAGGTTCATTGTTTAACCCTTCATTTGCTGGCGTAAGTTTGGGCTTACTTCACGGCGCACAAGCTGACGCTCTGATACTGTGCCATGAGATTGGTCGCCCGCACATCCGCAACTTACCACATGCGAGCTTGCCAACCATTGAACAAACGATAGAAGCGAATCTGGCCGCTGCTCGCCTAACAAATCCAAACGCTCAATTAGTGGGTATTTGCTTAAACACTTCGGCGCTCAGCGAAGAAGATGCAGCCCAGTTATGCCAGGATTGGAGCGACAAATACCAAGTGCCCGTCACCGACCCTGTACGTTTTGGCGTTGATGCGGTTGCAGATAGGCTCCTTACGATTTAAGAAACATTTACGGTTTAGAAAATAACTGTGGTTTAGGGAAAACTAGTGAGATGAAAATTCATGTAGAACCTGTCACGCTTGCCATGGCGACACCATTTCGCATCTCTCGCGGCAGTCGGACAGAGTGCCACGTAGTCCGAGTGACAATTGAACATCGAGGCATGACCGCCCAAGGTGAATGCACGCCATACCCTCGTTATGGTGAATCGGTTGAATCGGTGATTAAGGCGATTTCTCACGCCGCACATGAACTGCAAAGTTTGTATGCCAAAGGCGAAGCTGATGTCATGGTTCTCAAAAGCCAGCTTCAATCGTTATTGCCCGCGGGGGCGGCAAGAAATGCATTGGATTGCGCCCTTTGGCATCTTCACGCGCTTTTGAGCCACAAGCAACAGGTTCACGACCTCTTTACGTTACCAGAGGCGATTGTGACGGCGATGACGGTTTCTATCGACACGCCGCAAGCGATGGCAAAACACGCACAAGCTTATCTTAGCCAAGGCGCAAAACTGCTTAAGGTAAAACTGGATGGTGAACACGTGCTTGAGCGCGTTGCAGCAGTACGCGATGCTGCGCCGCACGCGCAAATTGTTTTAGATGCGAATGAAGCGTGGCAAGGCCTCGACCTCGCGACGGTATTTGCTCAACTCGAACCGCTAGACATCACCATGATCGAACAACCGTTGCCACAAGACTGCGATAACGTACTCGCCAGCATTCCGCACCCCATTCCACTTTGCGCCGATGAAAGTTGTCACACCAGAGAGCAATTGCATCAGTTGGTTGGCAAATATGAAATGGTGAATATTAAGCTAGATAAAACTGGCGGGCTCACTGAAGCACTATTATTAGCCGACGACGCCCAAAAACTCGGTTTTAGCCTCATGTCCGGTTGTATGTTGGGGACGTCGCTGGCGATGCGAGCCGCGTTACCTATTGCTGCTCAGGCAAGCGTTGTCGATCTTGATGGCCCGGTGTTACTAGGACAAGATGTAACGCCAAGCTTGGTTTATCGCGACGGCGAAATCGTTCTTTCCAAATAGCCTAAACAATCCAGAGGTTTTGCTCCAAAAGTCAGAACCTCTGAGTTTATGATCTCGATTAAAAAACAATCAGCCCCATCATGAAATAAATCACATAGATTATATGGTTATTGAGGCATGCTAAGATTCCAGTAGTCCAAGAAGGTGGTCTTATGCATCGAGTCATCCGGAAAATGACGTGGAAAACGAATAGGCGGTAATCCCGCCCTACTCCAATGCAGTGCGTGGGTTTCTATAACAACCCACTTCCTAGCAATTCGTAGGTTTTTCACGCCATCTTGCAAGGAGGCTTTATGCCTATCAATAAAATACGCAATATCGCTTTTGTCGGTCAAACCGGGACCGGTAAAACCACACTGATAGAAAAACTGCTCTTCACCTGCGATGCCACCCACCATTTAGGCAGCGTAGAAAAAGGCGATACTGTTACCGACTTCGACCCTCAATCCATCCAATATCAACACAGTATTGAAGCAACGCCAGTCGCACTGCGCTGGAATAAACACCGGCTCAATATCATCGACACTCCGGGACAAAACGAGTTACTTGGCCGTACTATCAGCGTTTTTCCTGCCGTTGAAACATCCGCCCTTGTCATCGACCCTCAAACACCGCTTAACCAAACTTCCGATCGCTTATTCACCTTTGCAAAAGAGCAGCAAAAATGTCAGATGATCATCATCAATAAGCTCGATAACCACGGTAATCAGTTAGAGAGATTGATGGAGAACATCGTTGAGCATTTTGGTGACCACTGCTTGCCGATCAACTTACCTTCGACTGACGGGGAATCTGTAGTTGACTGCTATTTCGAACCAGAATTGGGACGAGAAACCTTACTTGCAACAGTAGATGAAGCTCATGAGACCTTAATTGACCAAGTCATCGAAGTCGATGAAGAACTGATGGAACTGTATCTGGAACAAGGCTCTGAACTCACCGCAGAGCAACTGCATGATCCGTTTGAAGAAGCACTGAGAACTGGACATGTGATTCCGGTCTGTTTTGTCTCAGCACAAACCGGCGCGGGCGTCGAGTTGCTGCTGCGCACCTTGGCGGAGATCATGCCCATGCCAAACGAGGGTAACCCTCCTCTACTGGAAAAGAACGGCAAAAAAATCAAAGTAAATTGCGAAACCTTAGAGCACACCGTCGCACACGTGTACAAAGTCAGCGTCGACCCATATATGGGAAAACTTGCCTACTTACGTGTGTATCAGGGTGAAATCAATGCGGGCAGCCAGCTTTATATTGGCGAAAGCAACAAGGCATTTAAAGTTGGGCACTTATATCAACTGCAGGGCAAAGATAGAACCGAGATCCCTCGCGCGCTTGCAGGCGACTTCTGCGTTTTAGCCAAAGTGGATGATCTCGAATTCGATTCAATCGTTCATGACTCTCACGAAGAAGATGGTGTTCAACTCAAAACGTTGGACCTTCCTGACTCCATGTATTCTTTGTGCTTGAAGCCTCTTAAGCGTGGAGATGAGCAAAAATTAGGAGATGTGCTGAATAAAATTGCCAGTGAAGATCCTTCGCTGCGCATCGAACATCGCGCTCGCACCAACGAAACCATCATCAGCGGCCAAGGGGAGTTTCACCTCAAAGTCGCATTAGAAAAGATGGCGAACGTGTACAAACTGGACGTCGAAACCTGCCAACCAAGCGTCGAATACTTTGAAACCATCACCAAACCTGCCGAAGGGCATTATCGACACAAAAAACAAAGTGGCGGTGCAGGCCAATTTGGTGAAGTGCAATTGAAGGTTCGTCCACTCGAACGTGGTGCCGGATTTAAGTTCATCAACAAAGTGGTGGGTGGCGCCATTCCAACCGCGCTCATTCCTGCTGTTGAAAAAGGTATTTTGCAAGCGTTAGAGGAAGGCGCGATTTCTGGCAACCCAATTAAGGATGTGGAAGTCACCGTTTATGACGGTAAATATCACTCCGTCGATTCGAAAGAAATAGCGTTTGTCATCGCAGGTAAGAAAGCCTTTTTAGATGCGATTAACAACGCAGATCCTATTGTGCTAGAACCCATTGTCCAGATGGAACTGCACATCCCAACCGCGAATGTTGGCGATGTTTCTGGTGATTTATCTGGAAACCGAGGCTTAATCGAAGGCTCCGAGCCAATAGACAGCAGCTTCACTTTACTCAGAGCCAAGTCACCAGTAAATGAGCTGCAAGATTACGCTCGTCGATTGCGCTCCATCACGGGTGGTGAAGGCAGTTTTAGTATGACTTTAAGCCATTACGAGCCCGCGCCACCAGCAGTGCAAAAACAGGTCTGCCAAGGCAGTGCACAACAAGGTTAATTCCCTAAGATTCAAATCAATCACATAAACAAAAAAGCGCCCTCATTTTGAGGGCGCTTTTAGGTAAAAGAAAAATTATTTATCGAGAGACAAACCTATCTGACTGATTTTGCTTTCAAACTCTTCGATGCTGTTCGCTTTGTAAGTCGGAGCACCGTTAAAGTAGCGCGGTTTCTCTGGCAGCATCGCATTTTTCAGCTCTTGTTCTTGATCGATATTGTCATGGTAAACCGTTACACGATTTGGAATATCCTGCTTCATTACAGCCATTTTGGTTCTCCTTTATTAAGACGAATAGTAAGCGTAGAACGAATTTATCGGAGTACAGGCGAGACTGTGTAAAATTTAGACACTCACAGCAAAATCATATTTAAACAGTTGCATTTAATATTTTTGAGGCACTTTGTCGTGGCTATTGGCAAACGTGAGTACAGCGATTAAGGTGAGATTTCTCTACATGAAGACAGGAAGTCCGGTGTCGCAACAAGAACTCAACCAAATGGGCAGTGCCAAAGTTTTTCTCATCGAAAAAGATGGCGTCCAAGTAATAGAAAAACGTAACCCTACTCAAATAGAAGTGGCGTTTTATCAACGCTATGCCGAGCAGTTTAACGCGCTTGGAATACACGTACCGCGCTTGATTCAACTCGACGACCAGAAAAACGTTCTGTACGTTGAATACGTTCCCCACGCAGTCGAGCAAGCATTCTTACTTGAAGATGATCGAGTCATTGAACAACTCGTCAAACTGCACCGACTTCCACCAACATCAGATGGTGTTTATCACCGCCACCAGTGGACACCACAAGCGACTCAACAAGCACTCGCAACACTTAAACTGGGCTCAGAGACAGAACAGTTCTTCCACCAGCTACAACAACGATCGGCGCACCTTTTCGATGGGCAGAACTTGATCTCCGGAGACACCAATGCAGGAAACTGGGGACAGCGCCAAAATGGCGAGCTGGTGCTGTTCGACTGGGAGCGCTTTTCTACAGGGCATGTCGCGATAGATTTAGCGCCGCTCATCGAGGGCATGGGCACATTTGATGATTACTTGAACGTAGCAGACAAATATATAAAGTGCGCAGAGAAAGGTGAAACAACAGAATTGGCGCGCGATATCGGACTAGCAAAAGCGTGGATCGTTGTCGAGGTAGTCAACATACTGGTCTCCAGAGAGAATCCGCAGACCAGCAAGTATTTGGACTGGTTTCGGCAAACCTTGCCGCAATGGGCCAAAAGCCTTAGCGCTCAGGTGATGAGTTAGGCTCTGAGATTTGATATAAACGCCTTTCAGGTTCTGCGCATGAGGTTTCGCAGTTGCATACTTTATCAACACCGACGTTGTTTAAACCGCCGCAACTTCCTTGAATGCGCTTGTTGTGAAAAATGACGCCAAGTGACATCAACAAAATGATTGCGAGAAAACCAAGAAAGGTAAATAACCAAACCATATTAACCTGCCTTATTAGCCATCGACTCTAGCTTAAGTATAGCAGGGCTAGATGTTGCTTTGAGTAGCGCCTTAGGTCTTGCCAACAAGGAGGGTTTTGATTTTTGGCCACCACAACCACAGGAGCCGCAGCCGCCTTTTTGTTTGTGAACACTTTTCTTATGATTGTTTGATGGGCGTCCTTGAGAGGGCTCAATCAAAGGCTCTCTTGGAACCGCAAGCACATCTTCCAAGGAACTACGAGTAGACAGCCTAAATACTGGCGTGCCACTGCTAAGTAGCTTTGCCAATACACGTTCACCGATATTTCGCACAAGAACAGCATCCACATTGTACCCTTGTAGAGACTGAATCAACTGAGACTTCGCATTACAACCCGCTTGTGGCATAGAAGCTATGTTCGCTAAGTTTTTTAGCATACCGTCAGTATCAGAATAAATAGCAATGTATGGTGCTTTTACAAAGTGGTTTGCCACCCGCTCACCATCATTAGGAATAGCATAAATCATAAGTTTGACTCCTCATTCGGAAAAACTAATGCATGACCTTCAACTAAACTTTTTGCGACTTTCAATCTTGCACTTTTTACTGTGTTACCAAAAGTTTGTCTAGAAACGCCCATCTGCTCCGCAGCTTGCTGCTGGCTAAGCCCCTCTAAGTCGGCTAAACGTAGCGCTTCTAACTCTTCTGGTAATATGGCGACTTGCTCCAACTGATTAAATGGAATGCCATTGGGCTTAAAGCAATGGTGAGCCGCACGTCCGCATATTCGTCTTTCTATCTTTGGTCTTGCCATCATTGTCCCTCAAAAACACAGAGTCAAATTACGCCTTAAACTGGCATATGCCAATAACATTTTTAGCATATGCCAATAAACTAAGTTTGCAAAAATCAACACGACAAATACGTAATACATCAGCATTAATTAGACATCTAATAATTTAGGGATTTTGATGACAAACGAACAAAAAGATCAATTCTAATTAACCGGATAATAAAAACGTTAGTTTGCGCAGATTTTTCATACAAATACACGCTAATGTGTTCATTTTATTGAAGAAGAAAAACTATAATCCAAGCAAATCATTAGTTTGAACACTAATGATTGTTTTATTTAAAAGGATGTATACCTAAGAAACGAAAAAGAGAAGTTTGACGACATTGGCCTGAGCTTAAAGGGTAATACTTTCGATACAGAACCTGTCGAACGAACATTACTTGGCCTAGGTGCCCTACTCTTCTTGCCAAATTAAGTTTCTTGAGAGCGCTTAGGTATATCAGAAAAAGGAAGTACATATGTCTGACTCAAATTGGCTCAGCGAATTCCCGGAAATGGATGCCTCTGATCTCAGGGCGATTCGCAAAACACTCGACGGCGCCTACAGAGATTTCTCTCGCGAGTATGGTGAACTCATTGAGTCTCTGTTTGATCCACTCCTTGCGTTTCTTGTCTGGTTTGAAAAACTTCTGATTTCTACACCTTGGTTCATTATTTTAGGTGTCTGCACCACTCTCGTTTATGCCGCCAGCCGCTCTTGGAAACTGGCCGCTGCATGTTTTGGTTCGCTGATTCTGATTGGCTATTTTGGAATGTGGGAAGACACTATGCGTACGCTCAGTATCATCACTGTATGTACTATGCTTGCCATCGCACTTGGTATCCCTATAGGCATCGCTATGGCGCGCTCTAATCGCATTCAGTCGGTGGTAACACCATTACTCGACGTCATGCAAACCATGCCGGCATTTGTGTATCTCATTCCAGTTGTGATGTTATTGGGCATCGGGAAAATTCCTGGCCTTATCGCAGTAGTGATCTACGCGATTCCACCGGTTATTCGTTTAACCAATTTGGGCATTCGTCTAGTTGATAAAGAAGTATTGGAAGCCGCAACCGCATTTGGTGCCAGCACTCGGCAACGGCTTTTTGGGGTTCAGCTTCCGCTTGCAATGCCAACCATCATGGCGGGAATTAACCAAACGATCATGATGGCACTGTCAATGGTGGTCATCGCATCAATGATTGGGGTAAAAGGTTTAGGTCAGCCTGTTCTAAAGTCTATTACCAATCAATATTTCACTCTTGGTCTTCTCAATGGTTTAGCCATTGTCGCCCTAGCAATCCTTTTTGATCGTGCTTCACAAGCGTATGCGAAACGCACTCAAGCTCATTTAGGAGATTTAAAAAATGACTAGTCCACTTATCGAAATCAGCGGTCTTTATAAAATCTTCGGTACCAGACCCAATAGCGTGATTGAGCGCGTTAAGTTGGGACATAGTAAAGAGCAGGTTTTAGCGGAAACGGGCCACACGGTCGGACTAAAAGACATCAACCTGCAAATTCAAAAGGGTGAAATTTTTGTCATTATGGGATTATCCGGTTCTGGAAAATCCACCATGATTCGCCACTTCAATAGATTAATTGATCCAACCATGGGGCAGATCTTGGTAGAAGGGGTGGATGTCATGCAACTTTCTAACAAAGAACTTGAACAGTTTCGCCGTCACAAGATGTCTATGGTGTTCCAACGCTTTGGCTTGCTGCCTCATCGCACTGTTATCGACAACATCGCATATGGTTTGGAAGTTCAGGGAATGAGTAAAGAGGCGCGCTTAGAAAAAGCAAATGAATGGTTAGAAACCGTTGGACTGACGGGTTATGAGCACCAGTATCCTGCTCAACTATCGGGTGGACAGCAACAGCGTGTGGGCCTTGCACGGGCACTGGCTACCGACGCCGAAATACTGTTGATGGACGAGGCTTTCTCAGCATTGGACCCTCTGATTCGAAGCGAAATGCAAGATCAGTTGGTAGAGCTGCAACAGAAACTGCACAAAACCATTATTTTCATTACTCATGATTTAGATGAAGCGCTTCGACTTGGCGATCGCATCGCGATTCTTAAAGACGGTGAACTGGTCCAACAAGGTTCACCAGACGAAATCTTACTGCATCCTGCCGATGAGTACGTTGAAGCCTTTGTAAAAGACGTCAATAGAGCGCGAGCACTGACGGTCGAAACGCTGATGCAGCCACCTTCGTACTGTGTTCGCGCTGAAACCATTGAAGATGCGCTGAGTGAAATGAAACGTGTTAAACGTGATTATGCCTACCATGAGACCAATGCAGGCTATCAAGGCGTGATAACACAGCAAGGATTGCTAAACGCAGCGAAGTTAACTCACCTATCAGATTGGCGTGATGATATCTATGAAGAGGTGCCTATCATCTCTCCACATTTAGCCATTGAGCAAGTGCTGACTGAAGTCATGTCGTGTGAACATTCACTGCCCGTCATCGATGAGCACGGCCATTTGAAAGGCGAATTAAATCGTCAGGTTATTGCGGAGCTGTTTTCTGATCAACGAAGCACAAAACGAGGCACTTCACGCTCAAGCTTCAATAACGTTTCTTAGATGATGTTGATAATACAACTCACAATAATGTGGGCTGTTATCAATTAACTCGCTCCCACTCCCCTTTTTAGATATTTATCTGTGGGCTCAAGCTTGATACCCAAATCAACATTTACATTGTTCTGATTTTCCTGACAATTTCATGCTCATATCCGGTTTTATTGACATAGTTAGATCATTCTATTGCTTTTTGATGACGCAAATCCCCGATAAATGTCTACTATTACTCTCATACAAAATCTTGATTTAAAGAGGGATAAAATGAAAAAGACAATGTTGGCACTAACAGGCGCGGTAATCATTCTTGCAGGCTGTCAAGATGAGAAACCTGCCGAAACAAGCGCAGTTGAAGTACCTCAGGCAACGGAAACTGAAGTCACCACCAGTGCAGACGTTACGACTGAGACAATTGACACGTTACCAGTAGAAGAAGAACAGGTAATTACTGAAGAGACATTTGTAGACTCTGAACACAACGCACAAAGTGCTCTGGACTGGAACGGCACCTACAAAGGAACACTACCTTGCGCGGATTGTGCTGGTATCGATATGACCATCACACTAAATCAAGATGGCACTTACGTACTTGAAGAAAGCTACCAAGACAAAGAAGACGGTCAATCAAAATCTGAAGGTCAATTCACTTGGGACGCAAATGGCAGCATCGTAACGTTGACAAATGAAGATGCACCAAACCAGTACTTTGTTGGTGAAAACGTACTTATGAAGCTAGACATGAATGGCGAAAAAGTAACGGGTGACCTAGCACCACTATACAACTTAACGAAACAGTAAGAAGTTAGTATCAATACCTGATAAATACCCCAAATCCGAGCCACCCCAGCTCGGATTTTTTCGCTGTTTTAACGAAAGCTATTCCAGCAACCTTTCTATTCTGAAGCAACATTCTGCTTCTTACCCTGATTGTTCATTACATTTCCATACGCTTTGCCGATAGATGCTTACAACGTCATTTTGTACA
Source organism: Vibrio sp. 1580 (assembly GCF_033340055.1). NCBI lineage: Bacteria > Pseudomonadati > Pseudomonadota > Gammaproteobacteria > Vibrionales > Vibrionaceae > Vibrio > Vibrio sp. 1580. Next base: position 237,730 of record NZ_JAWOVT010000004.1, read on the forward strand.
GTGTTCAAAACAAAACAGAACAACTCGGAAAAATGATGAAAAAAACATTAATTGCACTACTTACTCTGACAGCTGCTGGCTCAGCTTTCGCTGGCGATACTTACATTCGTAACGGTAACATCTACAACAACGAAGGCGGTTGGAACGTAGAAGCTGGTGTGGCTCAAGGCAGCGATCTTTTCAAAGATCAAAAGCATAATACAGCACCAATTCTCAACGGTGGTTACCATGGTGACGACTTTAATGCCGACCTAAGTGGCATTAACTACCGCTTCTTCGGTAACACCAATGAGTTAATCAACATGAGTGCCTACCTTGTAGGTAGCGGTGTAATGCGCGACGGTGATACAGCGAAAAGCCTGAAAGGCACAGATAAACGCCGCTTCGCCGTCGATCTAGGTTTAAACGCAGACTTTACACTGGATCAAAACAACGTCATTTCTACGTACCTTCAGCACGATATCAGTGGTGCTTACAAAGGTTACTTAGCGGGCGCGACTTACTTCCACATCATGAAATTCGGTAGTGTTGATTTTGTTCCTTTTGCTAACCTAACTTATCAAAGTGAAGACTACGTAGATTACTACTTTGGTGTAAAACAACGCGAAGCAAACGCAAACCGCAAAGCATACAAAGGTGATTCAACGGTAAGCTATGGTGTGGGCTACAAACTTGTTATGCCAATCAACGACAACTGGCAAGTAAGTCAAATGACACAATACACGCGCCTAGGCAGCGGTATCAGCGACTCATCTATCGTTGATAGTGCAAACCAATGGGTTGTTGGCGCAAGTGTGTCGTACAACTTCTAATCCGATACGCCCTTATAAAGCCATCATTTCGATGGCTTTATGCGTTGGACATTTGCATAATCTTGAACACAGACTCTAGTGTGAATGAGCAATCCATAACCTATGTAAATCGCTATAGCCTGTATTCTTCACCTGCACACCTCGCACTTGCTGTGTTTTTGTCACTTCTTCGTAGCCAACAAACAAAGGCAAATATAGGTACTGATCGCGCAACGCTTTCTCTAGGTTTAATAAAGACTGAAGCGAGTCATCATCTGCCATCGCCCTGCGAACCTTTTCTCTGTGGCTTAACATCTGGCTTTGATCAAAACTAAAACGCAGTCCAGTTGCTATCGACAGCCATTCGAAGATGCCATATTCAAATGGTGCTTCCATGACTTCCTCAATGAAGAGCAAATCTGCTTGGTGAGACACTACCTCAGGAAAACTAATGTCATCAATAACGACGATCTCCAACTCCAATCCCGTTGCACGAATCACACTGTGCAACCATTCGGAATGGCGAATTAGACTCGGTATCGTCCAGACAGGTTCAGCTAATACCACTTTACCTTTCAGTTTAGGTATCACACCACCATCTGTTATTGATAAATCTTGCTCATGAGTCTCTAACTGAATGCTGTCAACGGCACTTGGCGCATCATAAATTCGCTTTTGCACATGGATGTAATCAGCAAGTTGATACCAAGTCTCTTTTGTGAGTTGGGATTCCACGCGTTCGCGGTAGGTCAGATATGAAAATGCGCTAATTTTTTCCACTTCAACGTGATCGGAGCTTTGGTTAAAGCTCAACATATTTAAGGTTTTAACATCACCATGAGACAGCGTTATTTGATCTAACAATGCGCGTGCTGAAAAATACTCTTTGTGCGCTTCAAGAGTCATACTCTCCTGGTTCCAGCCGCTAATTTTAAATGGCCCAGTCCCGATGTGGTAGGAATAACTAGAACCGAAAGAGACGACATCTCGACACAGAATAGACGCATGAGGAGTTGCTAGCATGTATGGAAACAACTTGTTCGGATGCTTCAATATGATTTTTAAGCAGTTAGATGTTTCTGCAACCACGCTATCAATGCATTGCCAGAGCTCGTGAACTGGTCCTTTTATCTCCCTGAGTCTTTCTATACTCCAAACCACATCCTGTATGTTAAGGGGTTCACCATCATGGCGATATATGCCCGGCCGCAACCATAACGTCATTACCTTGCCTTCCATTTTCCATTCGTGTGCTAACGATGGCTCTATACCACCATTGGAATTTTGGGTCAGCAATACGTCATAAACGCTTTTCGCGACGTGTAATTCAGTGTGACGGTAAGTATTCGCAGGGTCGATTTTGGATACCCAAGGGTAAGAAGAAATCAAAATAGCGTTATTTGATTCATTCAATCGATTCACTTTTTCAGAAGCGATAGTTAGTGCTCTAACCGCGGTTTGACCGAACCAATCAATAAGTTTCGTTATTGAGTTCATTCTTCCTCTGCCAAGCTCCTCAACCAAAAACTCGGTCATCGCTTGTTGGAGGGAAATATTAATACTGAGACGGCTAGCGTTACTTCGGCCAATCGCAGGTTGCCAATCGACCCAATCGTAAGTGGCAAGCTTTTTCATCACAATAGAAACATTGCGCCTCGACGTGCAAATCACCGCTTCTAGCTCAGAAAGCGTAACAAGGTGATACTGGTGAGGTTCAAAGTGCTTTAACAGTAGATCCAGATACCTAAGATTGACATCGTTCACAAAGATTCCTAAGAGTTATTCCAAAGCAAAAAAATAGCACAGGACGCTTAGCAACTAAACTTCCTGTGCTATATCTAAACAAATTCAAAGCTTGGACTCAGCTCGACCAACAGAAGTCAAAAACGTTTACTAAGCCAAGAGGTAACTTGAATAAGTATTCTTAGAAACGGTAGCTCATACCTACAGAGAATACATTGATGTCTGCATCAACCGTTACTTTTTCATTGCCAAATTTCGCAATGTCTAGCTCAGGCATCATGTATTCCCATTCAACTTGTAGAGCAAAGTTTTCAGTAATAGCGAACTCTGCGCCTAAACCGTACATGCCTGTTACAGTGCTGTCAGAAATGGTGGTATGGCCTGCGCTACCGTCAATCACAGAGTTGCTAATTTTGAATTCAGCATTGAAGTAAGAAAGACCAGCTTTAGCAAAAAGGTTGAAACGATCGCCAATCGGTAGAGTCGCTTTTGGCTGAATCGATAGATACTTCATATCACCAACAGTAACAACTTTGCCGTCTAAAGCATCGTAGCCACCAATGGCTGCTTCTAGAGAAATGTATTCGTTGAATTTGTAACCACCGAATACTTTGCCTGAAAGGCTTGAGTCATCTTCAAGTTTAAGTTTAGTGCTAGCGTTAGTACCACCACCATTGATAGAGCCATTAACATCACCAAACGATGCTTGACCTACAGATGCACCAACGTAAGGAGCTGCGTTTGCAACAGAACATGTTGCTAGAAGGGCTGTCATTAGCCATGTTTTTTTAAACATTGTATTTCACTGCCTGTTAATTATTGAGGTTGTGTTTTGCCCATCCTTAAGCATGCCATGCTATCCATTTCACTTGGTTTCAAAACCAAGTGGATGTTAATGAATAAAAACTCAATAAAACATGAAATATTTAGACACAACTTTGCCACTTTCTTTCTTAATTTTGACAATTTAGTCATTTCACAAGCATTGCTGCTTCAACCAGTTAGTGAGCTTGATGATTTCCGCTTGCTTGGCTCGACTCTTTTTATGAATAAAATAAAAGCTGTCGCCGGTTTCCAATCCATGCGAAGGGATATACACCAAATCGTGCGCTTTATCTCTTTCATTAAGCATAAAATCATTCGCAAATGCGATGCCTTGGTCATAACGCGCCGCCTCTATTGCCAACAACATATGACTAAAATGTTGAACATCGACATCTTTCGGCAAGGTGTAACCGCCCGCTCTGCACCACTCAGCCCAGTCTTTTCCTCTCTCACGATAAATTGAGTCTGTCGACAAAATAGGGTATCGCCAAAGCGCTTCTGGAATTGGTTGATCTTGTAACTCTTTCCAGATTTTATGGCTGCAGACCGGATACAGCGTCTCCGCGTATAACTTTACCGACATGTAGTTTCGCTTTGGCTTTTCTACCGTGATAAAACAATCGCCAACGCTGTCTGTCTGTTCAGGATCACCAACGACCATATTGAGTGTCAGATCGATTTCTGGATGTAAGCGCTTAAAATCAGACAAACGCGGAATAAGCCACTTTACGGCAAGCGAGCTATAAATCGCCAACCGTATGCTGCCTTTGTCCCCTTCTCGCACCTTTTGGCTGGCCATCGCAATTGAGCTAATTGCTGGGCTAATATCCTCTAAATAGCGGGTGCCCGTATCGGACAAAGAAAGCTTTCTGCCTTGGCGGATAAACAATGATTCACCCAAGTAATCTTCTAATAATCGTATCTGGTGGCTAACGGCACTTTGCGTCACATTGAGTTCTTCAGCAGCAAGCGAAAAGCTAGAGTTTCTGGCAACAGATTCAAAACAGTGAACCGCTCTAAGTGGTGGCAATTTCATTATCTAAAAATCTCATACTTAAACTAATAAATATCACTTCACTTCATCCTATGACATCACCTACTCTTTGGCAAAGAAAGAGGAGAGGAAAAAGTGAAAGTTACATCGGTCGGAGCAGCGATGCTGCTATTAATTGTTGGAAATCTCATTGCGGTGCTTTCGGACTCTTTAATTAAAAGTGTCGGAAATGAAGTGCCTATTTTTCAATTTGTCTTTTTCCGACAAATTTCAGCGGTGCTTTTCCTGCTGCCAGTCTACTTGCTAACAAAAAATGCGCCTTTTCTTGAAGGGTTTAAGTGGCATGCTGTTCGCGCTCACGTATGGTTACTTGGTGCAATATTCATGGTTTTGGCGATCTCATCTTTACCGCTCGCAACTGCGAACGCGATCTTTTACGCCGCGCCATTAATCATGTTGCCGCTTGCAGCAATCTTTTTTGGAGAACAGTTGTCTAAGCAATCGGTCGCCGCAGCGATAATGGGCTTTGCCGGTGTATTGGTCATCATTCGTCCAGACCAAATCGATTGGGCAGCCATTTCAGCTTTAGTTGTTGCAATTACTTTAGCAATCAATAACTTGCTCATTCGAAAACTGCCAAAAAATCAGTCTGTGATGCAAACGTTATTGATGACAAACTTGGCAGGTATTCCAGTAGCCTTCTTGCTTGTTCTGATCGAAGCAGAACCTTGGGACTGGAGTGCTTTCCCTGTTGCTGCTGGCTCAAGTTTGTTCATCATGATTTATGCAGCAACATGTGTCATCGCTTACCGCTCGATCGATAGCAACAAAATTGCCAGCGCTGAATACAGTGGCTTAATTGGTGCCGTGTTTGTGGGATTGATTTGGTTTGGAGAAGTGCCTGATATATTTATGGCAATAGGAACCATTATGATTGTTGTGCCTCTGGTTTGGCTTTCTAAACGAGAGCGTCGCAAGAAAAAGTTGCAAGAGCAACAAGAAGCGCACGTTACTTAAAGTTGTGCTCTAACCCAAAGACTAAAAAACCGAGCCGTAAGTGCTCGGTTTTTTTATGTGGCTCTAATCGGTTTTTACGTAAGCGACTACGTGAGATAAAAACTGCCTTGCAAAGCGATCATTAAACCGGATGCGATATTCATGATCGGCTTCCGACACTAGACGCCAGCCTTCAGCAAAGTATTCTTTGATATCATCAACCGCCTCTTCTTTATTTTTGATGTGTTTCGCGTTCCACTGATAAGTGCAAGAGACAACGATCAGCCCACCCACCTTGGTGGTTTTTTTTAGAGCATTGATCACGCTAAGTGGCGACTCACATTGATCAATCACATTTAAACATACGACTAAATCAAAGCGAGATTGGAGAGTATCAAGCTCAAAAGGCTGGTTAATTAGCGTCAAATCAACATGAGCACATTTCTGTACGATATCTCTATTCTCTACCTCTAAAGTGTTTAAGGTGTTCACATCGTGAAGGTAAGTAAGCTCGACGCGTTGTTCTTCTATTAATAGTTGCTTCAAGCCATCCATTAACCTATTTGAAGGCTCCACAAGCGTCGCTTCTCTAAGGTTAGGTAAGCGTTGCACTAACTCATAATAATTTCTTCCCAGCGCCGCCCCAACCTCAAGTAGGGAATACGGCTGAACGCTGCTTTCGATTACCGCCTGCGCAATAAAATCAGCAACTTGGGAGCAGTGAGGTGATGACAAAAAAGAAAGTGGGACTTGTTTTGAGCGACTGGTTATCATCTCAATCTGTTGATCCTCAATGAACTTGTCGAACCATTGCGCTTCGAAATAACCAGCCAGACCGTGCTCGGTCAGGTAAAAATCTTCCATGTTTTTTCCGTTCGTACTTTAAGAAAAGTGATTGTATCGAACGCGGAAATTAACGGGTATTTCTGGCCGCACATTCCAATGGGAAAACAGATGAAAACGCCGCTTATGTGAAAAAACCCTTTCATCTCAAAGATAAAAGGGCTTGTTAATCGCTTCGGTTAAGTCGCTAACTATTGTGGTAGAACAACGTTACCATCTTGAATTGGGAACGTTTTTGTCGCTGGCTTGCTCGCCAAACGAACCGTCGTTGGTGCACCTGAAACTTCGTAAGTGACGTCGTAACCCACTACTTTATCAGATGTCGTATATTCTGTATGACACTGTTTTTTCGTCGTTGTTACTACATCACCTTTTTGCACATTTTCCTGGATCTTACGACCTGTCAGTGCACCAGCAATCGTACCAGCTGCAGTTGCAATCACTTTACCTGAGCCACCACCGATTTGGTTGCCCAGCGCAGCTCCAGCTGCTGCGCCACCAACCGTACCAATAATTTTATTGTCATCCGCAGGGGCAACTTGCTCGGTTACTACCACATCTTTACATACTTGGTGCGGCTTTTTCACCGTTTCAGTCACCGCTTCAACCAAAGTAATGTTTGCTTGAGTTGGAGCTGGTGGCGTTTTGTCTTTACAGCCTGCTAGTACAGCAACAACTGCCGTTGCAATTGCGATAGATTTCATATTCATGATTTACATCCCAGTATGGTTTGCTTTGATGAGCGTTATGGTAAATCGCAAAAGGGAAATCACATCAGACGAAAACAAACCCTCTGTTATTAACAAGTAAAGAAACACTGTTTTATAAGAGATACGTCAAGAAACACTCAGCAGAATGTCAACAGAGCTAAAACTGTATCACTACTGATTATGATTGGACTGGACTAGTCTATGAGATTTATTTTTAAGCCAAGCTCAAAAATAGTTCGTCATCCGTTAAATACTTATGACGGTGGCTTAGATTACGCACGTGCATAAACATAAAATCAGGGAAACCAGGCGCTATAATGTTATTTGGTTCCCAGCATACACCGCCAACAAACACATATCGCCCCTGCTTGCCATCTTCGTGAAGGGGGTTATTAAGAGGAGAAGAAAACTCTGCTCGGCAACCTTCAACCACACAAACAATTTGTCCTTTAAAAAGGCCAATCACGCGCTTTACAAGATTTGCCTTGATACCACACTTCCATGCTTGGCGAGTGGCCATCTCATAGCCATATTTTCGGATCGCTTTCTTTTGCAAATGTACTACTAGGTTCATTTTGACTCCTGATTCAAGCAACTACGTGAAGCCCAAAGTCATAAAAGCAGATAGACGTCTATACCCGAGTGAGCTCATGGTACGTGGGAATAAACTACGTGATTAGACTGAGTTTAGTGTCGGATGAGATACACCGTCCACGATGCTGTAACGTATCGATTTACACCAATCAAAGGCAGATAACACATCAACTTTTGAGTGCTTTCCTGCGCTGTATCTGGTTACTTCTGTATATTACTATAACGAAATCACCCTCCACGTTTACCTATATAAATTTGTCGTAACGATAGAGGGTGCTTATCATGGAGAGAGGATAACGCCTACGCGTCGATGAGATAATTTTGACCTTCAGTTTCTAAACGATCAATCATTTTACGACACTCATTTAAATCAAGAGGTTGTTCAAAGCGGCGCTTGAGATTCATCAAAAAGAAGATATCTTCACACATGGCTTTCTCAGGTTCGTCACTGATTTTGGCGACCGGTGAACCATTGCACGTGACCATTTTTATCACGATAGAAAGTGGCTGGTAGGCTTCACCATCTTTATTGACATAATCACCCATATCATTGGCAAGAAAAGTACCGATACCAAAACTCACCTGAATACGTCCTTGGAAATACTCGCAAATATCTAACGCTTGTTCGAAGTTAAGTCCGTCGGTAAACACCAGTGTTTTTGTTAATGGGTCTATATTCAGCGACTGGTAGTGTGCAATCATTTTTTCACCCCAGCTATAAGGGCAACCACTATCGTGACGTACACCGAAGTACGCGTTACTTAGTTCTTCATCAAAGTCTTTAAGGAAAGCATCGATACCAATCGTATCGGTTAACGCAATACCTAGTGCACCATTAAACATTTTTTGCCAACGTTGCAACGCCACTTTTTGCGAATCTCGCACATTCACCAGAGCTTGGTGTCCCATAAACCATTCATGAGCAACGGTGCCGATAGGCGTCAAGTTTAGCTCTTTTGCTAAGTGATAGTTGCTTGTTCCTGTCAAACATTCCGGCACTTCCTGGCACAAATATTCCAGCATAGTGCGCTGAGCTTGGAAGGAAAAACGTCGACGCGTCGACATGTCAGAAAATTTAAAGTTAGTGATGTTACGACGTTTTAGTTCCGACTTTAGGTGCCGAATTTTCTCTTCTAAAACAGTGGTAAATTGCGCAACAGGGATATCTGACCAACGCTGACGGCTACGAACTTCAGACACGATGCTCATGATGATCGTTTCGTACAAGATGGTATCTCGCCACAAGCCGTTAATGGTAATTCTTAACTGGCTTGAGCCATCAGCCATGGCTTTATTATGGAAAGAGACATCACTTTGTGGGTTGAAACGGAAATGGCGCAGTGCATCAACAAAGTCAGGATTCAGGTAAGGCGCGACACGCTTAATATATTCAATTTCTTCTTGCGTAAATTGAATATCTTGCAGTTTAAGGACTTCGGCTTTTACCTCGGGCAAAAGCTCAGAGAGGTCTTCCTCACTGCGCACGATAAACTTATATGACACCATCGCATCAGGGTAAAGCGCTGTTACAGCACTCATCATATTGACTTTGTAGACATCGAAATCCAAAGCGCTTTGAATGATGCGGGAAGAAAATAGTTTGGTGGTCATTAGGTGCCCTTCTACATGCCCTTCCTGGGTATATAACTTTTTGTTACTAACTAATTTGCGTAAACAATAAACACCCATCTATAGTTTGTCAACTTTTGTTACTAACCACTCATTTTTATAAGGTTTTTTTGTCTAGAATTCGAGCAAGTATTGTGAATAAGTCAGAGTCATCCGTAAATTTATGCTCAAACCGTATTAAGAACACTACCGAAAACGTTTCTAACAACTCGTTACTTACCCATTGATTGACCACTTGTTATGCGCTAGATTACTTACAAATCAATATTAGGACCCAACCATGATCGTATCTGTCGACATTATTCCATTCAGGCTATCTGGCTGTGCCGATAAGGGATTGGAAGTGTTGTTGATTAAACGTTCAAATCCAAATCGGCCATACCATGGAGTCTGGGCACTACCGGGCGGATTTGTCTTTGATAAAGACTTAACCAGTGAAGGCGGACGCCCGGCCGATGAAAACTTTGAAGCGGCGCGTCGCCGAATTTGCCGTGAGAAAATCCATACCTACCCTCGCCATTTTAGCGAAGCATTTATCGACGGTGATCCAAAGCGCGATCCAGAAGACTGGAGCTTAAACATTACGCACTACGCCTTAGTTGATCGTAACAATGTAGAGCAAATAAATAATGCAGGTGTACCGGAATGCCAACTTAAATGGTTTTCGCTACAGGCTATTCTCAATGGAGAAGAAACCCTCGCATTTGATCATCAAAAAACCATTGAAAAAGCGTGGCAAAAGCTTCGTGCATCCATTGAATACACATCGGTTCTTTTGTTTGCATTAGACAAAGAGTTTTTGGTTGCGGACATCATTTCTGCTTATCAAGAGTTTGGTATTGATATCAGCCGAATGACGATTAAGCGCCGCTTGATAGATTCAGGCGTACTAAAACCCACTAATAAAGTCGCTTCTACCAACAAAGGCAAAGGTGGAAAACCCGCAATGGTATATACGCTGACTAGCGACGAAGTAACCTTTTTTCAAAACTGTTTGCGTGGATAAACGCAGACAATCAGACAGACAAGGAGTCTGCCATGACTGTTCGAGTAAACTATCAAACTACAGCAGTGATCGACGTTGATCCAGAGAAAGGCTTTAGTGAGTTATGTCCAAATGAACTGCCCGTTGCAGGTGCGTTGGAAATCGTACCGGAGCTTTTGAACAATCATGCTAAAGGCCGATTAAAACTGGTCAGTCGTGACTTGCACCCACCGAAAGCAAAATGGGATGCAGAATCGCCAGCCAATATGCTTGAGCCCGTTGGTTTACCGAATGTGGATATAAAGTGGAACCGTCACTGTGTGCTTGGCACAACAGGTTCTGAGCTGCTAGATGGCTTACCACCCGTGTTGGACTATGATTTTCAAGTTAATAAAGGTATGGATCCTGACGCACACCCTTACGGTATTTTTTTCCATGATATTGCCGACACCAAAACGACAGGCGCGCATGAATTTCTAAAGTTCAACGGGATTGATACCTTAGTTATCGGTGGCCTTGCCTTAGACTTTTGCGTGAAAAAATCCGTCATGCAAGCGCTGGAACTTGGCTACAATGTGGTAGTTAATCTTGCTTCAACTCGTGCGGTGCTGCCTGATAATGTAGAGAATGTGCTGACAGAGCTCAGAGATAATGGCGCATTATTTGTCGAAAAAGCGGACGACATCATCGTAGAAAAGTTCGCCTAGAAACGATAGTAACCGAGAAGGATTTCACCATGCATCAACATGAAAAATTGAATTACGTTGAATTTGGTTCCACTAATGTCAGTGCGACCAAACAATTTTTTGAGCGTGCTTTTGACTGGAGCTTTACCGATTATGGTCCAGAATATTCTGCATTTTCAGGACAAGGGTTGGATGGCGGATTCTTCAAATCTGAGTTTATAAACCAAACCGCAAATGGTGGCGCACTTTTAGTATTTTATAGCTCAGACATTCAGGCCACTCAGACAAAAGTAGAGCAGCATGGTGGAAAAATTATCCGCCCTATTTTCGAATTCCCCGGCGGCTGTCGATTCCACTTCACTGAACCGAGTGGAAATGAATTCGCAGTATGGTCAGAGAGCCATTAAGTCATCATAAATCAACAACACACCATCAACGTGAGCCCAAGCTAGCCAGATCCGGAACTGGCATTACATTTCTGGTTGACCTCATCCTTGGTTTAATTCACTGTTAGCGCAACAATTAATCGATGAGGCGCTAGACCTCGACCAAGGATGTCAAATGACTGCCGTCAGTTTTTTTCGCTTACTCTGCCTCGCTACTATTTGGGGTGGCTCGTTTCTGTTTATGCGAGTCGCCGCCAACACATTCGGGCCGGCTTACTTAATCGAATTTCGAGTTACATTTGCCGCCGTCGCTTTGTTATTGATCGCCGTATATTTGAAAAAGAAACTCACGTTAACTGCGCATACTAAACACTTCTTTATTATTGGCTTATTCAATAGCGCAGTTCCATTTTTACTCTTTGCGTACGCAGCCCAGACACTGAATGCATCAACTTTAGCAATATTGAACTCAACCGCCCCAATATGGGGAGCACTAGTTGGCTTTGTTTGGTACCGCAGCCCACTCACAGCGAAATCTGTTCTCGGTATGCTAATAGGCATTGGAGGCGTTGCAGTCTTGGTCGGCTTAGATACTTCAACCATAGGTGAAGAAGCCATGCTCCCTATTGCCGCCAGTTTGATGGCTTCTTTCAGCTATGGCATTGCTACCAACTACACTAAAAATGCGCCACAAGTACCTGCTTTTGACAATGCTCACGGCAGCATGTGGGCGGCGGTTATTTGGGTACTGCCGCTGCTACCATTCTTACCAATGCGTGCAGAACCAAGTCATTTCGAATGGAGCTCTGTTGTCACGCTCGGCGTTGTATGCACAGGGTTCGCTTATTTGCTCTATTTCCGCTTAGTTTCTGATATCGGCCCAGCGTCAGCACTGACTGTCACTTTTCTTGTTCCTGTTTTTGGTATCTTATGGGGCTACTTGGTGCTAGATGAGCCCGTCGGCTCTAACACCATCATAGGAACAATTCTAGTGCTTAGCGGCACTATGCTAGTCACCGGTTTCTCCCCAACAGCAATGCTCGCGAAGCGAAAACGAAGCGTGGCTTAATCAGCCTAATATAACTTCCACACCTCGCTTTTTGATTTGTTCAAGGTCGCTTTTCGGAGCGGCTTTGTCAGTCAGCAGCACTGATATTTCGTCAGTCTTACCAATTGATGAGGGATAAATTTGCCCAAATTTACTAGAATCCGTTAGAACAATATTGCGCCTTTTTTTCGCAATGATGGTTTCTGCGATCTCAGCACGCATCATGTCGCGGCTAGTAAAGCCAGTGTCTTGATGGAAGCCGTCAATACCCAAGAAGGCCGTGCTGAAATGAATGTTCTCAATACACAACTTAGTCAGCGGTCCGACCAAGCTCTCGCCTTGGTGCTGATATACGCCACCAAGCAAGATAATGTTGGCAGAAGTGTTACGGATGAGATGGGCGATATACGCCGATGGCGTAATAATGGTCACATCGCCGCGCTCAGCCAATGTCCGAGCCAACAACGCATTGGCACTGCCTCCTTCAATCAGCACTGTCTCATTCGGTGCGACCAAATCCGCAGCTTGGTTTGCGAGCGATTGTTTAATATCGAAACGTACTTCTAGACGGGCATCAATGTCATCACTTTGCAACGCGGTAGCTGCGCCGTGAACGCGCTTTAGGTAGCCCTGTTGCTCCAGAAAGTTCAAATCCTGTCTGATGGTCACACCCGACACGCCAATGATGTCAGAAAGCTCTGTGACTTGAACGCGTTTACGGTCGTTCACTAATTGCAGGATTTCATTTTGTCTTGGGTTCACAGGTTCGCTCCTTATTGATGAGCTTACAGTATACTCACCTGATGTTTCATATGAAAAGAACTTGAAAGTAAAAAGGAAAAAACGCGTGGTCTGATTAGCCAAGCTGTACCTTGCGAATATCGCTCCCATCAACAGATAATAGGGCAACGAAAATGGGATGGAAGAAGAGGGGTTAACTCCCTACATCCCAACAACGATAGAGACTAGGATCAAAGTAATGGAAGAAATTTACTTCGCAGGCGGCTGCCTTTGGGGCGTGCAAGAATTTATGCGCCACCTTCCGGGCGTAATCAACACAGAAGCCGGGCGAGCAAATGGCACAACGGATAACACTCAATCCGAATACGATGGCTACGCAGAGTGCGTGAAAACCCAGTTCGATGCTGAGCAAGTTTCGGTTGAAACTTTAATGGGGTATTTGTTTGAGATAATCGACCCTTACAGCGTTAACAAGCAAGGTGAAGACGTAGGTGAGAAGTACCGTACTGGTGTTTATAGCCAAAACGAACAGCATCTCACCATCGCGAAAGCGTTTATCGCAGCACGACCGGACGCCGACAAGATCGCCGTAGAAGTACTGCCACTCACAAATTATGTGCCAAGTGATGATGAGCACCAAGACAGACTCACAAACTTTCCGAATGATTACTGCCACATCCCATTAGATTTACTACATAAATACAGGGATAACTCGTAACCATTCAGTCAGCATCGCTTTAAAAGGCAAGATGCATATCAGTTTAAATCGATGCCTTCCACTAATGACAATGTCATTTCTGCCGCCGATATTTCCTTACAACCCGACGAGTTTTGTCCGCACCACAACGGTGTGAATTCATCTCGGTTTTGCTTTTCCATAAGCGCTCTTAGTTGAGCCATTTCAATGGAGGCGTATGGGAATTTCGGCGCAAACTCACTGATGTAGCCTAGCTCCGACATCGCGCGATTCACAATGCCTCTCGCTGGTCGGCCCGAGAAAACATTGGTCACAGCGGTATGTTGCGCGCGTTCACTGGCAATGGCATATCGATGTAAAGACGATGTTTTCGCCTCATCACACAACAAATAGGCGCTGCCAACTTGAACGGCACTCGCTCCTAATCTCAACGCGGCTTCCACCCCACTTCTATCAGCGATTCCGCCTGCAGCAATAACGGGCAAATTCACCCGTTTGGCGATTTGTGGTAATAACGCCATCAAACTTAATTGAGTAGTTAAATCATCCGATAAAAACATACCTCGGTGTCCACCAGCCTCCAAGCCTTGGGCGATAATGCCGTCAACGCCTTTTGCTTCTAGCCAAAGTGCCTCGTCCACCGTAGTCGCTGACGAAAGGATCTTCCCTCCCCACCCTCTAATTCGAGCTAACAGATCATCATCTGGCAAACCAAAGTGGAAACTGATCACTGGCGGTGCAAATGGTTCAATCGCGTCAGCAATATCATGATTGAAAGGCATCCTTGTCGGAGCGTTTGGCTGAGCCTGAACGGTTGCATCAACCTCGGAAAAATACGGTTGCAGCGTTTTTTGCCACTTTTCGTGCTTGTTGGCGTCATATTCCGGCATTTCATGGCAAAAGAAATTGAGGTTAAACGGTCGGTTAGTTGCCTGCTTGATAAATTGAAGTTCTTTTACGATGGCGTCTTTGTTCAGCATTCCACAAGGTAACGAGCCAAGCCCGCCAACATTACTGATGGCTATGGTCATTTGGCTGTCTTGCACACCAGCCATTGGCGCTTGAATAATCGGTAACTCTGTTCCCAAAAGTGTATTAAATACCTTGTTTATCATGCTCTTTCCTTGAAAACTTAACCTTTACCTGTGATGGATCTTCGCCATCGTTATCCAGACTAGACTTTCACATGATTAACCGCTTATAAAGTTAAAGTGATGCATTTGTGCGCTATGCACTTTTGATAGAAATGACAAAGGGAGCCTATGGCTCCCTTAATATGCTGAATAACAAGAATCAAAGTGACTATCGTACGACATCTGATTCAAGCTCTAGCTCTGCTACAGACAGCATGGCAAACTCTTCCTCGGCGGTTGCTGCCACCAATTTGTTGCGGCTGTATAACCCATAATAAACACCACCGATAAGAAACAATCCCATTGTCATAAAAAAGGCTGAGGGATCAAAAGCATAAACACCTGTCATTGCGACCAAAGAAAGCACCAGAGAAATACTCGAAGTAATTATCCCACCAGGCGTTTTATATGGACGAGTTAATTCCGGCTGTTTAATTCGCAATAAAATATGGCTCAAGGACATTAATGCGTACGATACAGTCGCACCGACAACAGCCATCGCCAAGATTAAGTCCCCCTCACCCGTAAGTGAAACCAAGAACCCAAAAACGCCCGGAACCAAAAGCGCACGAGAAGGCACTTTTTTGTCACTGGTTAATGACAAAGTTTGCGGTAAATAACCCGCGCGGGAAAGCGCAAACACCAAGCGACTGTAACCATAAATGATTGAAAAGAAAGAAGCGATAAGGCCAGCCAATCCAAGTAAGTTCACGGCCATTGCTACCGTTGAATTGCCCGTAAGCTTTAGGGCGTCAACTAATGGCACCGCGCTATCGCCTATGACCTTTGAGCCAACCGCACCAGCCAAAAGGACGACTACGAGAGTTGCGGTTAGCAATAAAAACAGCATCGCACCAATGATGCCTTTGGGAACATCTTTTGCCGGATTTTTTGCCTCCTCTGCCGCTAAAGGCACACCTTCAACCGCAAGAAACAACCACATTGCAAATGGCAACGCAGCCCATACGCCATACCACCCAAACGGCAAGATTTCTGTTGCCTGAGCCGTCGCCGGAGCAATATCGAATAAGTTATTAACGTCAAAGTGACCAATAAGCACAGCAGCAGTAATGAGAATAGCTAGCACAGCCAAACCGCTGATGACCATCATTACTTTGAGAGCTTCGCCAACCCCTGCCATATGAATAGCGATAAAGACGGCGTAGAAAAGTGCGTAAACAACAGGGCCATCGATACCAACCAATTCATTCACTGCTGAGCCAATAAAAATCACTATCGCAGCAGGCGCGAGCGCATATTCAATCAAAACTGATAAGCCAGTGAAAAAGCCACCTGTCGGCCCCATCGCCTGTCTTGCGAAGCTGTAACCACCACCCGCAGCAGGAATAGCCGCAGACATTTCAGCTAAAGACAATACTAGCGTGAAATACATTACTGCCATCGCGATAGCAGCAATAAGAAAGCCTCCCCATCCTGCTTGAGCGATGCCAAAGTTCCAACCGGCGAAGTCACCAGATATAACATACGAGACACCTAAGCCAGCAAGTAAAATCCAACCTGCGGTGCCTCTTTTTAGCTGCCTTTTGGCCAAGTACTCCTGATGTTTAGACATAGTAAATCCTTCTACTTTGATGAAATTAAAAAGTTGTCGCTGTGTTTATCTTCAACGCTTGCGCCACTTGGCTCATTGATATCGGAGCGATCTTTCAGATTCACTCCTGACAGTTGTAATTTTCGAGCCTCCTTGAGCAAGTAAAATGCGCGTTCACAGGCATCGTCATAGTTGAGCCCCTGAGGGCGCACATTGGAAATGCAGTTTCTTTGGGAATCTTTAGAGCCTCGTTTAGCCCCCCAAGTGAGATACATACCCATGCTATCCGGAGAAGTTAGACCGGGTCTCTCTCCAATTAAAACCAGCACGGCCTTGGCGTTAAAACATTCACCAACATCATCCCCTACCGCTACTCTTCCTTGCTTTACGACTGTGATAGGTGCGAATTTCCATTGATGTTCATCATCAGCGCTTAAAAGAGAAATCAATCGAGTAACAACAGGCACGGCATGATTTTGAATTGCGACGGAAGAAAGTCCATCAGCAATAACAATCGCAAGATCAATGTCAGTGTTATGCTCATTTGCTATCAAGTTGAGCGTTTGCCAAGAAGATTCATCAAGCAGCCTTCCTAGATCGGGCCTTTGCAGGTACATAAGCCGGTCACTCACTTGACTGCTCACTACCACTGGAGGTTCTAAGGTATTTTCAAGAATCGAGTAAGAGTCCGATAAACCAGCAACGAGAGAGTCAACATTCAAACTGCAATGCACTGCATCCATAGCTTGGGCATGATCCAGCTGAAATGAGAGTAACTCGTTGGTTGGTACACTGTTTCCGCTGCGACCCAGAGCGATCCGAGCAGAGGTGAAGTCGCGTAACTTGCCCCAAGGGTTGTGTGTGACAACTCCAGACTCATCTTGTGGGGACTGAGCAATGGTGATTACTTTACCCATGAGAATACCCCTTATTCAGTTGGTTAATTGCTCCCGAAAACGAGCGAGAGATTTGCTCACTTAACCGAACGTCTTGCACGCTCTCGAAAATCTGCATCTCCATTAACCATTTTTCAAACTCTGGTGCTGGCTTCAAACCGAGTACTTTTCTTGCGTAAAGGGCATCGTGAAATGAGGTAGTTTGATAGTTGAGCATGATGTCATCAGACCCTGGAATACCCATGATGAACGAGCACTCGGCCACACCTAATAGTGTCAGCAAGTTATCCATGTCATTCTGATCGGCATAGGCATGATTGGTGTAACAGATATCGCAACCCATAGGTAAACCAAGCAACTTTCCACAGAAATGATCTTCAAGCCCAGCACGAATGATCTGTTTGCCATCAAACAGATACTCAGGGCCAATAAACCCAACGACAGTATTAACCAACAAAGGATCGAACTGTTTCGCGACAGCATAAGCGCGGGCTTCACAAGTCTGCTGATCGACCCCATGAAATGCATTCGCAGACAGCGCTGTACCTTGTCCGGTTTCAAAATACATCACATTGTTTCCTACGCTACCTCGATTCAAAGACAACGCGGCTTCATGGGCCTCTTTCAAAATCGACAAGTCGATTCCGAAGGTATCATTCGTCCCTTGCGTGCCGCCTATCGACTGAAAAACGAGATCGACTGGTGCACCCATTTCAATGGCTTCGATCGTGTTCGTGACATGAGTTAACACACAAGACTGAGTCGGTATTTGATAGTGTTGAATCACCTCATCCATTAAGTTCATTAACTTAATAGCTTGAGGTACATTATCTGTTGCCGGATTGATACCGATAACCGCATCGCCATTTCCGTACATCAGACCATCAAAAATGGTCGCTGCGATACCGTTGAGAGAATCAGTGGGATGATTCGGCTGTAAGCGAGTAGACAGGCGACTCGGCAAACCAATCGTATTCCGAAAAGCCGTGACAACTTGGCATTTTTTAGCAACGAGAATCAAATCCTGGTTGCGCATAATCTTACTGACTGCGGCCACCATTTCTGGTGTTAAACCTTGACGAATTTTAGCCAACGTTTCACCATCGGCTTCTTCACTCAGCAGCCAATTTCGAAAATCTCCGACCGTCAAGTGCTCAATCGGCTTAAAGGCTGCAAGGTCATGCGTATCGATAATTAGGCGAGTGATATCGTCGCTTTCGTATGGAATAACCGCCTCGTTAAGAAACGTTTTAAGTGGTAACTCAGACAGCGCCATTTGTGCGACTACACGTTCTGCCGCTGACTGAGCACAAACCCCGGCTAACGCATCGCCTGAGCGCTCCGGTGTCGCTTTCGCCATCAAGTCAGCTAATGACTTAAAGGTATAGACTTTACTTCCTTGTTGCCGACGATAAGTTGCCGTCATTGCTCTTCCTCTTCACTATTTGGTTCGCTTTTTGCTGAACTATCAATAAGCTTTAAGAAAGTATTGCCAAATGTGTTCCGTAGCGTTATCAAAAACTGGCAACATTTATAAACCAATAATAAACAATGAGTTATGTAAATACTGCTCCAACATGACTCACAAAAAAGGAATGAGCATCACAAGGATGAGTAACCAAATGCCCCAAACTGCACCAATGCTGTGCATCCATCACACTAAGGATGCAAACCAACAAGCTGCGAGTCTGATAAACTGGCAACAGGAATATGACCAACTCAGCGATGGTCGATTTTTAGGTCAAATTCGAGAACGACGATTTCCCAATTTCCATGTATTTCGTGAAGACAGTAACCGCTCGCTAAGACAGCAATGCAGGATTGAACAGGGAGGTATTTGGTTGGGTTTGAGTACGGAAAATAAGCCGCTACACCTAAATCACAGTCAGTTTAATTCAAGCCAACTTTTGCTTAGGCAAGGTGGCGCTGATTTTGAGTTAATGACACCGGAGCAGTTTTCTATCTATGGAATAGTGCTCGACAAAAACTTCGTTCACATCATAGAAAATCAACTTGAGCTTGGGAGCATCCAAAACAACACATTGCACTTAACGGGGTTGACGGAAAAACACATTCAACAACTTAAATACTGCTTAGGCATGTTACTTGGTTCCGCCGAGCCAAGATGGTCTGAAACCACACATCAAGCAATCTTAAAAGATATTGTGCTGGAGTTGTTCTCACTCAGTTCACTGCACACGAGCCATCCGATATCAATCTCTCATCGTCAACACGTGATGCACCGTATAAAACAACAGCTACAGGATCTAGACTACCGTACGCCGATAACCGTCAGTGAACTGTGTGACGCAGTACACGTCAGTCGTCGCACACTACAGTACACCTTTGAACATTGCTGTAATACTTCCCCAAAGCAGTTCATACATCGAATGCGCCTGAATCAAGTACGTAGAGTGCTACAAAGCCCTGAAGATAATCGAACAATTGCAGAAATCGCTTTTGACTTTGGTTTTTTCCATCTCGGGCAGTTCAGTCAAAGCTACAAGCGGCTATTTGGTGAGACGCCAACTGAAACGAGAAAATGGGAGCCCAGCAAATAAAATGACAGGCAGTATATTCTTTCAGCTCCTGCGTTGGGGCCATGTTATGCAGTCGCAATGATTTGCTGAAACTTAGCATGAAGCTCTTCAAGTGCCGCTTCAACATCCGGTTCTGCACGGCTCAAGTGCGAGATTAACGTCATAAAATAGCAGTCAAAAATCAGCGGTATTTTTCCCTCAAGGACGGAGCTTCCGTTTACAGATTGAAACAAAGCTTGGTTAAACGACTGATAATAATCCAAATCCCAAATCACCTCTTTCAACAAAGCTCGGCTCAGCTCAACGTTCGCAAAATAGTAGCGATAGTATTTCTCCGTCAGCGCCAAACCAATGTCGATATCGGTTTTACCTTCCACACTGACTAGCGTTTCTTGGCTGATCTGTTGCAGTTGCGCCAGCATCCCTTCGCGCAAAATCGACAGTTTAGTCGGGAAATGGCTAAACACTGTGCCATCGGCTACTCCTGCTTCTCTCGCTATCTGCCTTGTGGTCGTCATGTCATAGCCATTTTGAGCAAAAGATGCCCATGCGGCTTTTAGAATTTTATCTCTGGTTTGTTGTCGCTTCGTCATTGATGTGTCTGCTTAATGAACCTGAAAGGATCATACCTTGCGTGGTTGAGATTGACAAATTGAGCGTGCTCATTTATAAAATTGAGCATGCTCATTTTATATAAAAACAAAAGGAATCGCTCATGTACGTATTAAACAAACTAGGCCAAGGATTGATTTTCTTCCCGACCATCTTCTGCTTTTCGTATATTTTAAGACCGATATTAATGGTCATCCTTATTCCAGGAGGACTCGCACTTTTGGCGTTAATCGGTGGCGCAGAAGTCAGAGCGGAACTCAAAGCCATGCTGCTTGAGGAGTTTTTTGGCGTTAGCCCATCGCACACCACCTCGAAAAAGGCGTGAGTGCGCTACAAACGTTGGCAAGGCTAAGTAAAAAAAGAAAACGCGCAGATATCGAGATCTCAATATCTGCGCGTAGATGTGGTGAAAATAAGACTGGCGTTAGTCAGTATTCATGTTCTGGCCAATTCGCCATAAAACGCCACTAGGGTCAAACAAACAACATTCGCGCATGCCCCAAGGTTGCTCGACTAGCTCTGTCAAACGCGAACCAAATTCTTCATGACCCACTTTGGATAAGTGCTGATGCCAGCTTTCTGCGTCTTCTACGAGCAAGTGCATCATGAAGTTATTGCCGTGTTCTGGCTCATAAAAATTCTGTAAAAGAAACGCGCAGCTACCTTGAGAGAAGTATGCTACATCACCGAAGTCCGACGCCATTTCAAAGCCAATCGCCTCATAAAAGCGTTTTGATAGCGCGTAATCTTTCGCCGGAACAAATGATTTGATTTCAACAATATTGAGGTTTTCCATTTCCAATTTCCTAAGCTTTTTCCATAAAACTGACTGACGTAATCTCGCTCTACGCCTTCTATTCGCCTTGCTTAATCTGCTGTGATGACAGTGGCACACACTCTGCCATTTGCGTTTGTAACCACGTGATAAATTTATGTTCGAGTTCTGTACGCTTTTTATCTTGACTCAATAAAACGTAATTGCAACTTGATGGAGAAAACCCAAATGGTGCGACCAAATTACCACGCTTAATATCGTCCATGACAAAAGGATACGATCCCATTGCGACGCCTAAGCCATCCACCGCGGCTTGTATGCAAAAATAAAAATGCGCGAATGATTGCTGAGTGTTGCCGTTGAAAGTTTCACAACGTGTTGATTGCTGCCAATCCGCCCAAGCATTCGGTCTGGTTTGGCTATTCAACAATCGAGCTGCTTTCAAATTGTCTTTAATGGATTGCCAATACTCAGGAGAAAATACCGGCCCCACCCACTCTTCCACAAGAATGGTTTTGTCGTAATCGTGATGCTGCGCAAAATCGTCTCGACGAATCGCCATCGAAAGCCCAGTTGATCCTAATGTTACCGGGCCACCAGCCGTCGACAAACGAACATCAGCACGGTGTTCATCATTAAACGCGGCCAACCTTGGCATCAACCAGCGCATGGTTAATGTCGGTTCACAAGACACTTCAAGATGCTGATGCTTCTCTTGAATAAGCGTATTCACGCCTGTTTCTAGCGTTTGGAATGCCGTTTCTGTGTATGTCTTGAGTAATTCGCCTTCTGCCGTCAACACGACTTTCCTGCCCTCTTTGAAGAACAAAGGTTGAGACAGATATTGCTCAAGTTGCTTGATCTGCTTACTCACGGCTCCGTGGGTAATGTTTAGTTTGTCAGCCGCTTCAGTGTAGCTTGAAGAACTCGCCGCAACGTGGAAGACATAAAAAGATTTCAGGTGACGCATCTGTGAGTTTTTCTCACCAATATGGGAATATTTTTCGATTATAGTCAGTAATAAAGACGCCTACAATTCCGCTACATCCCAGACTTCATCATTCAAACAGGAAACCGATATGGAATTTGTAACTCTTGCGTTATTAGGTGTGCTTATTGTTATTAGCCCTGGCGCAGACTTTGTTTTGGTATTAAGAAATAGCTTAAATCAAGGACGAAAAGCAGGCGTGTACAGTGCGATTGGTATCAGCATGGCGATAAGCATCCACATCGCTTACTCCATGCTGGGGATCAGTTACTTAATTTCACAAAATGAATGGTTGTTTAATCTCGTGCGCTATCTTGGGGCCGCTTATCTTGTCTACCTTGGGATTAAAGGAATATTCTCCTCGCAGCCTGCGTCAAACTCAGAAACCATTCAACAGAGCGAGTATTCAATGTGGCGATTTTTCATGCAGGGATTTCTGTGTAATTTACTCAATCCCAAGACGATGCTGTTTTTTCTGAGTATTTTTAGCCAAGTGATTTCTCCCGACTCTAGTCAGCAACACATCGCCTTTTTTTACGGGATTTATATGATTGCGCTGCATGGTATTTGGTTTTCTATCGTTGCTGTTTTATTCACGTCATCCCAGCTACAAGCTTTCTTGTTGAAGATTAAGCATCGACTCAATCAAGCATGTGGGGCGGGATTGATCATTTTCGGCGCGATGCTGGGCTTAAAGGTGTAGTACGCTTGCGGTCCGATTATCCCAATTCAAATTGATCATTGAACAAGTGGCAGTAATCAATTAAAAATCTACATTTTCAATACTTTAAATTAGAAAAAAACAGCCAACGTGCGCTGGCTGTTTCGATACAGTTAATGGATGACCCGAGCGTCCCCTTTAAATAACTGAGACAGATCGATAGTGAATATCGTCACTGTCGGACGTTTAGGCAGAGCATTTTCGATCGAAAACTCTGGCCCAGCTGGAACGAGGGGGAAGTGAATAGCAGTCGGCCACGTTGACGAAGCTTCATTACCGCCCGGCTCAGATATTGAGAAAGAAAACGCAGGTAAACGGGTCATAACACTTACCTCAAATGACTGATTAGCGGGCTCAAGCGAGCCCGCTTAGGTTTTGCAATGTTATTGTTATTTTAACGCTTACTTAATCACTAACGGTTGATGACGTTAGATATCAAGTTCTTTGTCTTCAACGTGGTTGGTGATCATCGCTTCAGTGGTGATCATCAAGCCAGCAACAGACGCTGCGAATTGAAGCGCTGAACGTGTTACTTTCGCAGGGTCCAAGATGCCCATTTCGATCATGTTGCCGTATTCACCTGTTGCAGCGTTGTAACCGTAATCGGAATCACCAGCTTTGACAGCGTTCGCCACAACAGAAGCTTCGTCACCTGCGTTAGTTGCGATTTGACGAAGAGGCTCTTCCATTGCACGTAGCGCAACTCGGATACCCACGTTTTGGTCATCATTGTCGCCTTTTAGATCCGCCAATTCTTTCGCGATCTTAGTTAGGGCAACACCACCACCAGCAACAATACCTTCTTCAACCGCTGCGCGAGTAGCGTGTAGCGCATCGTCCACGCGATCTTTCTTCTCTTTCATCTCAACTTCGGTTGCAGCGCCGATCTTGATCACCGCTACGCCGCCAGATAGCTTCGCAACACGTTGTTGAAGCTTATCTTTGTCGTATTGAGAAGTGGTTGTTTCGATTTGTTTTTCAATCGAAGCCACACGATCAGCAATCGCGCTTGCTTCTGCTGCGCCACCCACAATGGTTGTTGTGTCTTTGGTAATGGTCACTTTCTTCGCACTACCTAGTTGCTCTAACGTTGCTTTTTCGAGCTCTAGGCCGATTTCTTCAGAGATGACCGTACCAGCAGTTAGTACCGCAATGTCTTCCATCATCGCTTTACGGTTGTCACCAAAGCCAGGCGCTTTCACCGCAGTCGCACGCACGATGCCGCGCATGTTGTTCACAACCAATGTCGCTAGCGCTTCACCTTCGATGTCTTCAGCAATGATCAATAGCGAGCGAGAAGATTTCGCCACTTCTTCTAATACAGGCAATAGCTCGCGGATGCTACTGACTTTTTTGTCCACCAATAGGATGTAAGGGTTGTCTAGCTCTACGCTGCCATTTTCTTGGTTAGTGATGAAGTATGGCGACAAGTAACCGCGGTCGAATTGCATACCTTCAACCACAGACAATTCGTTGTTTAGACCTTGGCCTTCTTCAACCGTAATCACGCCATTGCGACCCACTTTTTCCATCGCTTCTGCAATGATTTCACCGATCGCGCGATCGCTGTTTGCAGAAATGCTACCCACTTGGGTGATGGATTCTTTGTCACTGCATGGCTTAGACATTTCACGTAGTTTCTCAACCGCCGCTTCAGTGGCTTTGTCGATACCACGTTTTAGGTCCATTGGGTTCATGCCAGAGGCTACCGCTTTAAGACCTTCATTGATGAAAGATTGCGCCAGTACGGTAGCCGTCGTTGTACCGTCCCCCGCTTCATCATTCGCTTTGGACGCCACTTGTTTCACCATTTGTGCGCCCATGTTTTCGAACTTATCTTTCAGTTCGATTTCTTTCGCTACAGACACGCCATCTTTGGTGATGGTTGGCGCGCCGTAAGATTTATCAAGCACAACGTTGCGGCCTTTCGGGCCTAGTGTCACTTTTACTGCGTCCGCCAGTAAGTTCACACCTTTCAGCATTTTTTGACGTGCGTCATTAGCAAATAATACGTCTTTTGCAGCCATGGTTATCTCCTCAAAAAACTACTACAAAAATAATTACTCAACGATTGCTAACACATCAGATTCGGACAGAATTAAGTATTCTGCGCCGTCAATTTTCTCGGTTTTCACGCCGTAACCGTCATTGAAAATGATTTGGTCGCCCACTTTGACTTCCATCGCAGCGCGTTCGCCATTTTCGAGGCGTTTACCCAAACCAACAGCGATGACTTTCCCGCGGTTTGATTTTTTCACCGACTGAGAAGTTAAAACGATTCCCCCTTCAGATTTATTTTCCACCTCTTGTCTTTCAACAATTAGCTTGTCATTTAAAGGACGAATTTTCATTTTTAAGTGCCTCCTACTTGGAACCAAAAATAAAAGACAAAATAAACATCAAGATGGATTTGCGAGTCGACAGCTCGCTTTCGATGAAAATAATAAGGTCGAAAAATTAGAGTTCAAGAGGTGAATTTGATAAAAATTTTTTATTAAATTAAATAAAATTTTCTATCGAATTATCGCATTCACAACTACTTAGCATCTCTTTATGATGGAAAATATGCTCAATCAAATCTAGAGTGGTTACGTACTCTTAAAAAGGATAATCAAACAATGAAAAAGGCCGTATCTCTATTTCTTGCAACGTTGTGCGTGAGCTTCCTCTCCCCCAACGTGTCGGCTTCTGAACGCGCTGAACAAGGGTGGCAATTGATTGACAAGGGCGCGATGATTGTCGATGTGCGCACGCCGCAAGAGTTTTCTGAAGGGCATTTGGATAATGCCGTCAACTTCCCTTTATCTGAACTTGATAAACATTTTCAAGACGTCGATAAAGATCAAGCTATCGTGTTGTACTGTCGCAGTGGTAACCGCTCTGGCAAAGCGTATCAATACTTACAATCACAAGGCTTTACGAATCTGCACAATGCCGGTGGCTTAGAAGAACTACAAGACGCCAAATAGTCGTCTCCGTTCTAATATACAAAGTAAAAGCACAGAGCGCGTCGCAAGCGTATTGTAACGCGCTCTGTTTCTAAATACTTATCTACAACAACTCTACTATCTGGGCCCTGCATCAAATTGAGTCAGGTTATCCGATATCTCGATCCATGGCGCTTTCGATGCGACAAAAATATGGAAATCAGGCTTGTGAGAAGGTGTGTCATCCAAGATACCAAGGCGAATATTGACGATCCCATTGTTCTTTTTCGAATACAGGCTCGATCCGCAGTGGCGACAAAAGCATAGCATGGTATTTTCGCTTTTCTGATAAGTTTGAATATCTTCTTTCCCTTGGATAATAAGCAGTTTATCCAACGCAATACCACCGGCAGATGAATAGTCAGAACCTGTGAACTTGCGGCATTCAGAGCAATGGCAATTTCCCATGTACTTAAATTCATCTGCCACTTCCAACTTTACCTTGCCGCACAGACATGAGCCTTTTAGTACTTCCATTTGAATTCCTTTTTGTTATGAATCTAATTGAATTAGATGGCTATCTCGACACCATGCCATTGCAATACGAAAAATTAAAGACAGGCAATACAGGTTTTCAAAAATGAAACGAAAATGTAAAACTTTCCATTCAGAGGGAAGTGCGCTGACACGTGAAAAATAGAGCTATTTTAGATACAAAAACACCAAGCAATAACGCTTGGTGTTTACCTCACAGAATGTCGCCTCAGAAAAGGCGCTTTCCGCTGTGCTTAAAAAATGCAGTGTTTAGTAAAGCTGGTCGCTTCGTTTGCAGTCCAGTCACCTTTCGGCTTATCTTTCAGGTTTTCACACCATTGCTCGCTGCCGACACCATCTTGCAGAACACAATGCTTTGCAAAGTCTACCGCGTTGTCTGCTGTCCATTCTGTTTTTGGCTTATCGCGCATGTCGTTACACCAGCCTTCAGTGCCCACTTCATCACTACAAGCGGTCAAAGCAGAAGCCGCCAACATCAGCATGACTAGTTTTTTCATAAATTTAAGGTTCCAGTTGCAAACAATAGTAAAATTAAACTCAATCTCTTCAACACGTGCCCATTCAAGTGTCTGAATAAAGGCGTCACTAGCTGAAGTGACTTTTGTATCAACTATAACGAAATTATCAGTCTACGTGTTAAGACATCGAAAAATTATTGAGCGACTCTGTGTAAAGCGCGCCATTCTAAAAGCTATAGGCAGCGCGCTTTTGTTAGCTCACCAACCTTAAAAGAGCCAGTACCAAAGCACGTTAAACGCAGCTCTAATGCCATTTGTTCAAAGTGATCGACGACAGACTGCGTGCTGATCGTCGCAGCTTTTAATACCGCACCAGCTTGCCCAATGAGATTAGCCCCCAAATGAATGGCTTTCGCCGCTTCAAGTCCGTTATGAACACCTCCCGAGGCGATCAAGGGTAATGTAGGATGCAGTGCGCGGATTTGAGCCAAACATGTTGCTGTAGGGACACCCCAATCGCGGAAAAGCTCGGCTGCACGCTGCATTTTCGGATTATCTTGGCAATACCCTTCAACCGCACTCCAGCTTGTGCCACCCGCGCCCGCAACGTCAATTGCATCCACACCAGCATCAATTAATCGCTGCGCAACGTGTCCGCTAATACCAAAACCGACTTCTTTGATAATGATAGGAACCTTCACGCGAGATTTAAGCATCTCAATTGCCTGGAAAACACCAACCCAATTGTGGTCGCCATTTTTCTGAAACGCTTCCTGCATTGGATTAACGTGCACAAACAAGGCATCGGCTTGAATCGCCTCAACCGCACGTTGCGCATTATCGAGTTTACCTTTATCGAGCAATTGAGCGGCTCCAAGATTGGAATACAACGGTACTTCTTTCGCCAACTCACGAATGGTTTTACCCAAGCCCGAATGCTGACTTTCTTCTAAGCTAATCCGTTGCGAGCCCACACCCATGGCAATACCTAATTCACTTGCTGCTTCAGCTAAACGACAATTGATCGTTTCTGCGTCTTTTGCTCCGCCAGTCATCGAGCTAATCAAAAACGGTAGCGCTAATTGATGACCAAGAAACTCTGTCGATAAATCGATCGCGTGAAAGTCACATTCTGGCAGCGCACAGTGTTCAAACTCGACAGACTCAAAACCCGCCGTTTTATGCTTCATGCTCATATCATGATGTAAAACAGCATCTAGGTGTAAATCTTTTCGGTTAGTTTGCGGAGCCATAATGTCACCCTAAAGTAAAACAGTCGCGCAGTATTGCGATCCTTATCAGTAACGTCAATGCGAATTTTGTGAATTTGCCGGATTACTTTTCCGAAACGAGTAATGAATCTCGACTGCCCCTGACATTATAAGAAAAGAAACTCGCTTTCCGTTTTCAACAAGCCGGCAAGTTTCTCTTCAAATTGAGATAATCAGCGTACGATACCCATGATGCAAATGGATCACATTGCTCTGTAGTTTACTTTACGCTGTCCGACAGAATTAGCGACACAACAGTGCTTGTCGTCGTTGGTTCAAACTGTTCGGGATCATCACAGAATTGAATTTTTCCTTTTTCTTCTACATGGAACAGCGGTACAACTGAACTACCTTTGTGATGCGCTAAATAATCTTGATACGTGAAGTTATCGCTCAATTTCGTGTGTTTAACCTCTGCACCACGACTTAACATACTGGCTAGCTGGGTATAGCTTACATTGCCGCCCATCAGCAATTTACCATGGTACTCCTGAGCCACGGAGTGCTTCTCGCTGTCATTGCTGTTGGTTTTCACTTTTTGTAAGCAGTGAACTTTATCTTCCCCAAACTCGTCGACGAATTGCATGCAAGCCATAATGTTGAAATGCTGATCGGGCGTTAATGCAACCACTTGACCTATTCCTATCAAGTTCAAGTTGTCGTCCGCGTGACTAGAAATAGGGTTGCCGTAATAGTAATCCAGTCCCAACATACGAACCTGACTGATGTACTCCCAGTTTGAGTCAGTCATTAATACGCGACGGTCATAACGCGACAACGCCTGCCCTATTTCTCTTGCTACTCGGTTAGCACCAATCAACAAGAAGCCGCGTGGTGCTGGCTCTGCGACGCCCAATGTCAGCGCTACAGGACGTGCCGTCGCACTTTGTAACACGACCGTTCCTATAATCACCATGAAGGTCATAGGGACCAGTAAAATCGCTTCATCAATGCCGTATTCGGTCAATTTGATCGCGAAAAGAGACGAAATCGAAGCAGCAACAATACCGCGCGGTGCAACCCAAGACAAAAACAGCTTATCTTTGAGACGCAAGTTGCTGCGGAAGGTTGAAAGAAAAATCGATAACGGACGCGACACTAACTGCATAAATACAAATAACAATAACGCACCGCTACCTAGCGCAGCAAAATCATCCAAACTGATTCGAGCCGCAAGGAAGATGAACAATCCGGTGATCAGTAAAATGGTTAAATGCTCTTTAAAGTGCAGAATTTGCTGAATATTGATGTCTTTAGCGTTTGCGAGCCACATACCCATTACGGTGACGGTTAGTAACCCAGCTTCAGACTCAATGTGGTTAGAGACCGAAAATACACCTAGAACCACCATCAAAACCGCAAATGGCTGCAAATATTCCGGTAGCCAAGAGCGACGCATGATCGTCGCAACTGCATAGCCTGAGGCCGCACCTAGCATGACACCGACAGCAATGATCGTCCCAAACACTTCGACGCTATTTATCGCGCTGTGAGATACGATAAACTCGTAAACCATCACAACAAAAAGCGCACCGAGCGGGTCAATCAAAATCCCTTCCCATCGCAAAATGTTAGCAAGCGTACTGTTAGGTCTTACGGTTCGTAGAAGTGGCACGATGACCGTCGGCCCTGTTACTACGGTTAAGCTGCCGAACAACATGGCAAGCTCCCAAGTAAAGCCGAGGAAATAGTGTGTTGCAATACTGGTCGCCGCCCACGAAATGATCGCCCCGATGGAAACAATGCTCCATACCGAACCACTCACGCCACGAATTTCTTTAAAATTTAAGGTCAAACTGCCTTCAAATAAAATCACTGCCACCGCTAAAGAGACCAACGGAAAGAGCAAATTACCTAATATCTCATCAGGGTTTAACCACTGCATAAATGGCCCAACGATCAGCCCTGCCAACAACAAAAATAAAATCGCTGGCAAACGCAATCGCCAAGCTAACCATTGGCAACCTAAACCAATAACCCCAACCGCTGACAGCACCAGCGCTTCATTACCCACTTGCATCAATAATTACCTGTTTTTGTCTTTTTTCGCGTGAATGCGCTATACCCGAATACATTCAGCCTTACGGTCAAATAGAAACAACCGAACGTGCAAATCAAACGACTGACCTTCGATGACATCGCTACGAAACGCACATGTTTGAAGTCATTTGGCGATCGCATCAGAATTATGAATATAGTTGACCCCCAATGACTTAACGACTCATTTTTGTTCATCAGGTCTTAAAGTGGCACACAAGTGTGCGACTTTGTCGAATTCATCATTACGCATTGAGTTTCATTATGTAGAATGATTTCTGAAGAAAGCGCGGAACCTAGCACTATATGAGGCTAAGGCATAGAGCATGAACTAAGCTTTAGCGTAAGTGCTCAAAGTTAAGAATCGTGTGTCACGCGACGTACGCAAGGAGAAATGGATTGTACGTAATACTAGCACTGTTCATGGCGTGTCTCGCCATCCTCATCGGAGTGAAAGCCGCCAACCGAGCTGCACTTTTAGAAAAAGAACTAGCCAAACTTCGTGAGGAAGTCACATCACTACGAGCCAGTGTCCATGGGGGCTCAAACCAACAAGCGCACCAACAATTCAGCATCGAAAAAGACACACCATCTGTAGCGACGTCACCTCACATAGAATCACCACAGAAAGATGTCTCATCCTCTGGGGAACATGATCCAGCTACCAACCTAGACTTGGACCAGAGCGCTGCGAATCAAGGGTACGCCCAGACAAGAGAAGTGCAACTGGATGTTTTTAGTCAAGAAAATGAGTCATTCCTTCAGAGTAAAGTTCAGAGCCTGCTTAGCAACATTCAAGAAAATTGGTTGGTTTGGGTAGGCGCATTGGCCATGCTGATCGGTGGAGGTTATCTCGTACAGGTGATTGGTAGTCACATCCAGTTTTCGCCATTTATGCGAGTGTCCTTTGCCTTTGTGATCTCATTACTTATGGTGCTTGTTGGCGAGTGGTTTCACCGTAAAGAACAACAGAATCCGCAACGGGCAGCACGAGCCCAAGGCTTTACGTATGTTCCTGCTGCTGTTACCGGTACGGGATTAACGGGCATTTACTGCACCGTCATTTTTGCCTTTGTGGTTTATCAAATGCTAACGCCGAGTATCTCGTTGATCATCTTGGCTTCAGCGGCATTTTTCAGTTTAGCATTATCATTGCGACAAGGGCCGTTAATGGCCGTGCTTGGCTTAATTGGTGGCTACACAGCACCACTGTGGATTGGGGGTAATGAACCCAACTACTTCTTGTTAGCCGGATACATCTGCGCAATTTCGTTCGCGGCGACCTTATTGATGCAAAAAGTGCGTAGGGCATGGATTACGCCAAGTATCGCGATTCCACATGTCATTTGGATGTTGCTGTTGATTGAGAGTGTACCAACAGAACGGTTGTTCTCGTGGCTCGCGATTTATCTCTCCATCACTTTGTATCTCATTTTCGCGGTTCCGAGAATGGGTTGGATGCTCAATCCTCGCTTTCGTCACTATCAAAGCAAGTGGACAAACTCGCCGATCGCTACCGCTCTCGCAACTGCTTTATTGACCTTTTCTGCCGTCACCAGAATGCCGGAGCTGAACACTCTACAAATGGCGTACTGTTATACGCTGCTTGTTGCGATCATCTGGCTACCAGCACTTCGTACAGGCTGGTCATTACGTGTATTTTTGCCATCCATTCTCGTCTCGGCAACCGCGCTGATTGTTCTTACTATCGCTTTTGATGCGCTGTATATGTTAGAGCGAGAAGCTAGCATCCTATTCGCATTGGCGGTGAGTATTGCGCTGATCTGCTATCGAACATATTGCCAATCACTTAGTGACCGTTCGCAACTCAGTGGGCTGCTTCTGCTGGTACTGGCTCCCGCGATGAGCTTAATTACGTTGTTTTATATTGACGAATTTATGCAAGGCTACCTGTGGTATTGGACTGCATTCTGCGCATTGATGGCCACTTACTACGTTGTGCTTGGTCAGCGTGCACGTTCGTTGGCATTAGAATGCTCTGCCGTTATGCATGCTTTAATCGTAGGTCTTGCTTTTGTTTGGTTGAGCGATACTTGGTTAACAACAGCAATCTCAATACAAGTTGCGATAATGGCCTTACAGGCTCAAGTCGGGTTGTTTCGACCTGCGAGTTGGGCGATTAAAGTGGCAATGGGAATACTGGTTATCCGACTCACGCTGCTACCTTTCATACCCGAATGGCAACCGGTAGAAGCTGGGCATTGGGCTTGGGTTCTTGTGAGTTATATGCCTTCTCTCTTCATCTTGTCTTACGCTCGTTCAACACTAAAACAAGTGGACCGAGAACTGACCAACTGGTTTGAAGGGGCGTTTTTACATGTATTCTTAATGGCATTGTTCACCCAAACTAACTACTGGTTAACGGGGCAATATGGTTACTTGGGGCACATCGACTTCACAAGTGCGGCAGTCTTTGCCAATCAAGCATTAGTTATGGGTTTGGTATACAGCTACCGCAGCCAATTTGCGCAACGCTTAAGCCGTATCTACGAAATCTATAGTTACTTGCTTTGGTGCGCGTTCGCTATATTGATTATTTTGCTTAATACGGCAGAATCGCCGTTGGTGACTGATAACGTCTCGGCACAAGCACTTCCCATCTTTAACATGCTGAGTATCGGCTGGCTGTTACCAGCTTGCATCCTGCTTATCGCAACCTTTAAACGCTGGAATACGTTGCAAGTTCATCGATTTGCGATTGCTAGTCTAGGCTTTTTACTTGCAGCCATTTGGTTGGGGATGTCTATCCGTCAATTCTGGCAAACCACATCGATGATGCTGTATCAGCCAACCAGCATGGCAGAGTTGTTCAGTTATTCAGTGGCTGGCTTGCTCGTAGGTGGATTGCTGACTTGGCGCGGCGTGACCCAACAGGGGCTGATGATGCAGCGTGTCGGTCTAGTGGTCCTTGCCGGTGTCGCACTGAAAGTATTCTTATGGGATGTGAGCTCTCTGGATGGGTTCTGGCGAGCAATAAGCTTCTTAGGCTTAGGTGCATCTTTGATAGCACTTGGATGGCTATTCCAGAAATTGAATCGTTCGGTGGCAAAAGCACTCGAGCCCTAGACGAGTCAAAGAGAGATTCCCGACAGTGCGCTGTTTTCGTTATTGGGGGACGACAACAGTGTAAAGCCGGGAATCATTGGAGTGTTCGTTACTTCAGTAAAGCGACCACAGTATGACGACGCACGTTTGCTTGCGCATTCAATGCCTGAAAAGTCGAAGTAAACTCGCCAGACTTTTGCATGAATCCATCCAGTTTTGCATTCACCTCATTGACTGAAAGCTGTGCGGTTTTGGGTTGGATAGAACGCATTTGAGTATTCAGTTCACCATGAAAAGCTTTCGCTTCCTGCAAGCTCGTTTGAACTTGTTTCAGATGCTGATTTACTTTGGCAATCGTCTGCTTGATGCCGTCGCGTGAGCCTAGATCAAACCCGAGCTCCGCAATACCATCTGGCTCAGACTTTAAGTTCAAAACGTTAGGCTGTCCCGCAGGGAATCGGTGCCCTTCCCCCGTTACCATCACCTTTTGCTGCATTTGTTGATAAGCGTTGTCTCTGGCTTCAAATAAAATGCTGCCATCATCGGCTAATGAGGCTCGCATTCCTAACGCAATCAAGCTGCGATCCAGCATTTTGACCGTTCGCTCACCGTCTGATTGTCCATCAAAATGAATCATCACCGCTTGACCTTGAGGAAAATCCAAACGGATTTGCTCGGCCTTGTCGCTTAAGCGATGAACATTCAAACCTGGAATAGAAAAGCGACGAATATCCGCTTTATCCAGTTTTAAGTGCAGTTCGTTATTTAGGACTTTCTGGCCATCGAAACGTGCTTGCTCAACGACTTTTTGGATGGTGGCTTTAGAGCGAACCAATGTATCCTGCAAACCAGGAACATTTTGTACGCCTTGATTAATAGCTTGCGTCAAACCACGTTTAATTTGCGTGAGCTCTTTGCCAATCACCTGCAGCGATTTGGACGCGATCTGAACCGCCGTGGCTTGCTGCTGACCCTGCGTAAGCTGAATACCAGATACAGAGTAGGCTGACGCAGTGTCAGCCTGAATTTGCGCCGGGCGCGGTTTAATTGCCGTACTTGAGTCTGCAGAACGGGTCGGCATGATAGAGGCTTGTTCTTGTCCACCTAAGCGTATGCTATGGGGTCTAACCTCTACTGTACTCATTACCATAAAAAGAACTTCCTAACCTTATAAACGGTCAAACAGCGACAAACCATCGATCTTCACATAGCTTGCTTGCGTTGCTTGCAAAGCGGCCATGTAATTACTCAATCGTACCGACGCTTCACCATAGTCCAGAGCAGAGAGGTCTCCAGATACTTTGTCAACGAACAGCTTGTTTTCACTGTGCGCGCCACCAACAAGATCTAAGTTGTTGTGTCGACCACCAATCTCAGTCATGGTCCCTAGTACGTTTGAAAAAGTATCGTCGATAGCGCTGATACTCGCCTCAACTTCAGCTCTGAAGTTGGCGGTAGGGCTCTCAAACTCTTTGATCAGCGCATCAATTTGGTTAAGCACGTTATGGCCTCCCCCAAGGTCCAATATTTCTTTTGCAGTCATATTGGAATCCATCGTGACACCTTTAGCAATTGTTACTACGCGCTTGTCACTATTACCTTCAATTACGTAGCTGCCGCTCGCTTTACTTACAGCCGCAGTATCCGTTTTAGTACCAGAGAAAAGGTAGTGCCCTTCTTCATCCTGCGCGTTAAAAGACGACTCAATAGAGTCACGGTAACTCTTAAGCTCTGTAATCATACCGCCACGACTTTCGTCAGTAAGAGAGCCGTTCGCACCCCAAAGCGCGATGTCTCGCATGCTTTTTAAGCTTTCTTTGATCGAATCTAAATGGGTTTCTTGACTCGATAGCGTCGTTTTTACGTTTTCAATGTTGTTTTTGTACTGAGCAATCGCACTGGTTTCTCGGTCTAAGTTAAGCAACTTGATCGAAGCCATTGGATCATCAGACAGCTTGGTTAAGCGCTTGCCAGTAGACATCTGTTGCAGAGCTTCGCCTAATCCCGCGCTATTGCTCTGCAAGCTGTGCAACATCATTTGACTAAATTGATTGTCACTAATTCGCATCTAAACTTTCCTCTTAGAATAACTGCAGAATAGAATCGAGCAGTTGATTTGCTGTGCTGATCACTTTCATGTTGGCATTGTGCGCATTAGCAAACATCATTAGGTTAGCCGCTTCTTCATCGCTGTTTACGGAACTAACATTATCGCGAGCTGCGTGCGCTTGCTTGTTCATGGCTAACTTCGCTTGATAATCAGCATTAGCTTGGCGTGCTTTAATTGCGGTTTGACCCACCATTGAACTAAAGGCATCGTTCAAGCTTACTGAGCCGTAACCTGATACCGCCACTGGCTTGTTGCTTAACTCGATCAATGATTGCAACGCATCTGCGTTACCAGGTGTTCCATCACTTGAGAACGCAAGCTCATCTGGAGTTAGCTTGGTAATATCCAAACTGGCTGCAGGGTTTGCTGGGTCATAGCTGAACAAAGGTTTACCTGGGTTGCCATTTAAGTCTTTGCCAGTTGCAAGCACGGCGTTGTATTCATCCGCGAGAGCTTTCGCCATGTCATTCAGAGCCAATTGGTTTGGTTTCAACACTTCGGTTTGATAGTCATTAATCGCACCTAATTTGCCACCAAGCGAGTCACCAATCGCAAAACTTTGATTCGAGAACGTGACGTGTAAGTCCGCCAAGTAAGGATCACTCGGGTCAGGAATGGCTTCCAGTTTGCCATGGTCCGTACCCATCACAAGCGGTTGACCAGAGGTTAGTGTGACCTGAACACTGCCGTCATGCTGCTGTGTTGTTTTGATTTCAATGGTTTGAGATAACTCACCGATTAACCTATCTCGTTCATCCATTAACTGTGATGGGTTACCACCTGTACCTTGCATCTCTACCAGTTGCTTGTTCACCTTCGCGATATTTTCCATAAGGCTATTCGCGTGGTTAAGCGCTGCATTACGTTGGTCGCTCATGTCTTTATGTTGAT
This sequence comes from Vibrio sp. 1580, assembly GCF_033340055.1. Taxonomy (NCBI): domain Bacteria; kingdom Pseudomonadati; phylum Pseudomonadota; class Gammaproteobacteria; order Vibrionales; family Vibrionaceae; genus Vibrio; species Vibrio sp. 1580. The sequence goes on from NZ_JAWOVT010000004.1 coordinate 273,930, forward strand.
TGTATAAAGACTCGGTAAGCGTATTAAAACGGCGGGCCAAAGCTTCAGATTCGTTAATGATCTGCTGGCGGTAAGGTATGGATTCCGGCTTAACGGTCGCATCGTTAAGCGCAGCGTTTAGCGAGTCCAAGCCAGCCGATATACTGAAACCATCGGCACCAAGCGTATTCTCCAGCTGACTCATGTTACTGGTGTATCCAGATGCGTATGCCGCCATACTGTTAGTCGACCACGTTTGCTTAATCAGAAATTGATCAGTAACGCGGCGAATGCTAGTGACTTCTACCCCTAAACCTGGACTTAAGCGATTGGCTTTACCATCATCGACAGACGCCATCAACGCTTGTTGACGACTGTAACCCACGGTATTCACGTTTGCCACGTTTTGCGCGGTTACGTCTAGGGCCACACGGTTCGCGCCTAAACCTGAAAGGGCAATATTAACTAGGTTCATTTACAGCTCCATTTTTCTGATCAACGGCTGAGAAAACGCGGTAGTCATACCGGCCTCACCGAATACCTGTTTAACAGAGGCGACGGCTTGAGAAGCGGTATTAAATAGGCTTGAATTCTTCTCCACCTCTTTAGAATCTACTTGTGAGATAGATTCAGAATTCGAACCTTTACCATCGTTAGCGGATGAGATGTTGCGCGCAGCATCGAAAGCAACCTCACGCATAGACGGGCTCAGCTGCTGGATGAGCATATTGGCAATGCCTGAGCTCTGTTTCTTTGCTAGTTCCATCGCCAGCTGTCCGTCATACATATCACGGAATACCCCTTGTTGCTGACTGGCAAACGGGCTGTCTTTATCAGCAAGAGCATCACTACTGCTGCGCATTTGGCGTAACACCATTTGTAGGAACATTGCCTCAAATTGACCTGCGACGACTTCAAGTGCGCCTTCTTGATCACGACTATGCTTGATGTTAGCCAATGCACTGTTGTCGTGATAAAGCATCGAATTTAACTGAGTTTGTTCATTGGTACTGTCTAGCTTCATCCTTAACTCCTTATATCACGACCAATTCAGCGTTCAACGCACCCGCTTCACTCAAAGCTTGCAGGATAGACATCAAGTCTGTAGGCGTGGCACCTAAACTATTTACCGCATTAACTATGGTGTTAAGTTCCGTGCCTGGAGGCCAAATCACCATCTGAGCGAGATCTTCATTCACATCAAGATCCGTTTGGTTAACGACTTTCGTATCGCCATTTGCAAACGCATTAGGCTGACTAACTTGTTGTGATTCAGAAATTCGCACGGTTAAGTTACCGTGACTTACTGCTGCTTCACTCACTTTGACACTCTTACCGATCACCACGGTGCCAGTGCGAGAGTTAAAGACAATACGAGCAGGTTTACGGCCTTCAACAACGCTCATTTCTTCAAGCATCGACATCATGACGACACGCTGCTGTGTATCTTTTGGTGCACGCATATCAATGCGAGCTTTATTGATCGCAACTGCAACGTTAGGTCCAAAAGTGTTGTTAATTTCACGCGCAATATTTTTTGCTGTAGTGAAGCTAGGCTTGCGCAGGTTTAGGGTGATTTCATCACGTTGGTTGAAATCGGTTTTGATTTCTCTCTCTAAAGTCGCACCATTCGGAACGCGACCCGCCGTTGGTGTGTTCACTTCTACTTTGGAGCCACTTCGCCCCTCTGCAGATAAGCCCCCCACAACCACGTTGCCTTGCGCAATCGCGTACACTTCGCCATCAATACCACGTAAAGGCGTTAGCAATAACGTACCACCACGAAGGCTCTTTGCATCACCGATTGAAGACACAACCACATCCAACGTTTGTCCTGGGCCTGCCATTGGATCAACGGACGCTGTCACACTCACAGAAGCCACATTTCGTAGCTTAGGGTTCATACTGTCATCAATTTGAACCCCAAACTGACGTAGCATGTTGGTAATAGATTGAGAGGTAAATTTCACTTGGTTTCGGTCACCTTGGCCGGCTAAGCCAACCACCAAACCATAACCAACCAGTTGGTTTTCTCGAATGCCGCGAACATCGACCAAGTCCATGATCGGAATTTCCGCTTCAGCACGTGAAGTGCCTGGTAGTCCCAAGGTCAACACCAATAGGAGAGACATAAAGAAAGATTGCATTGTCTTCATTAGAAAGGTACCCATGGGCTGTTGAAGAACTGAGTTAGCCACCCGGCTGCGTTGCTGTCAGCTAGCGCTCCGCGACCTGCGTAGGTAATTCTTGCATCAGCAATTCGTTGAGAAGAAACTTGGTTACTGCGGTTAATATCATCCACACGGACGATACCGGTTAGACGAATAAACTCGTCGCCTTGATTCAGACGAAGCCATTTTTCACCGCTGATACGCAATACGCCATTAGGTAATACTTCGTGTACCGTTACCGTAATGGCACCTTGAAGCTTGTTGCCTTGTGAACTTGATGCACTGCCATCGAAGTTACGTTTGCCATCCACGCTAACCCCTAACTCATCGATAGTTTTCGTGCCTATGGTCGGCGCCACAAAGTTAATTGCTGAACTTTTACCGAACTTAGTACCCGCATTTTTACTCGATGAGGTTTCTTCTGATAATTGAACCGTTAATACATCGCCAACTCGGTAAGCACGACGATCCTGGAACAGAGTCATCGTGTATTGGTGACGATAAAGGCTACCAGATTGGGTTTCCGGCAGCGTGTAATCGAGCGTTGGTGGTGCATATTCCTCAGCATTCGGCTCAGGCGGAATAAATTCCTGACGGCCAGCACATCCCACCAGCAACACGGCGGCTACTGCCCAACTCTTAGAAAGCCATTTCATTGCTTTTTCCTTCATCATCACCAATTTCATACTTACATTGATTGCGAAACAAACTTCAGCATGTCATCTGCAGCAGAGACCACTTTCGCATTCATCTCATACGCACGTTGAGTGGTGATCATGTCGACCATCTCTTCTACTACTTGTACGTTTGACCCTTCCAGTGCACCTTGCTTGATAATGCCGGCGCCATCAGCTCCTGCAATCAGCTCATCAGCTGGACCGCTGGCTTCCGTTTCACGGAATAAGTTGCCACCCATGGCCTCTAAGCCGGCTGGATTGATGAATTTTGCAAGTGTAATTTGACCAAGCTGCTGAGGTGTTGGATCGTCTGCTGTTGTTGTAGTCACTGTGCCATCAACACCCACAGAGAAAGAGACCGCATTGTCTGGGATCTGGATTTGAGGCTCTAAAGGCAGGCCCTGACTGTTCACCATTAAGCCTTCTGAGTTTCGATGGAACTGACCATTACGTGTATACATGATCTGTCCGTCCGAGTTTTCTATTTGGAAGAAACCCTGACCCATTACAGCAAGATCCAACTCTTGCGTTGTGTTTTGGGTATTACCTTGCGTGAACACTTTTTGTGTGCCAACAACGCGAACACCGCTACCTAGCTGAATACCACTTGGTAGTTCGTTAACTTGGTCTACTTGTGCGCCTGGTTGACGCTGAATGCTGTAGAAAAGATCTTCAAATACAACTCGGTCACGCTTAAAGCCAACCGTGTTTACGTTTGCTAGGTTGTTAGAAATGGCAGTCATCTTCGTGTCTTGCGCTGCCATGCCTGTCTTACTTACCCATAATGCTGAATGCATTTTTTACTCCTTGCGGGGCGAGACTTAGCTCGCCGCCATTAATTTGTTACCAGCTTTTGCTAGAGTTTCCGCCGTTTTCATCATGCGAACTTGCATTTCAAAGTTGCGCGTCAGCGACATCACACTAACCAATTCATCAATAGCAGATACGTTACTGCCCTCAATGTGCTCAGGAGAGAGTTGCACGGTTTCATCTGCCGCGAATGGCACGCCATCTACGCTGTGCAGCAAGCTATCGCTCTCTTTTTGCAGTTGATTAATTTCCGGTTTAACCAACTTCAAAGTGCCTGCCACAATTTCTGCGCCGCCACCTGGTGGGATCACTGAGACTTGACCACGCTCGCTGATTTCAATCTTTTGATAATCCGGTACAACCAAAGGACCATTGTCACCGAGGACAGGGAACCCATTGATTGTTAGAGCGCCAAAAGTATCGACCTGAATATTGCCTGCACGGGTGTAAGCTTCGTTACCCGCTGGGGTTTCTACAGAGAGATATCCCTCCCCCATAACCGCAACGTCCAACGGACGTCCTGTTTTCACAATATCGCCAGCGTCGAAACGTGTTGAGGCAGAGTTGGTCACAACCATAGTGCGACCATCAAAACCTGGGCCTTGCATCTCTACACTACGCACACGCTCCATATCCGCTCGAAAACCCGCAGTATCAGCATTTGATAAGTTGTTTGAACGAACGTGCTGCGCTTTAAGAACTCGGCTGGCACCCGACGTTGCCGTAAATAACAAACTATCCATGCAAAACTCCCATTACACCGCGTTAAACAAAGCTTGAGTAAGCTTGTCGCTGGTAGAAATTGTCTTTGCGTTTGCTTGGTAGTTGCGTTGTGCAGTCATTAGAGCAACAAGCTCGCTGGTTAAGTCAACGTTAGAACCTTCTAATGCACCCGGAGTTAGGTCACCCATCGTACCTGAACCCGGAACACCCATAATTGGAGCACCTGAGCTAAAGCTTTGAGTCCATGATGTTCCACTCACTTTCGCTAAGCCTTGTGTGTTTGCAAAATCAGCAAGAACAACCTGACCTTGTAGCTGTGATTGGCCGTTAGTGTAAGTCGCGTAAACCATGCCGTTACCTTCAACGCGTACACCTGCAAGTTCACCTGATGTGTAACCGTTAGGACTATTAGTACTTACGCCAAAAGCTGCACCAAATTGCGTGCTGCCTTTCAGGTTAATGTCTACACTCATCGCGTTCGCGCCTGCAGCAGGGAATGAAACATTAAACGGCGCAGTTGGTGCTGAAAGCGAGCCGTCTTTACCAAACGTTACAGGCACAGTTGCTACTGGCGTCGTACCGCCATCTACTTGAACGTTCACTTCCCACGAGTTAGAAGCAGTCTTAGTAAAGTACTGAGTTACCGTGTGCGAGTTACCCAGTGAGTCGTAGACTTTTGTTGTGTAAGACGAGTTAAATGAGCTTGGATCTTTTGGATTGAATGGCGTTACGGCTTTATCAATAACAGACGCGCTTGCGTCGAAGTTCGCAACAAAATCTAAGCTGTCTGTTGCTTTAGCATTCAGTGAGGAAGTCGATACCTGAATATTACCCACAGAACCTGTCATTAGGTTGTTGTTGCTATCGACACTGTAACCTTGAAGCTTTGCACCGCTGTTAGCCGTAACAAAGTTGTTCTTATCCGTTGAGAACACACCTGAACGTGTGTACAACATTTGACCCATATTATCTTTAGTAACAAAAAAGCCACCGCCATTAATAGCTAGGTCCATCGCACGGCCAGTTCCTGTGATACTGCCGTCTTTGTCGAAGTTCTGTGAAATTGACGCGACTTCCACACCACCAGGTTGCATGCCGTTATATACAGCGGAGAATTCTGTGCGGCCACCTTTAAAACCATACGTTGATGCGTTGGCAATGTTGTGACTGATTGTGTTTAGCTCTGTGTTGGTCGCGTCCAGACCACTTAGTGCGATGTTAAAACTCATAAATAGACCTCTGATTTCCGTATTTGGTTAAGCACCAAACTGAGTGATTTGATAGAAAGGAACGTTGCCAACGCCATGGACATTGACTAATGCTGCGCCACCGGTATTAGGAATGCGCACTTGCTCAACAGTGCCTGCCATCAGCACATTTGGACTTGCTTGCCCTTCTTGCACTTCTACGGCCACTGAGTATTTGCCTGGTTTAAGACCAAGTTCTTCAGGATTAATTGAAAAGTCGACGTCACCTTTGCCGTGAGCACCTAGTGGCACTTTAGTTGATTGACCAAATTCATCTTTAACAACTAACGTGACTTGGTTTGAGCTATGAGCGAGTTCGATTTTTCCGTTTTGTACGTCTTCACCAAGCTGAAATTCATCCGCATTGACGTAAACCGTTTGCCCAACAAGGCCCGCTGTTGATAGCACTTGCATGTTGTCCAGTAACACCATGCTCTGTTGCATTGTCTTAGACATATTCTCGGTACTTTGTACCTGCGAGAACTGAGCCAATTGACCAACGTATTCCGTACCATCAAGGGGATTAAGTGGGTCTTGGTTTTGAATTTGAGCCACCATCAAAGAAATAAACTCATTCTCCAATGAAGAAGCGCTGTTCATGTCTTTAGGGTTTGGTGAGATACCGTTGCTGTCTTTTGCTTTTGTATTTACTGGAGCGTCAGACGATAAAGGGGTGTATTGTGCAATACTCATTAGCTGCCCTGCCCTAATCTAAGCAGACCTTGCTGCATACTTTTTACATTGGCTAATACTTCAACATTCGTTTCGAAGCTGCGTGTTGCGGACATCATGTCTGCCATTTCAGCAACTACATCAATATCTGGGTAAAACACATAGCCTTCATCATTAGCCAGTGGGTTGTTCGGCTCAAAACGCTTCTCTACATCTCCAGCATTTTTAACAACGTCAACAATGCGAACTTCTGCATTGGGATAAGCTCCATTTTCTGTTGTCATTTGCGTTTTTTGGTACACAGTCGCAAATACTGGCTTAAGCGCTTTATAAGCATCTTCTGGATTTGCAGATACTGCATCTGCGTTTGCTAAGTTACTGGCTACCGTATTCAGACGCACAGTTTGTGCTGTCATCGCGGAACCAGTGATCGAGTAAATATCAGTGAATGACATAATTAACGTCCCTCAATCGCTTTCGCTAAGCCATTAAATTTCATGTTGAGAAACGTCAGGCTAGTTTGAAAGTCCATGTTGTTTTGCGTGAATTTTGCTTGTTCAACACCAAGCTCTACGGTGTTGCCATTTTTGCTATTCTGGTAAGGCACCGAGTATTGGGCCTGAACCTGGAACTTTGGCACCGGTTTGTTCACACCACCTGCCGTTACTTGGTTCATTACGGTGGTGAAACTTAGGTCTTTCGCCAAATACCCAGGGGTGTCAACATTTGCTAGGTTACTGGCGAGGACTTTGGTACGCTGAACGCGAAAATTAAGTGCCTCTGGATGTACTCCTAAAGCATTTTCAAATGTGATCGCCATGCATCTTCCTTACAGTTGGCTCGAATACGCCAACATACAAACAAGATACGTGCCATAAAAAATAGCTATATATATCAATGACTTACAAACAAGGATGGAAGCCAAACTTCCGGTTCTCGGAAAGCATTAAAAACAAGAGGAAAGTGTCCACTTCCTCAACAATAATGCTGACGTTACTCGCTTTGACATCAGAACAAGCATTCGCCAACACCAATGACAAAACCCTCAGCGTTGAAGAGATAAAATCCGTTGTAGCAACGGATTTCGAACAAGAGGTGGATCGCGTAGCGCTCTCCAATCAGTGGGGGGAGTACAAACTGGACTTCGACATGTGGGTGCCCGGTTCTGCCAATCACTTGCCAGAATGTCAATCGCCTTTAGTTATCACAGGTCGTGACAACAACACGTTGCCAGTCGGTAACCTCAAGCGCTCAGTCAGCTGCGACAATATCGCATCACCATGGCGAATTAACGTTACGATAAAGTCTTCACTGACTCTGCCTGTTTTAGTCGCGACAACCACGGTTGGCCGAAATGAAGTCGTAACGGCTAAACACATAAAGCTTGAAACCCGAACCATCTCTCGCCAAGACGATTTTTATACTCGCCCCGAGCAAGCAGTAGGCTTAGAAACCTCTCGTCGTTTGAGGGCTGGACAAGTGGTTAATCCATCCAATTTGTCGGCCCCACCTCTAATCGAGAAAGGCAATGAAGTCATAGTCATTGCGAGCAAAAATGGATTTAGTGCCAGCACAAAAGGAGTCGCCTTAGAAGATGGAGCGAAAGGGCAACAAATTGACGTGGAAAACCCAAGTTCGGGCAAGGTCATAAGAGCAGTCGTAACTGGATTAAACCAGGTTCATACTCAATTTTGATTTTTTGACTCGGGGTAACATTTTTTAATTTTGGCTCTCGTCAGTAACACTGAACTTCGAGTACAAAAAAAATATTTAATGTTTATCACATTCTAACCGCCTACTTAATTTAGAACATGATGATGAGGACCACAGCATGAAAATCGACAAAGTCGCGGGCGGTCATGTCCCACAAACAAAATTACAGCAAGCAAGCAAACAGCCTGTCGACGTCGTCGAACAGAGCAAAGTACACGAGCCTGCATTTCAAGCGAATACCGTAGCGATAGATCGCGCTCAAGCTGAAATGGCATCACTACCTGATGTTGATATGGAAAAAGTAGAACAAGTACGCAACGCATTAGCGCGTGGTGAACTTAGCCTAGATACAAAAGTGCTATCCAAGGCAATCATGCAGTTCCATACAGGTCACGAGTAATAAAACGCTAGGAAGACATCATGGCAAGCGCAGTATCGCAGCGAATTCAACAATTTGTTCGCTCTATATCTGAGGATATTAAGCTTTATCAACAACTGCTTCCTTTGCTTCAGCAGCAAAAGGTATTGTACTTAAAGTTTGATGGAGAGGCACTGAACGACAATGTTCAGAAACAAATGCCGATACTCAATAAACTCAGCCGCTCCGCCAATGACAGGAGCCAGTGTATGCGAGCGCTGGGGTTAGCGTGTAATGACGCCAGCGTAAAACGAATTTTCAATGCTTTGCCTGCCCAAATAGGTATGCAAGCTAGAAAACAATGGGCGCTATTGGAAACGTTGGTAAGTCAGTGCCAACAATACAATCAGAGCAATGGCCACAGCTCTGCGGCGTTCCATGAGTTGGTCAGTCAACTCAAACAACCTGTGCAACACACTTATGAAGATAAATCGTTCTAAACGATGTTCGTCTTGCCTACAGATTCAGTCGCCATCTCGGCTGAGTACTGTAGGCCTTTTTATTTTTATTGCCTTTCTGTCCTACCTTCCATTCACATGCCAGGCAAAACCAAATGCTGTCGATATTCAAACGCAGTATCAAGTATTAGCCCCATACAAACCACAAATTGCCAAGCGTCTCGATTCATCCAAACCGGTAATTAACCACATTTTCAAACAGCTTCAAAACCACTCATTACCAAATAGCCTAGCCTTAGTGCCAATGTTAGAATCTTCTTACAACCCCAAAGCCGTTTCTCACGCTAACGCCGCCGGACTTTGGCAACTGATACCAGCCACAGCGAAACGTTTCGGATTAACGATAAATACAAAACAAGACGATCGCTTTGACACAGAAGCTAGCACAACGGCCGCGCTCAAGTACCTGGCGTTTTTATACAACAAATTCGATCAAAATATGGCTCTCACTTTAGCTGCATACAATGCCGGAGAAGGACGTGTTGCACGTGCTATTCAGCGAGCAGGAAGTCGAGATTTCCAACAACTCACGCTGCCTAACGAGACTCGCCAATATGTCAGCCGCTTCTATGCATTGGAAAAGTTGATAGATATCGGTCAGTTACAATCCTCATCATTTCAACCTTTACTCTTATTTGCTCCAGACGCTCCTATGATTTCACAACCGCTGGTCGACTTTAGCCGACTGCCTCCGCTAGTTAATTTGTGATAAAAGCTACGACAGAGCTCAATGTCAGAGAAACGTAAAATCACAAGATCCTGTTCGGCGGATTTGAAAACTCGTGATCTCTATGCAAACGTGTGCAAAAAAGTTGAGGTAAGGTATCTCAAAGATAAGAAAGAGTAGTGGTTTACTAAAAAGCGCCCCAATTGCGCTTGGCAATTGGGTAGATATGCGTCACATTGCGTTTGCAAAAAAACATGAAAACCAATGGTCAGACCTAATAATTATTTACACACTAAATGTAAAACAGCTATTGTTTTCATAGTTCGAAACAAATCTAACATATCAAGATGACGCTTCGCTTGCGCGTCTGGAATAAGTCCGGGTTCCGGGGGGGAGTCCGGACTTTTTTATTGCTCTAAAATCTTTGCCCACAATAGAGCCAACAGAAGCTAAGTCGTAATGATGCAAACTAACTGTTTATAGTAATTCTTTAGAAATCAACTGAAGTAAAAACGTTTCGCGCTCAATGCTCATGCCTTTTTTCGGGCTTTCTGCCATCGTTTTTTCATTGTGTGCAATTGCTTCGTGTATGTTCATCCATACCGGGCGCATTCCATTTTTAACTTCGTAATCTTCATACGCCGTTTCGCCTAGCTCACGTTCGATTTTACACGTATAACAATACGACACCATGTGCATCACGTCAGCGTCATCCTTGTACCACGGACGAAACTCCTCAAAGATTCCGAAAGGCTTAATACCATGTATATTTTGGGCGCCCGTTTCTTCCTCTAATTCACGGACTAATCCAGCAATGACATCTTCACCATCATCAATACCACCGCCTGGTAGCGTGTAGTCATGGTAACGTTCTGTATAGAGCAACAGCACATCTTCACCATCAAGTACAATGGCTCGCGCTGCATTGCGCTGAAAAACAATTTTGTCATCCAAATGCTCTATGTCTGGATGAACGGTCGATTTTAAATGTCTCATCGAAAATACCACGGTCAATGTTTTGTGCGCATATTACCGAATTTCACACTTTAAATCATTGTTGTAGGCCAGGTACGTTCGAGCGCTTGTCAGGAAGTGATTGATATGACCTTCACAACAATACGCCAAGAACAGAAGTGTGACGTGCTAATCAGCAATAAATGAGAATATCTAAATTCTTATACGTCCCTCTTACTTTTAACATCGATAAGACAATAATCTCTTAAAGTTGCCTATAATCAATACAATACTCGCCCACCCCATGCGGAGATAAAGAATGAAAAAGACAAATTTAATGATGGCTATGGCTGCAACATTGGTACTGGCTGGTTGTTCAACTTACGAGGGAGCGACCCGATCAACTGAGTATACCTCCGTTGCAAATCCCGCAGCCGTATACTGTGTTCAGCAAGGTGGTGAGCTGGATACCGTGTCGGAAAACGGCGAACGTGTCACTTACTGTGTGCTGTCGGACAATGAACGCGTCGAGCAATGGGAATACTATCGCGAGAATCACAAAGAAAATGAGGGTGACAACTACTAATTATTTTTATCGATACGTCACCTTCCCTCTATCACTTAGGAGCCTTTGGGCTCCTTTTTTATTTGATTTATCAAAGTGTTCTTACGTTGTTTTTACATATCTCTGACTTTACCGCACATCGACCCTATATCGAACAGTGTTCTATTCTTGACATTCCCCTGACATAACTTTCCACTTGGACAATAAAATTCCAAACACAGATCACACTAATTCACATTTCTTCCACATTTTCTGGGACAGGTGAGCAAGATGAAAACACAAATAGTAAAAGAAGCCGAGTCAGCCCCAAGCAACGTTGTTACTGAAAAATCAAAGCGCATTATCTATAAATCAAGCTTAAACGCCTTGATGATTGTCGCTATAAGTATTCTCGTTAACCTTAGTCTTCGTCTTGATTATGTCGTGTTGGGATCAAGCCTTGGCGAGCTTTCCGTTACAGAAACGCTCCAGCTTGTGATGCTTGCTATTGCATCATGGTCGTTTTTCAGCTTATCGAAACAACAGCCTCAGCTAAAGCATGCGGCTATTTTGATTGCAGGATTTTTTGCAGTACTGATTATTCGCGAAACGGACTATTGGACAGACATGATTCATCATGGCTCTTGGGTTTTCCCAGCACTTGCTGTCACCGCACTGGCTTGCGCCAAAGCTTACCAAGGTGGTAAAGGTACCATGAACGAAATGGCGACCATTTTAACGGTGCCACATATGAAGCTATTAGTTGGTGCTGTAATGCTATTATTAGTCTTCTCTCGTTTGTATGGTATGGGTAGTTTTTGGCAACAAGTGATGGACGAAAATTACATCCGTGATGTTAAAAATATCTCAGAAGAAGGTATAGAACTGCTTTGCTACTGCTTGATCGCATTAAGCGCCGTCCGCACAAAACGCGAGCTTAATGAATAGACTCAGGATCAAAGCGACGGTTCAATGCAGTCAGTATCGGATGGAAGATACTTAATGCCTTTTCCGCAGCACCTACAGATTCATCCAAGGCCGTCATTTCGACGGCCTTTTTCATTTCTTCAATATGTTGCAAAGCCTCTTTATCGAGCGGTAAAGAGAGCAATTTGTGAATAGTATCTCTTGCGATCATAAGTGGCTTTTTTCGGACAATTGATAAATCTCGGAAAAATACGCCATGCTTGACCCCTTCTAAATAAACTCGGTAGGTTGTGAGTTCATCGAGTAGCAAGAATGTGTCCGCCATAAGCCCTTTATGTGGGTATGGCACGCTAATATGTTTGCTGATATCCAGTGGAATATTGAGGGTCACCCCCATGGATTCGCAATCGGATTTAAGTACTCGTAATAAGCCTTGCTCATCCATCAAATTCTGGATATCAATGATTCGTTCGAGGTGGTAGTCATTAGACAGCAAGATAACCTCAACCGGATGCCCCAACCATAACTCGAACAACCCACTTTTGCACAAAACTTGGGAAACATAACGCATGTTTTGAAACGTGTTCAACGACTCCGTTTCTAAGAGTATATGACGTTCAGGGAACGGATTCACAGAGTCTGCGTTTAGGGTTCTAAAATACGCGTACATCGCCTCTGCTTCAGAAACACTTTGTCCTTGCGTTACTCCGCCACAAAAAACAATCACCGTTCGCTCTATCGGTAGTGATGCAGTCCTACAAGACAAAGCTTCGACTCTGGTTATGCCCTCAGAGGTCAACCTGTTATTGACGAGGCGTTTACCTAAAACGATGACGATGTTGTCTAACTTCATTTTAAAATCTCGCGCTTAGTTGGCAGTGTTACAAAAATCTTCTTTCACTCCCGACCCACAAGCTTTAACATCTAGTTAACAACACTGTTCTAGAGACCTTTATAAAGGTTCACTGCTAAAGGAAGTCAATTATGCTGTCGATTTTCGATATATTTAAAATTGGTGTCGGGCCATCCAGCTCCCACACTAATGGTCCTATGCTTGCCGGATTCCATTTCACTCAGCTAGTTAGCGACTCTATGGCGAAAGTGCATCGGGTGCAAGTGGACCTTTATGGCTCATTGTCACTGACAGGTCGAGGGCACCATACAGACCGAGCCACGGTCCTTGGTTTGATGGGAAATAAACCTGATACCATCAAAATGAGCAGTGCCAAAAGTGCGCTACAAAATACCATAGACAATAATACGCTCATGCTCGCCGGTACACACCAGATTGAGTTTAGCTACGACCATGACATCGTCTTTCATAGCGACAACCTTCCCCTGCATGAAAATGGCATGACGATTACGGCATTAGACGCTGCTGGAGATCAAGTAGCGTTTGAAATTTATTACTCCATTGGGGGCGGATTCATCGCCACCGCCGACGAACTAGAGAACGGCACGCAACAAGATGAGGTCGCAGTACCATTTCCGTTTACATCCGCAGATGAGATGCTGGAAAAAGCCGAGACGAACGGTTTCAGCTTGGGAGGCATGATCCTCCAAAACGAACTCGCATTTCGCTCAGACGAAGAAATTAACCAAAGAGCAGAGCAAATTTGGAAAGTGATGTCGCTCTGCATGCAACGTGGCTTCGATACGGAAGGGATTTTGGAAGGTGGTCTAAATGTCACTCGTCGAGCACCAAACCTTTTGAAAAAGCTCGAAGCCAACGCTGCAGTTGAAAACGATCCGATGGAGATCATGGATTGGATCAATCTCTTCGCCTTTGCGGTTAGTGAAGAAAATGCAGCAGGAGGGCAAGTCGTCACTTCTCCAACGAATGGTGCAGCAGGGGTGATTCCGGCGGTATTGATGTACTACCATCGCTTCATCAAAGAGCTCGATGTTAAACAGCTAAAAGACTTTCTCGCAGTCGCCGGCGCTATCGGCATCTTATATAAAACTAACGCGTCAATTTCTGGTGCAGAAGTGGGGTGTCAGGGAGAAGTTGGGGTTTCTTCATCCATGGCTGCCGCTGGCTTAACAGCGCTAAGAGGGGGCAGTAACGAGCAGATTTGTATTGCTGCGGAAATTGCGATGGAGCATTCATTGGGTATGACTTGTGACCCGATTGGCGGCTTGGTTCAAGTACCTTGTATTGAAAGAAATGCCATGGGAGCAATGAAAGCGATTAATGCATCGCGTATGGCATTAAAGCGCACAAGTAAATGCTTAATTTCGTTAGATAAAGTTATCGAAACCATGTATCAGACTGGTAAAGATATGAATAAAAAATACCGTGAAACCTCTTTGGGGGGCTTAGCTGTCATTCATATGGCACCGCCATGCGAATAATGGCAAGTGGTCATTGCGCTTAGCTTCTCACCATACGCTTATCTGGTAATGATGATCTGATGATATTACATATAGAAATGCCGCGTTCTTCGCGGCATTTTCTTAACAAGAAACTATTCGATTAATCACGTCGACCACGAAGTTCAATTTTTTGAGTTGCAGCATCCGAATGGATTGTTACACCGCCATAGGCCATTTCATTGCGACCCTTCAGCGTCAATTGAGAATCTGCACGCTCTACGTCAACCTGATTTTTCGTTGCCATCGTCATATCAATCGTGCCCGTGTATGACCCATCGCCAGCAAATGCTACGTTTGTTGAGCAAACCATCAAAACAAGTGCGATTAGTTTTTTCATACATCACCTCTATTATCGTTCTTACTTTCTTTCGGTGGAAAAACTGTAACAACAGAAACGCGCTCATACGAGGAAAGCCATTATTTACCAAATGGAAATCCATGCTAATAAACTGATGTAACCAAGAATAACTTATCGTTACCTTCAATAAATCAGGGATAAGGCAGCAACTTAAATTGACCGAGCGTTGTCTTTTCTTAAGAAATTCAGCGATATGATTTGTCGACAAAAGCCAAGCGAGACAATGTATGAGCGTTAATCTGGATATTCAAAATATTTTGGTATTAAAACGGATGTATGAGTTACGTAACGTCCGGTTAGTCGCAGAATCACTCGGTAAAACGTCAGGAGCAATCAGCAAAAATCTGACAAAGATGAAAACTCAGCTCAATGATCCGCTATTCGTTCAGACCAAAAATGGCTTTGAACCAACAGCTTTTGTGGAAGCGAACATTGCGCATTTTGAGCAAATAATCAACAGTATTGATTCCATCAAACCACAGCATTTTTCACCAGCTCATTTTGACGGCTCAATCACTATTTATGCCAACACATTGTTTTGGGAGTACTTCGGTGACAAGTTTTACTTGGAGTTACTAAAGCACGCTCCAGAAGCAAAATTCTCATGTTTGCGCTGGGGTAGCGAAGCAAAAAAACGATTAATTGACGGTGAAAACGCCATTGCGATTCATTACTTTGATGAAGATCTGCCACAGTCAATTGTTCAGACCGAACTGGGGCGAGGAAAAGCGGTATTTTTTGTTCGACAAGATCATCCCGCTCAAAACTCCCAAGAGCTAGAAGAATACCCTTTTATACTTTTTAAAACGCCGGGATGGAACGACTACCGATACCCTGTGTTGGAAAGGCTCAAACATATGGGTTTTAGAACCACACCTAAAGTGGAAATTGAGCACCCAGCGATGATTCAAAAAGTGCTTCTGCAAACGAATCATTTTGGCATAACGATGAGTGGACATGTTCCTAAGGGTTGCCGAAGTATCGCGCTTCCTGCTGGGCTAGAGCTTGATGTTCGCTACGTGATGAGCTGTCGTCGCTCTCAACAGCAAGCTCCGGTAAATCAGTGGTTATTAGATGTAATTAAGCATGTCGCTCAGTCCTAGACTGATGACTTGCTACTGCTAATAATAGCCAAACCACACATGCGCTCTACTCACTCGCTGAACGAACATTAAAGACTCTGTATTAACCATTGAGCAAAGGTGTTTACGTGTGATTTTTCGGATGCTCGAACCATCATATAATGTGCACCAGAACTTGGCATATTCCAATTTCCAGCCTGGACTAATACGCCCTGTTGCAGCTCATCCTCAACAAGAAAGTCTCTTACCAGCAACATGCCAAGTTGATTCATCGCAGCATGAATCGCAAGCAATGAGTGTTCAAACTCGGCGACGACTTTGCTCACCTTCCCTTGATAACCTTGGTGCGTAAGCCACTCTTGCCAAGATTCATGATAACCGCCAGTACAAATTTTAGGCGCTTTAGCTAACTGCAAGAGGTCATTTATCGGGTTTAAATGCATAAAGCCGGGGCTTGCGACAACGATCCAGTTTTCTTGGGTTAATCGTATGGCTTCTTGCTCTTGCCAATCTCCATCTCCGTTAATAATTTCGATATCCGCAATCGCACTGGCGCTTGGAACTGTATTAGCAGTAGTCGAGATTTTAAAGGAGATGTCTGGGAATTGTCGCTGAAAATCAGCCAATCTTGGCATTAACCACTGAGAGCAAAAGCTGTGAGCGACATGTAAGTTAACTTGCGTATTCTTGGGACGAGTAAATAAATGCTGCGTCGTGGTCGATAATGTTTGAAGCACATGATTAACCACAGGCCAGTATTCTTGTGCGGAGCAGGTCAGCGTAAGGTGCGTGCCCTTGCGCTCGAATAACGTCGCATTGAGCTGTGACTCTAGCGATTTCACCTGCTGGCTTACGGCCGCACGAGTCACATTTAGCTCCTCTGCGGCTTTTGTAAAACTCTGTAGTCGCGCCGTGGCTTCAAAAGCTCGGAGCAAATTGAGCGGCGGTAAACTTTGCATATCATTCTCCCAGACATTTAGCTGTCATGCTATGAACTGGTGATGACAAATTGATGAAGGTGTTGAGTTTACGTATGTTGAGCATATGTCAAAGCGTCCCGATATAACTATGTTTCTATACAACTACTTAGTTTGTTAAGCGGGATCAAAAAAGCCAGCGTGATACACGCTGGCTTTTGGAACTTTATCTTAAGCAGGAATTATTCTGCTTTTTCAGTTGTTTGGTATTCAAACGCAGGAACAACCACTTCAACACGACGGTTCATTTGACGACCTTGACGTGTCTCGTTGCTTGCTACTGGGTTAGCTTCACCCATGCCTTTCACTGTCATACGCTCAGCCGCAATACCTTTTGCTTGGAACTCGTCAGCAACGGCTTTCGCACGTTTTTCTGTGAGTTGCTTGTTGTAAGCAGCAGAACCTGTCGTATCGCTGTAACCCGTGATCTCAACTTGAGCTTGTGGGTAAGTATTCATCAAATCAACGGTACCAGAAAGGTTCGACGCGTCTTTCACTTCTGCACTTTCTAAGTCGAATTGTACTGTCGCTGTTGTTTGAGCAGGGTAAACGTGATCTACAATGCGTGTTGCAGGACGTGCTTCTACCACCTCTTCAACGGCTTTTTCTTGAACGACTGGCTCAGAACCAAACTTGTAGTTGAAACCGATACCGAAGAAATCTGAATCCATGTCTTCAATTACATCATCAGACATATCTTGGTAGCGTTGGTATTCAGCACGTAGGCTCCAGTTGTAGTTGATTTGGTATTCAGCACCCAGAGAGCCAGTTGGTACGAAATCTTTCTCGTCACCAGCCATCATGTATGCAGCACCAACTTTCGCGAATAGATTCCAAGAATCCGTTAGCGGTAGGTTAAATTTAGGAGCAAGCGTCAACGCCCAAAGATCACCATCAACGGTGTTTAGGCCAGGCTTTTTGAAGTTTGCAGTGAAGTCACCAAGGTAATCAACACCATACTCTGCTGCAACGTACTTGTTGAAGCTGTAGCCTAAGTGCATAGATGCTGCAAAACTGTCGTCGTCACAAGGTTCGTTTAGGTAACACGCATCGTTTAGAGAGTTGTAACCTATTTTACCGCCCATGTAAGTGTCAGCAAGTGCAACGTTTGAGATCACACCACCAGCAAGTACAGTAGCCACTGCTATAGCGATTTTTTTCATTATTCTTTTCCTTTTTCTTGTACACAAAGCAACACATCGCGGCAGCATACTGCCGTAAAATATGAAGCCGTAACTTTCTCTTTTCTTCGAATAGAAATAGCTAAATAGCGTAGGAAAGAATCAAAAATGATATTCAAACGCCAATGACGTAAAACGGAAAAAGGTAACCTCAAGACCATCTATTCATGAGCTTCATCCGCATACCCAACCGAAAAATAAAGTTCGTTGCGTTGGTTTAGCCATAGTCAATTCGTTGCGGAGAATATCACAAAGAAGCCAACTTTCTGTGACGCAAATCACCATAAAAAGCCACTTTCTCAAATTTAAGAATCATCATTTAAGCTTGTGAATGGCAACAAATTTTTACAGGGGAGCGTGGATATGGAGAGCACAAAAAAACAGCTCATTTAAAATGAGCTGTTTTCGAAATAATGAAAAAGCGTTAACTCGTCGCGCTAAATTTTATCCGCTACGGTTAACGTTGCAGCTAATACATCTTGTCCAAACAAGACACTACGCTCAGGAGACCAACCGTAAAGTGGATCAGGGTGATTGTTGTTATCTTTAAATGGCATTTCGATTGTGTAAGACAAGCATTTGAACTGCTCTGCAACCCAATTTGAACCCACAGTCAAATTCGCTTTACCAGGCTCATCTTTATCGTAACCAATCTCATCTTGGAACTCTGGCGTAATAGTCAATAACGCTTGCTTAAATGATGCCTCTAAAGCGGCAAGATTTTCATCGTAAGAAGGAATACCTTCTGAGCCAGCGACGAAGTTATACGGAATCGCTTCATCGCCATGGATATCTAAAAACATGTCAACACCCGTTTCCTGCATGCGCTGACGCACAAGGTAGACTTCTGGGCTCTTTTCCATTGATGGCGTTTGCCATTCACGATTTAGGTTTACACCTACTGCGTTGGTACGCAAGTGACCGCGAATACCACCGTCTGGGTTCATATTTGGTACGACGTAAAGCACCGCTTTTTCAAGCAA
The DNA here is from genome assembly GCF_033340055.1 of Vibrio sp. 1580. Taxonomy (NCBI): domain Bacteria; kingdom Pseudomonadati; phylum Pseudomonadota; class Gammaproteobacteria; order Vibrionales; family Vibrionaceae; genus Vibrio; species Vibrio sp. 1580. The sequence goes on from NZ_JAWOVT010000004.1 coordinate 292,847, forward strand.
TGCACGCGCAACCGTGTCGTTTTCATCTAACAGACGTTGGATCATACCTTCCATGAACCATTCCGCCATTGTCTCACCTGGGTGCTGACGTGCAATCATCCAGATTTTCTTTTTGCCTTCTTCTGGCTCACCGAAAGTAAGCAAGCTCATGTCATTGCCATCTAGCGTATGACCAAGCGTCTCTAGTTGGCAGTGGTGCGCGCTTTGTGCCATGTGTAACAAGTCTAAATGACGATCGTACGTGTATGGCGCAAAGTACGCGAAGTAAATTGAGCTGCGCTCAGGGATTACAGTGAAAGTCAGCGTGTCGCCATCGAACTCTGCCGGTAGTCGGAACCATTCTTCACGATCGTAAGACGCAACCACATCGTAACCTTGCCATCCTTCTGGATAAGCCGATTTAGCCAAATCAAGCAATTTGATGGTGTGTGATTGCTCGGCTTCTGTCTCAAGACGGAAGTGGAACCACTGGTAGAATTCCGACATATTGTCGTTAGGAATTTTGAGTTGGATGTCGTTTTTGTCGTCCGCTTTCACTACGTGAATGCTGCCGCTATCGAAGTTGCTGAATACTTTCATTTTATGACTCACCTTTTAAATCTGAGCTTGAAAGACAGAGGCTAACACAAGGCTTCATCGCGCCCCAATGACTTTCACTGCAAACTGTCTCGTTTGTGGCTAAAGTCTTCAGTTTAGTCAAGCTTATCCGCTTTGCCTGCTGGTCCCGCGAGTTTTGCTAGCCACTTATCCCAGATGAATGGCGTCTGCTCGTTATCTTCTGCTTCCTCTTTGCGACGTACCGCGTTGCGTACCATCATTGCTCCCGTCCAACGGAATGGCTCTGGCGGGAAATGCCCCAACGGCCCTTTGGCTAAACCGCTTTTCGTCCATTCATTATCGATTCCCAATGCCAACGAAGATAAGATTTTTCCGCCCATTCGAGTCTGCGCTACACCATTGCCTGAATAACCAAATCCGTAAAAGATATTGCTCTGTTTATCTAGCTCGCCGAAAAAAGGGAAACCAGTAGCAGAACGATCAGAGCCCCCCGTCCATGAATAAGCAAACTCCTCCCCTCTCAAATGAGGAAACAACTTATCGAACGACTTGCGCAGTAGACCTTGGTAGCGTGTTGGCTTGTTAAACATTGCGTCAACTTGGTTATTGAAAGAAAACTGATTGCCGCCTTTCCCCAACATCAAACGGCCATCTGGCGTATCTCGGTAATAGTGGACGAAGATACGTGAATCCAACACGCTAGAACCTGCCTGCCAACCAGATAGAGGTAGTGCGTCACCAAGCGGCTTGGTGATCACCATGTCGGAAGATACCACCACGATACTGTTTTTAAACTGTTTAAACTGCTCCACCATCCATGCATTTAATGCCAATACCACCTGCTGCGCTTGAACATTTCCTTTAGGTGTACAGACAGTGGCAGGTTTTCCATAATCTAGACGCGTCATCGGCGTGTTCTCATAAACTTCTACACCCAGATCAATAGCAACACGGCGTAACCCCCTCACTAATAATGCAGGTTGAACGCTGGCTGCAACTGGAGAGTGAAAGCCTTCTATATGTCGAGGTGAACCCGCATTGGCACGCAGTTCCTCCACCGAGCAACGACGCCAACTGTTCACTTCTAATCGCTTTAACTCGTCCACAACTGGCTGCATTCCCCCAGTTTGAGCCTGATTGGTTGCAGTGTAATAAACCCCTTTCAACGATAAGTGCGCATCAATGTTGTGCTGCTGACAAAAGTCGTCAATCTCTAGCACTGCTTGTTCCGACTCTTTTACTAACCAAGCAGCATGTTCTTCACCGAATAACCGTTTCAATGTCGGGAACTTGGTAGACCAAGTCAACATACAACCGCCATTTGCGCCCGATGCACCACTACCACATAAGCCCTTTTCGATAACAACCACCTGTTTTTCCGGAGATTGCTGCTTAATCATAATCGCGGTCCAAAGTCCGGTGTATCCGCCACCAACAATCGCAACGTCAGTATTAATGTTCTGCTGTAACGGTTGTGGCGTTTCTGGTTGCTCAGCTTCAATTGCCTGCTTGAACCAATATGAATGATGTGTCATCGGGTATCCTCGTTAGTGCGTTACATCCATTTCCGCAAACACTTTACAAACGATGATGACAATCAACGAGCAAGAAAATCTAACGCTGAGCGATAGAAAATGTTGCACTGAGAGTGTGAAAATTTTCGCTTTCGACAAAAACAAAATGGGGAGCTCGAGGCTCCCCAAAACAAACAACAAAAATATTAGTGGTAAACAATTCGAGTCCGTCTTACTGGTTAGTATTTACCGGTATCACGCATGCGGTACTCGTATTGAACATTGAGAATAGGCTGGTAAACAACTTGCCCGTCACTTTGCAAGAACTCATTTACCATGACTTTTGAGTCAGTGATAGAAAACGATTGGCGATCAACATACGTTGTAAGGCTCGTAAACTCATCACGGAGTTGTCCAGATGATTTATTTTGGTAGCTTTGGATCATGTCTCGGCCCATTTCATAAGCCGCTTGTTTGCTATCCATTACGTCGCCATGGATAGTTTCGGTATCGTTTGTCCACTGATAACCACCAGCAAGAGCCATAGAAGGTGCAGCAATCAGAGCAATCGTACTTGCTAAAGTTGTTAAGCGTTTCATAAACCTCTCCTTACTTACCTTTACATCGGGCCAAAATTAGCTCGATACTTATAAGGTACGTATAAAGACCTAAAACACGTCAAAACAATTTCAAATAATGTTCAATTTTCGTTCAACTTATTTCACATTAACTTAGCAACTCAACGTCATATTCAGCCGACATTCGCATTTTTTTCATTTTGAACAATGGGTTTCAACCTGACACTTCCTTACCAAACCATACAATACCTAAGGTCAATTTTCTCTTAGAATTCCAGCAAAAGAACAGTGTTCAAAACCTTACAAAAACGTCGGACACAGCAAAAACCACCTCTTTTCAGTCGTGCTTTGCATTCCTCATTTTCGGGTTCTTCGCTGCTCGTCCGTCGGTTCTTAATTGTCGCTATTGAGCACAAGTTAATCTGGAGTGAAAATGACCGCGAACAAATCCATTTTTTACCATAGCAAATCGATTTACTCAGATGATTATGCTGATGTCTACAAGCCAATTTGGACCTACAGAGCTAAGTTCATCTTACGTGCGCTTTATTACAAACGTGCGTTTAAGCACCTTTCAGACAATATTGAATCGTCATTGTTAGAGTTGCTTTGTACACGTACGCATCGATTTTTAGAGAAACCGTTTCGTCCGTATATCATCAAAAACAACTCAGCGTTCGATCGTTCTAACTTGGTGGTTGATCACTACAAAACGATTTCAGAACTGTTTTCTAAACAAACAATCGAAGAAATCTACACAGACTCGAAAGGCCTAACATTAGCCTCTTTTGAAATTGACGAAATACTGTACTCGGTGAGATTAGTATACGAAGCACGTTATCAAAAAGAAGGCGACATGAGCCTAGTGCTGCACAGCGCTGAAGATGGCAACTTCTACACGCTCTCTTTTACGCTCGGTCACATCGAATCTGGACGCAGCATTATGATTGGCGGCTTACAAGGACCGCGAAGCAGTGAAGAAAACAACGCGAAAATTAAAAAGCTAACTCGTAAGCTTTACGGACAGAGACCAAAAAGCTTGATGGTGAGCTTGCTCACTTTGCTCGCACAAATTTGGGAAGTGAACACGATTCTAGCAGTGAAAACGCAGTCCCATACTTACGCAGCTAAGCGCTACAGCAAAGGGCGAATCAAAACGGATTACGATGCACTCTGGCAAGAATTGGGCGGCACCGAATACAATCGTCATTTTTACTCAATTGATGTAAATGCACCCCGTCGAGATATCGAAGGCATGTCGCGCTCTAAACGTTCGATGTACCGTCGTCGTTATGAATGGCTAGACAACACCAAAGCAACATTCGAACAAGTACTAAGAAACTAAAAAAGCTAAAAGGCTAAAAAGCTGAGGAGAAACGTTCATGCGTTATTCATTCGTTGCTGCTCTGGTGTTGTCGACTCTTTCCCTATCGGCGAACGCTAGTACAAGCCAGCACATCATAGGCACGAACCTAGGTTATGGCGGTGTAAGCTATGACGCCCCCGCAAGTGAAGAATCCGGTGATATGTTTCTTGGTGAAATTTATTACCGATACATGCCGACTCAAAACTTCGGGATTGAAGCGGGCTTCAAAGGGGCGTTTGATGGTATTGGCTCAACGCTGTTAAGCCCGATTTCAGAGGTTACCGACACGAGTTTTTCTGGCCCACGATTAAGCGGCTATGCTAGCTATCCACTTGGTGCCGGTTTCGAACTTTACGGTAAAGCAGGTATGACGCTCTACACCCTTGAGTACACTTACAAGGTGAATGGACAGAGCCGAAACATTGAACACACTAGCGTTGGTGGTGAAGCGGCGGCAGGATTAGGATGGAGCTACAAGCACTTTGGTTTAAACGCAGAGTATGTGTACTCAAAGAACAGTGATTTTGATTCCGGTGGTGTGATGTTCGGCGCTCAATTGCGTTTCTGACGTCCCTTATACTCCTACCCCTTCCCCAACAATTAAAAAAGAAAAAGGCAGCGATGGCCTGAGTCGCTGCCTTTTTCTTTCATCAATACGAGTCAGTTCGTCAACGCAAGAATGATCCCCGCCACGATCGAAGTAACGCCAAGCCCTCGGGTGAGATACCATTTCTCAGACAGAAACCAAATCCCCATAAACAATCCAAACACAATACTGATTTGCCTTAGTGCTACGACCAAACTCACGTTGTCGGTCATGGTCATCGCAAACAGCACCAAGCCGTAGGTGGATGCCATCATTACCCCTGCCATGCTGGCTGTTTTTCGGATATGCCAGGCTGTCTTAATCTCATCTGGCTTGCCCGTAACCAAGCACCACACAAGGGCAGGAATACCAATTGCCCAAAACTGCACGCCCAAATAGAAGATTGCACTGTACTGATCATTCAAGATCTCTGATGCTTGTCCTGTGAGTAAACTCAGCGCTTCTTTATCAACCACGGAGTAACCCGTTGTGCCTATTGCGGCAATTAATGCCCAGAACACACCGACATTCAAATAAGAGCTCAGCGTCATCTGACGAAAGTTCGTCAGTGGTACCAGCATACAACCAAGGGTTATCAGCAAGAATCCAAGCCACTGCTGACTGGATAATTCATGCCCTAATGCCACACTGATTGCGCCGACCATCATCACAGGCAACGCCCGAGCAATTGGATAAACCACCCCCACGTCTGCGTGCTTATAAGCGACAATCAAACCGACTAGATAGACCATTTGTGAAGTGCCGCTAATGAGCAGCAATCCCCAAAATTCACTCGGTAATGATGTCCAGCCAATGGTCACCAAATACCAAATCAAATAAGGGGTAAGAATGAAACATGCAGAAAAGCTTGCGGCCATAGTAAACGCGAGTCCAGAGCCTGAGTTGCTTTTACCAAGGATATTCCAACCCGCATGGAGAACAGCAGAAAAAACGACGAGACCAATCGCCAACAAATCCATTTCAATGTTCCTGTCTGAATAAAAGAAAGGCCCCGAGATAGAGCCTTAGATGATGAGAAAATCCACTTAACGATTGAGTTCCGCCAGAGATTCAATGCTGATGGCATCGTGTCGCCAATACTCGATATCGCAATCAATCAACTCACCGTGTTGGTTGTAGTTGATGCGCTCCACTACCATCGCAGGCGTACCGGCTGTCGCACGCAATGCCTGAGCCATTTCACCCAACAAAGTACTGGTTGAAATGCGGTAGCGAATCTTTTGATATGTAACGCCATAATGATCGCGATAAATGTCCGTCAGCGAATTTGATAAATCGTAGTCCAGCAGGTTCGGAAATAGCTCTGGGCGAATGTAGTTTGTTACGAATACCACAGGTCTGTCTTCAAGGTATCGCACTCGGTCGACTCGATACACATCCGAGAAAGGTTGCAAGTCCAGCAAGCGCGCGGCTTGTTTGTTTGCCAACGTCCCTTTTGCTGCGACCAACTCCGTTTTTGGCACGCGATTTTGCGCTTTCGCCATGTTCGGGAAGTTTAGCGTTTGGGTAGGGTCGTAACGCAATGGCTCAGGTGAGATAAACCAACCTCGGCGATCTTCGCGATAGATTCGACCTTCCGCTTCTAGCAGTGATAAAGCTTCACGCAGAGTGACGCGTGTAGTATCGAACGACTCCGCCAACTTACGCTCTGCTGGCAGTTTTTGACGCGGCGATAGCATGCCCGCTTCAATCTGTTCAACAATCGAATCTTTAATTTTTACGTATTGCACGAAGTGTCCTTATCTTTTGCGCCAAGCTTGTGTGCGATTCTCTAACAATTTACCCAAAGTCATCTGAACAATCTTCGCAATTGCGGCAGCAATCATGATCATCACAGCCATTGCCGCTGCAGCGCCAGTTTGACCTGCATCGTCCATATTCAGAATCGAGACCGAAGCCGGAATCGTATCGGTTGAGTAAAGGAATACTACCGCAGAAGTGGTGGTCAATGCATTAACAAACAAGTAAGTCGCAATGTCCAAAATCGCAGGTAAGCACACAGGTAATGTCACTTTAAAGAACAACTTGTATTGAGGAAGCTTCACCGATGCCGCCGTGGCTTCAATCTCCGATGGCAACTGCTTTAGCGCTGTCAGGGCGGTCATGTGACCCACTGTGTAGTAATGCACTACCGTGTTAATTACCAAGAATGCCATGGTGCCATAAAGTACGTTCAGAGGATTGTTCGCATCGTTGAAGTAAAAGATGTAACCCAAGCCAAGCACCATACCCGGAACTGCCATTGGCACCACGCTGAGCATTTGCATCACCTGACGAATTGGACCAAACGCACGCCCTTTCTCAATGCAGTAAGCACCGACAAAAATAATGGCTGTACCGATCACTGCCGTCCAGCCTGCCAGCGTTAGCGAGTTGAAGAATGGGCTCCAACCGTAAGTGCTCATTTCAGCAAAGTTGTAGTTGTTTAGCGTCAGTGCTTTGTTCCAAGGCCAGAACGTAACTAACGAGCCATAAACCGCCATGCCAAGCACTGCCAGCACTGCGATAGAAATAAGGCTGCAGTAAACCAAACAAATGCTGTCGCGCGCTTTGTTAGGTTCTGGCTGATAAGGCACCGAGCGAGAGTCAAATAAGCTCTTTTGCTTTTTCTGTACCCAGCGGTCTGCACCAAATGCCATTACCGCAGGGAATAACAACATAATGCTGGTCACCGCCCCCATGGCAAAGTTTTGTTGTCCCACAACTTGCTTGAAGATGTCAGTCGCCAGAACGTTGTAGCTTCCACCAATCACTTTCGGCACACCAAAGTCAGTGATAACCAGCGTAAAGACGACGATAAGCGTACTGATCAAACCGTATTTCGCCGCAGGTAACGTCACCATAAAGAAGGTTTTGATTGGGGAAGTTTTAAGTGCGCGGGCTGCTTCATACAAGCGGGCATCAGAAGTGCGCAGCGAAGTAGTTAAAATCATCAATGCATGAGGGAAGGTCCAGAAAATCAAACCCATCGAGATACCAATCACGCCATAAATCGAGTTTCCCAACAGCATTTCTTTGGCAATACCTTGATTCCCGAAAAGGAAGATCAAACTGATCGCTGGTAGCAACGAAGGCGCAAGGATCGGCGCAGTACCTAGGATTTGAAACAAACCTTTAAACGGCATGCATGAACGAGTCAGCGCGTAGGCATAACCGAACGCAAGCACACCCACTACCGAGGTCACAATCACGCCCAAAGTGAAGGTATTACCCACCGACACCCACAAGCTTGAAGAAGAAAAGTACGTCGCAAAGTTTGCCAGACCGACAAATTCGCCATTGGCATTTTGCACACTCTTGGTCAACATTGCCCAAAGCGGCATTAAGATGAACAGCACCATCATGGTCGACAAACCAGCGAGCAAGCCAAACAACACAAGGTTGTCGCGGCTAACACGTCCGAGTAGGGATTTTGCTTTGTCTTGTGTGGTTAGGCTATTCATCGTCATTGTCTTCGCATCCATGTTTACACCTACGCCGCTAGTGCTTTATCAACCGAGGGCACGGCGTAACCATGCAGCCCTTCTTCAGCAAACTGGATGTAACGTACATCGCCCGCCTTGATATTGAGTTTTTGAACCGTTTCCACGGGCACATCCACTACGATGGTTTTCATTGAGCTGTCGTTTTGCAATACGCAATCAATGCGGAAAAACGCCCCCAGGAACTCGGTTGCGGTAACTCGCACAGGTAAAGAGTTGTTGTAGTTTTCAACGAACTTGATGCTTTCAGGACGCACCGCAAGGTCGAAGCGATCACCACGTTGAATCTTACGATTGGTCAAGCTTGGCGCTGGCATCAAGGTTTCCGCAATGCGCACTTGGGAGTCCGTTGCGACTGAGGTTTCAATAAAGTTCATGCTGCCGACAAACTCAGCGACAAAGCGCGTTGCTGGTTGCTGGTAGATCTCTTGAGGTGTGCCGACTTGCTCAATCACGCCATGGTTCATCACCACAATGCGATCCGCCATCGACAATGCTTCGTCCTGATCGTGCGTAACCATGATGGTGGTGATACCCAGCTTACGTTGCAGCTTACAAATCTCGTCACGTAAGTGAACACGTACTTTTGCATCTAGCGCCGATAATGGCTCATCAAGCAACAGTAGACCCGGAGACAAAGCTAATGCACGAGCCAAAGCAACACGCTGCTGCTGGCCACCAGAAAGTTGGTTAGGGAATTTCTCGCCAGAGGTTGGAAGACCAATGGTTTCTAACCAGTAATCCACCTTCTCTAGCGCTTCTTTTGTCGACATACCTTGGTTCTTCAAACCCACCGCAATGTTCTCTTGCACAGTTAGGTTCGGAAACAGCGCGTAAGATTGGAATACGATGCCGAAATCGCGCTTCTCTGGTGGCAAGAATGTGGTCTCTTGACCGTTTTGAAAAATCGCACCAGACGTTGGCAAGTCTAAACCTGCAATGGCACGTAGCAGAGTGGTTTTACCGCAGCCAGAAGGACCAAGAAAACAAACGAACTCGCCCTTTTCAATCGCTAGCGAGATTTTCTTTAATGCAGTGAACTGTCCGAATTGCTTCACTACATTTTCGATATTTAGGTAATGTTGGTTAGTTGACATAACACACGCTCCAAATGGTATATACCAACTCTAGTTTTAGAGTGTTACGTTCCAATGACAAATTTATAGCCAGAAGATGACAAATAGATGAAGGGAAGCGAAGTTTGTTTACGTGACAATTAGAGATTCCCGACTCACTCCTTCGTCGCTCTCGAGAATGACGTGGTGAGTGCGGATAGAAGCTCCCAACTTTCTTAAGTCCGTCATTCCAGCGAACCTAGGTGAGACTAGGAATCTACTTGCAGCAAACTCTGAAATAACAGAGAAAACAAAAAATCCACCTCAACCGAGGTGGATTTCAGCATTCAACTCAAAGCAAATTCAATTAAGATTTTGGCTCTGATTTCGCATCAAACTTCTCAGACCATGCTGCTAGAATCTCTGCACGCTTACTGCCCATTTGCGCGAAGTCCATCTTCGCCATGTTCTCTTGAACGTTCGGGAAGTTAGACACGGTCGCTTTCACTTCTTTATGTGCAACCACTGGGTACATTTCTACGTAAAGCTCGTTTGCCGCTTTAGAGATTGACCAGTCGACAACGCGCTTCGCTGCATCAGACTCTTTTACTAGACCAACGGCTTCTGATTCCCAGCCGATGCCTTTTGGTGTGATAACCGCTAGTGGTGCACCTTGCGTTTTCAGCTTCGCGCCGCGGCTCGCCATCGAAATACCGATAGCCACTTCACCCATACCCGCTTGAACACATGGCTTAGAGCCAGAGTGCGTGTAGTGTGCAATGTTCTTGTCTAAGTCACGCATGTAGTTCCATGCCTGATCTTCACCCATGTTTTGTAGCCAAGCAGAAACCTGCATGTAGCCAGTGCCCGAAGACGCTGGGTTCGGCATTGCAATGTGACCTTTGTAAACCGGCTTTGTGAGGTCTTCCCATGACGTTGGTTTAGGCAGGTTAAGTTGTTTCGCTACCGCTTCGTTAAAACAAACTGCGTTAAAGAACGCATCGTTACCGAACCAAGCTTGGTTTGATTGAGGGTCGTTTAGGTTCGCGTGCAGCTCTTCCAAACCTTTTGGTGTGTAAGGCTTAAGAAGACCTTCATCTTTAAGCAGTGCCATTGACGAGCCAGCTAGACCCCACACCACTTCCGCTTGAGGGTTGTTCTTTTCTGCCAGCAATTTCGCCGTCATGATACCGGTTGAATCGCGAACCCACTTAATCTTGATATCTGGGTTATCTTTCTCAAACGCAGACTTGTATTTCGCAAGAATGTCAGTTTCGAAAGCGGTGTAAACCGTGACTTCCTGTGCTGCCATTGCATTCGTAGCTAGCAGAGAGACAAGTGCAGCCAGCGATCCTTTCATCAAACGGTTTTTCATCATTTTCTCCAGTTAATTTGGCTAAGTTTTCATTTGGTCTGTACCAGTTGACGATATACACCCTACTGAGCCTTTGTGACGAATTCATGACCATTAAATGGCAGTTTTACGAAAATTACCGATAAATAATCGTTCAATTGATCCGCCATTTTCTGGATATTAAAGTTTTATGAAATTGGAGATTCGCCTATTTACTGCCCTTTTCTTCCTCGCTAGAGTGAACTCGAAATTTGGTGTAGACCAATTAGCCTATTCTGATGGAAATCGAGATGAAAAACGAATACCTACTACTGACTCCAGGTCCTCTATCTACTTCTGAAACGGTACGTGAAGCCATGCTAAAAGACTGGTGTACTTGGGATGATGAATACAACAAAGACATTGTAGAAGTGATCCGCACTAAGCTTGTAAAACTGGCGACGGAGCAAGACGGCTATACCAGCGTACTAATGCAAGGTAGCGGCACCGCATCAGTAGAAGCGACAATTGGCAGCGCCATTGGCAAAGATGGAAAGTTGTTGGTTGTCGACAACGGTGCTTACGGTGCACGTATCGCTCAGATCGCTGATTACCTAAATATTCCATGCCATGTAGTTTCCCCAGGCGAAACATCACAGCCACACTTGAACGAGGTGGAAACTGCATTGGCATCGGATCCTGCGATCACACACGTGGCGATTGTTCACTGTGAGACAACCACTGGCATGCTTAACCCAATTGAGGCATTTGCTTCTGCGGCGAAAGCACACGGTAAAGTGGTGATTCTCGATGCCATGTCGAGCTTTGGTGGCATTCCTATCGATATCGCAGAGCTAGGCATCGATTTTATGATCAGCTCTGCAAACAAATGTATTCAAGGCGTACCGGGTTTTGGCTTTGTGATTGCGAAACAAACTGAGCTAGAAAAGTGCCAAGGTCAGGCGCGTTCTTTGAGCCTTGATCTTTACGACCAGTGGCACTGTATGGAAGTGAACCACGGCAAATGGCGTTTCACGTCTCCAACGCACACAGTTCGCGCTTTCTACCAAGCCTTGTTAGAACTGGAACAAGAGGGCGGCATTGAAGCGCGTCATCACCGTTACCAAACTAACCAGAAAACACTGGTTGCAGGAATGCGTTCTTTGGGGTTTGAGCCACTACTGAGTGATGACCTACACTCGCCAATCATCACTTCTTTCTACTCTCCGACGCACAGTGATTACCAGTTCAAAGCGTTCTACACACGTTTGAAAGAGCAGGGCTTCGTGATCTATCCGGGTAAGGTATCGAACGCAGATTGCTTCCGCATCGGCAACATTGGTGAAGTTTACCCAGCAGATATCGAGCGCTTAATCGGTGCAATTGAAAAAGCAATGTACTGGCAAGTTGCGTAAAGCAGCCTTCTGATTGAGAGAGCGTTATGACTCAGAATATCAAACCGACCCATTTCCGCAGCGAAGGCGATGTCAACACAACACCAGCGCGCCAAGCTTGGAATGCATCGATGGATGACGAACGCACACAAACATTATTGAAGCGTGATTCGGAGGTCTTTCTTCATCAAGCTATGTCGACGCCTTGCTTAGATACCTTGGAAGCAGCAGAAGGCATCTACATCCAAGATGCCACGGGCAAAAAGTACATGGATTTCCATGGCAATAACGTCCACCAGTTGGGCTACGGTCACCCGCATGTGATGAAACGCGTGCAAGAGCAAATTGCCAAACTGCCGTTTTCACCACGTCGTTTTACCAACGAGACCGCGATTGAATGTGCCGAAAAGCTCACCCAAATCTGTGGCGGTGAATTGAACCGTGTGCTGTTTGCTCCGGGTGGCACATCTGCGGTTGGTATGGCTCTTAAATTAGCACGCCACATCACGGGCAACTACAAGGTGGTGTCTCTGTGGGATTCCTTCCACGGCGCATCATTGGATGCCATCTCAGTAGGTGGCGAAGCGTGTTTCCGACAAGGCATGGGGCCATTAATGGCAGGTGTTGAGCGCATTCCACCAGCCGTATCTTACGGTGGTGCTTTCCCAGTCGCGGACGGCAGCGACGTGCATTACGCCGACTACCTTGAATACGTGATTGAGAAAGAAGGTGGCGTGGGCGCGTTTATCGCAGAAGCGGTTCGTAATACCGACGTACAAGTGCCGAGTAAAGCCTATTGGAAACGCATCCGCGAAATCTGTGACAAACACAATGTCATGCTGATCATCGACGACATCCCTAACGGCATGGGTCGCAGCGGTGAATGGTTTACCTACCAAGCCTATGACATCGAGCCAGATATGCTCTGCATCGGTAAAGGTTTGGGCGGAGGGTTAGTGCCTATCGCGGCCATGGTAACCAAAGACAAATACAACACCGCCGAGCAAATCTCCATGGGCCATTACACTCATGAGAAAAGCCCTATCGGTTGTGCTGCAGCACTGGCAACCATGGAAGCTATTGAGCAAGACGGCTTGCTAGATAAAGCCAAAGCTGACAGCCAGTTCATGCGTGAAAAGCTGCTAGAGATGAAAGCTAAGTACCCAGTGATTGGTGATGTGCGTGGCATCGGCATGTTATGGGGCATTGAACTGGTCACTGACCACGAAAGCAAAGCACGCGCGTATGACGAAGCGGAAGCTGTGTTGTACCAATGCCTCAACAATGGCGTGAGCTTCAAGGTATCGCAAGGCAATGTGATTCAACTCAGCCCACCGCTGATCATCACTCGCGAACAACTGACAGAAGCGTTGGCGATCTTTGAAGAAGCGATCGCCAAAGTGTGCAAAGACTTTAACTACTTCTAACCTCAAAACCAATTTATCCTGAGCGCAGTTCCAATGTGTAGGCAGCGCTCTGGCAAGCAAGAAAAAGGATTGAACATGAGCAACTCACCAATTCAAGCAGTGATCTTTGACTGGGCTGGCACTATCGTCGATTTCGGCTCTTTTGCGCCAACCAGTATCTTTGTGGAAGCGTTCAAACAAGGCTTTGATTTCGATATCGATCTTGAGGAAGCGCGCGAACCAATGGGGCTTGGTAAGTGGGATCACATCCAAGCTGTGGGTCGTATTCCTGCAGTTGATAAGCGTTGGAATGAGAAGTTTGGTCGCTCAATGACCAGCGAAGACATCGACGCTATCTACGCAGCATTCATGCCTTTGCAAAAAGCAAAAGTGGCGGACCATGCAGACCCAATCCTTAATGCGATTGAAGTTGTAAACGGTCTGAAAGACAAAGGCATCAAGATCGGTTCTTGTTCTGGTTACCCTCGCGAAGTGATGGACGTATTGATTCCAGTGGCGGCGGATTACGGCTACAAACCAGATTACGTAGTAGCAACGGATGACCTGCCACAAGGTGGTCGCCCTGCACCATTTATGGCACTGAAGAACGTGATTGAACTGAATGTAACGGACGTTAACGCGTGTATCAAAGTGGATGACGCCGCACCGGGCATCGATGAAGGTCATAACGCTGGTATGTGGACCGTTGGTCTATTACTTTCTGGTAACGAAGCAGGTCTAACGTTTGAAGAATACCAAGCTGCGGACGAAGCAACGCTTAATGCCGCTCGTGAAAAAGCGCGCGCAAAATTGCTAAAGAGCTCGCCGCATTACCTAATCGATACGATTGCCGACTTCCCAGAAGTGGTTGCAGATATCGAACGTCGCCTAGCAGCAGGTGAACGTCCGTAATCTTCATCTTCCACTAACAAATGAAACAAACGCCCCTCACGTGAGGGGCGTTTTTCTTTTTGGCACTATCTTAGAAAGTTTGGCTTATTGAAGCGTAGTTCCGTTAGATAGCAGCTTTCTTGTCGGCTCTTGCTCAGTGTATTCGACCGCATCGTGATCCGCGAGCTTATCGACTTCCGCCTGTTCACCCACCACAACCAACACGTGTTGTTTCACCAGAGCGTCGACCACTTCAATGTTGTGCTGACGAAGAAGCGCTCTCACTTCGCTCTCTTTTCCTTCATGATACTTAACAAAGTAACGCGCAGGTTGCTGCTCGGCTTGATCTTGGCGTTCATCCACGAGAGGAAATCCTTGATTGTTTGCCAAGCTGCTTGAGCTCAGTCCGATTGCCAATAGTGCGGTAGCGCCTACCACAGACAAAGAAAGTAAGGTCAACTTCTTCATAGTCACTCCTTATTGAAAGGTCAGAGTCCAACTGTTGATGGTGCCTGTGTCTCTTCTGGCACTGTCTACCGCTTTTAGTTCCCATGTACCTTGCGATTCAAAACCAGAAAAATCCGCTTGGAACGTGTTTTTTATATCGTTAGCGCTGCCGCCAGTATTATTGTGAAGTACAACTTCTCCACCAGTCGGTGACGTTAAAGTCACTCGTAGATCACCGATGTAAGTGTGGCTAATATCAACGTCAATACTTACTGTGCCTGAATCACCAGAGCGATCGACTTCTACTGCACTGATTGCGCCAGAAGATTTATTATCTGGAATCGCAACAGGGCTGGTATTTGAGAAGCTAGAGTCCGAAGAGCTACCACCATCAGGTCCATTACAGCCAGCGTCCAAGAACAGCTTCGCCGCTTCAGCATTAACTAGGCCGTGGCCAGTACGGTTGTCTCGACCAGCAACATCAATATCTGTTGCAGTTTTCACTAGGGCATTACGTACTTGCGCTGCTGTACAGGTTGGGTGGTAACTCCACACCAAGCCAGCTACGCCCGTTACGTGCGGTGTCGCCATTGATGTACCATTGTAGTACTCGTAATCTTCACCAGAGGTTGTTGCAACAGTAATTTCCTGGCCAACATACCCCAATAGCTCTTGACCAAATGCACGATCAACCGTTACCGAAACCATACGATAAGCGTTGTTTGTGTCTACCAAGAAAGGGTTTTGTAAACCAGGTAGTTCAGAGTTGCTGTATACGATTGCAGCTCGCGCACCCGCATTGTAACAAGCCTGAACCGCATCTACTTCAGGGTAGTTTCCTGAAGACTGGTTGCCGATACGCTCAGTCAAACAAATTTTGCCCGACATATCACCACAGTTAAAGTTACCGCCAGAGACATCACAGCTATCTAGCGTTGCCGTTACTGAACCCGCGATTGGATCCGGAACATACGAAGAACCGTTATTGATCAAACGATTGTGAGGAACAATCCCACGATCAAACTGACTGACACCATTCAAGGTAATATCAGAAAGTTTACCTTCACCTACCGTAACCGTTGATAAGATCGCCACACCCGGGCCTGAGATCTCAACTTGATTAGTAGATTGTGAGAACGCTGCATGATCATTTTGATTATCAACAGCCGCAACAGACATCACTGAGTCATAAGAAGCTGGATAGCTGTGCGCTGTATTGCCATCATTACCCGCTGCGGCGATCAATAGAACGCCTTGATCGTAAATATTTTGCAGTGCATTTTGCTCAGTTCGGCTTGATTGACTACCACCAAGGCTCATGTTCACAACGTTAGCACCATTATCGGCACAGGTTTGGATTGCTTTAACAAGCCCAGATGAGTAACCCCAACCCGATTCGTTAAATACTTTCACGATGTGCAAATTCACATTCTGGTTTGGCATCACACCCTTTACACCTTCGGTGTTGGCAATCGCAGCAATCGTACCCGCGACGTGAGTACCGTGGGCATTATTGTTACCCGGATCACTCCATGATCCCGTACCACTATCGTTAGTACCAGCAACGCGGTTTCCGCTTAGGTCGTTGTGCGAAATGTCGTACCCTGAATCGATAATACATACAGTGCGATTACCCGCATTGAAGTCAGCTAGCAGTTGAGCATTAACCGCTTCATATCCCCATGGGGTCGTTTCGCTGAGCAAATAGCGAGGTGGATCGACTTCCACGTATTCCACATCACTACGGTTGCGAAGCGGCTCTAAGTCATCGCCATCCAATTCAACGCTGTAAATGGCGCGATTGCCCAGTTTTTCCACCTTACGTGCCTTCACCTGTTCTAGAACAGACTCCTGCGCGATTCGTGGCCCCCAGAATGAGTTACCACCCATTGAAGAACGGCTGACTGCATCTTCTTTGAATTTGACGATGTACTTCGTCGGTAACTTAGATTCATCAAATCCCATTGGTGGAGCCGCAAACGCTGACATCGAAGTGGTCAGTGCTATTGCTACGGCAGACAACGAAAATAAGCCTTGTTTTTTACTTGTTGTGTAGTGCATTTGCCCTATTCCTTATTTGAGCTAATTTTTATTCACTATATTCTCATGAAAAGTCATCATCATGATGTTTGCATGAGAGCTTCAGCTATAGTTTACAGAGCAAAAATGCCAAACAATTTGTTTCATGAATATACAAATTTGTACAAAAGATCATTCAATAAACACTTTAAGTTAACATTAAAAATCATCAACAAAACCTTATAAAGCAATTACTTAATTAACAAAAAGTGAATGTTAAACTAATGTTAGTGAGTAATTATTCTAAATATAACCCATTTAATCGATTGCTATGCTGAATGGATTTTTTGACCGTGGTGCCAAAACTGAAATATTGAATATTTAGTTGTTGACTGTCTTGAGCATTTACTCAGAATTAGAAGGTTTAGTGAGAAAAATTCTCATCTAAATACTGTTATAGCCGAGCGTATTCACGCATTCGGAACAATAACCATTACAAGAAGAGTGAATGATGAAAAAAACAATCACACTATTAACTGCATTACTTCCGCTTGCCTCCGCCATTGCAGAGGAGCCAACTTTATCACCAGCAATGGTTTCTGCGGCTGAAGTGGTTAGCGCGCAAGAAAATCAAACTTATACGTACGTTCGATGCTGGTATCGTACGAGCCACTCTAAGGACGATGCGGCTACCGATTGGAAATGGGCAAAAAACCAAGATGGTAGTTACTTCACTATCGATGGTTATTGGTGGAGCTCTGTTTCATTTAAAAACATGTTCTACACCAATACCTCACAAAACGTAATTCGCCAGCGTTGTGAGGAAACACTAGATCTAGCGAACGAGAACGCAGACATTACATTTTTTGCTGCCGACAATCGTTATTCTTATAACCACACGATCTGGAGCAATGATGCTGCAATGCAACCAGATCAAATCAACAAGGTAGTGGCTTTGGGCGATAGCTTGTCTGATACAGGCAACATCTTTAACGCGTCCCAATGGCGCTTCCCTAACCCTAATAGCTGGTTCTTGGGTCACTTCTCAAACGGTTTTGTTTGGACGGAATACGTTGCTAAAGCCAAAAACTTACCGCTATACAACTGGGCAGTTGGTGGCGCAGCAGGTGAAAACCAATACATCGCGCTAACTGGTGTCGGCGAACAAGTTTCTTCTTACTTAACCTACACAAAGCTGGCGAAGAACTACAACCCTGCTAACACATTGTTTACGTTAGAGTTTGGTTTAAATGATTTCATGAACTACAACCGTAGCGTGCCGGAAGTAAAAGCGGATTACGCTGAAGCTCTGATTCGTTTAACAGACGCTGGCGCGAAGAACTTCATGTTGATGACACTGCCAGATGCAACCAAAGCACCACAGTTCAAATACTCAACACAGGAAGAAATTGAAACGATTCGTGCGAAAGTATTGAAGATGAACGAGTTCATCAAAGCACAAGCGATGTACTACAAAGCCCAAGGCTACAACATCGCATTGTTTGATACACACGCACTGTTTGAGAAGTTAACCTCGGCACCAGAAGAACACGGTTTCGTAAATGCAAGCGACCCTTGCTTAGACATCAACCGTTCATCCTCTGTTGACTACATGTACACTCACTCATTACGTTCTGAATGTGCAGCATCTGGCGCAGATAAGTTCGTGTTCTGGGATGTGACTCACCCAACCACAGCAACGCATCGTTATGTGGCTGAAAAAATGTTAGAAAGCAGCAATAACTTAGAAGAGTTTCGCTTTTAATAAGCCGTTGTTGTTCATTGCAAGTTAATCTGCATAAAAATGACCACGATGCTTCGTGGTCATTTTTTATCGATATCGACCCCCGATAACGGGTTTATTTGAGCTCGCTTACTTCAAGCCGTTGATTTAGAGACGTTGACTTTGAGCAGTCTCATTCAGCGTTCTGTTTTGGTACGTTACCGCGGAAGCTGTTCACCATAATAGAGATCAACGTCTTTAAGGTTACATCATCACTACGGTATGAGTAGGCTCGTATACCCGTAAACTGAACCTGGAACAACTGAGCAAGAAGCAATGTATCCTGAGCTTCAATTTCGCCATTCTCGATTGCTCGCTCAAACAGCTTTGCAAGAAAAGATTCAAATTGGTTTGCTAAGCTGTTTGTTTGATTTCGCAGCGCATTAAAATCCTCAGCAAATTCACTTGCTGATTTGACTAACATGCACACTTCACTGGGATTGGAGTCTCGCTGATTGATAACCACATCAATCGCGAAAGCTTCTATTGCATCTAGAACCGTTGTGTTCTGAGCTAAATGCAACTCAAACAGGGCTTGTAAGTTCGCAACGTACATTTTTAGCGCTTCACAATATAGCCCCTCTTTTGACCCAAACGTCGCATAGATACTTCCAGGACGCAGATTAACGCTATCTTGCAAATCACGTGTAGATGTTGCATGAAAACCTTTCTTCCAGAATAGATCCGAGGCGGCTTTCACCACTTCATCACGTTGGAATTTCTTTGTATTCGCCATGAGCAATTATCAATTTTGAACATATGCTCAATTTTATATTGAGCGACCGCTCAAAATCAACTATCCTGTTCTTGCCTAATTCGCTCATATCCAATTACAGGAGATTTAAACATGGCAGAATTTAAACTGTATACCGCAGAAAACGCACCCGAAGGATCAAAGCACCTGATTGAAAATTCAGTCAAAGCGTTTGGCATGCTACCAAACCTTCATGCTGTTATGGCTGAAGCGCCAACCTTGCTTGAGGGTTATCAAGTTGTGCATGAGCTATTTCAACAAACATCATTTAACGCAGAAGAATTGACCGTCGTATGGCAAACCATCAACGTTGAGCATGGTTGTCACTACTGCGTTCCTGCTCATAGTGCGATCGCGGCATCAATGAAAGTGGATCAGGAGATTGTTGATGCTCTCGTCAACCAAACACCATTGGCAGACGAAAAACTTGAAACACTACGAGAGACAACGCTTCAAATGGTGCGCCAACGTGGTGTAGTGGAAGAGTCTCAGATAGAGAAGTTCTTTGCGGCGGGTTACGGACAGCAGCAACTGCTTGAAATTGTACTTGGTCTAGCGCAAAAAGTGATGAGTAACTACACCAATCACCTAGCTGACACTCCGGTTGATGCACCTTTCAAGAAGTTCGCCAAGTAACTTAAGCTTTTATTACTGGTCCCATTGATGGGACCAGTAATACCTTCAAAAAAGGCTTTGTTGCATGACGCTTCGCTAGTGTGCGCTGATCCCTAATTACAACGGCGCAACGTCGGTTCCTCCTAAAGACTGGTAAAGCGTAACCTGAGTGAGAAACTGGTTGTAGCGGTTTTCCAACAAAGAAGCTTGCGCGTTTCTGGTCTCTTCTTGGGCATTCAAATAGTCCATGATCGACGTCGAGCCATACTGATACCGCGCAGCATAAATGGACTCAGCGGCACTTGCGGCATCATATTGCTCTTGTAGACGCGCCGCCTGATACTTCAATTTTGCGCGTGCCGACAAGGCATTTTCGACATCTTGGAATGCGGCGTACAACACTTGGCGATAGCTCACAATAGCCGATTGATAGTCTAAATCGGCAATGGCTTGGCTATTTTTCATCTCATTCCACTGCAAAAACGGTAGCGTCATATCCGCACCTAAGCTGCCAATCGGGTTGGAAAGCAGGTCTTTAAGCGCTTGTGACGATCCACCCAAAGCCCCAGTGAGCGTCAGCTTGGGCAAGTAGTCCAAATCTGCTGCGTCTTTATTTGCTAGCGCGGCTTTGACTTCATAAATCGCTGCTTTAATGTCGGGTCTGCGGATCAATAAATCAGACGGAGCACCAACACTCAACGATGGCATATCGCCTTCAGGCAGCATTTGGATGTTTGCACTGATGCTCTTTGGCGGTTGATTGAACAAAATCGCAAAGGCGTTGTTTGCCTCAAGTAAACTCTGTTCAAACTCACTTTGCTGCGCTTGTAAGC
This sequence comes from Vibrio sp. 1580, assembly GCF_033340055.1. Taxonomy (NCBI): domain Bacteria; kingdom Pseudomonadati; phylum Pseudomonadota; class Gammaproteobacteria; order Vibrionales; family Vibrionaceae; genus Vibrio; species Vibrio sp. 1580. The sequence continues at coordinate 313,482 of NZ_JAWOVT010000004.1, forward strand.
TTGCCAACGTACGTTTGGCTTCAAGCACATCTAACTGATCCACAGCGCCAAGTTGGTACTGTTTTTCAATCAATTGTAGCGTTTGAGCTGCGTCTTCCACATTACGCTGACTGAGGTTTAAGCGCTGTTTTAGATAGCCGATTTGCCAATATAACGATGCCGTCGTTGCCACCAAACTTTGTGCGGTCGCCTCGCGATCTTGTTGACTTGCCACCGCCGTCCACTTGGCTTGGTCAACGTCTGCCGAGATTTTTCCCCACAAATCCAACTCGTAATTGACGGACAAGTTAGTGCTGTAGCTATCTGCCGATTCCCCGCTATCAAGAGATTTTTGAACTTGTCCTGATGTGGAAGAACTCAACGTAGGGAAAAGGTCATCTTGCGTTAAACCCAGCTGTAAACGCGCTTTCTTTAGCGTTAGCGTTGCCAGCGTCAAATCGTTGTTTTGAGCCAACACCTGAGTAATGTATTGATTAAGCGTTGGGTCGTTAAACGCCAACCACCAAGGATCCATACTGACATCACCCGCAACATGCATCTGTTGCCAATTTGCAGGCACTTGCACCTCAGGAGCTTGATAGTCGCTACGCATAAGCGAACCACAACCTGACAACCACACTGCGCTTAAGGCAGCCGCGACCAATCGAGTCTTGAATTTCATTGTGTTACTCATTTTTAGTCTCTCGCTAGCGCTTCTATCGGATCGAGTTTGGCGGCATTGCGAGCGGGTAAAAAGCCGAAAGCGATGCCAATCAACGTTGAGCAAATAAACGCCCAGATGATCGAGTTCATTGAGTAAATCATTTGGAAGCTGCTGCCAGATGTACTGAATGCAAAACCAATCAAAAATGCCAAGCCAATACCAGCAATGCCACCACACAAACACACCAGTACCGCTTCAATCAAAAACTGACGCAAAATATCCGCTTGCCGCGCACCCACAGCCATTCGTACACCGATCTCTTTCGTGCGCTCTGTCACCGACACCAACATGATGTTCATTACGCCAATTCCGCCGACAATTAGGGAGATCACCGCAATCGCTGAGATCAGTAACGTCATGGTGGCGGTGGTTTTCTCGATGCTCTGACGAATGGTGTCAGTGTTAATCGTGAAGAAATCTTCTGTACCGTGGCGCATTTTTAACAAGTTGATGATGCTCTGCTCTACCGCCGCACTTGGGGCGTTCTCATCAATCCGTACAGTAATGCCGTTGAGGTAGCGTTGTCCCATCATGCGTCCCGACATAGTGGTGTATGGCACCCAAATTTTCAGCGCGTCGCTGTTGCCAAACGCGTCTTCTTTTTTCTGCGTGACACCCACAATACGCACTGGCAATGAACCAAGAAAAATCACTTCACCAATCGGATTTCTATCCGCAAACATTTCCTTTCTGGTGTTGTCATCAATCACTGCTTCTTGGGCGAGTGAGTTCACGCTCTCTTCATCCCAAAACTGACCTTTGGCGATCTCATAACCGCGCACACGGAAATAATCTTCCCCAACCCCTTCCACAGACGCGGTTGCATCCTGATTGGCGTAACGCACGGTTAAGCTGTTGGATAAAGACGGCGTGACACTGTCGACAAAAGGTAGACTCTCCAACGATTTAGCATCGTCGGCGGTTAGCGTTTTCACTCGTCCGGAGCGGCGGTCACCAAACCCTTTGCCCGGCCTGACATCAATGGTGTTTGTTCCCATGGATGAAATATTCGACAAAATTTGCTGTTGTGAACCATTACCTAGTGCCACCACGGAAACCACCGAGGCTATACCAATAATGATGCCGAGCATGGTCAAAAACGTGCGCATTCTGTGGCTAGACATCGCCAGCAGCGCCATTTTGAGCGCGTCAATAAAACTGTCCCACTTCCACCACTTACTGGCGACTTGCGCTGGGCGATGAAAAGACGTGCTCGGTGTCTGTACTGCTTGCTCATTGATTACAACTTGTGCATTTGGCGTATCTGCAATGATTTCACCATCTTTGATTTCAATGATGCGATCCGCAAAGTTCGCCACGTTCATATCATGAGTCACTAAGATGACCGTATGCCCAAGTTGATGCAACTCTTTAAGCAGTGCCATCATCTCTTGCCCACTGTGACTGTCTAATGCGCCAGTGGGCTCATCAGCGAGAATCACCTCACCGCCGTTCATCAGTGCACGAGCAACACTCACGCGCTGTTGCTGGCCACCACTCAGTTGGCTGGGCTTGTGAGTGAAACGATCTTCCAGCCCTAAGCGAGCCAATAACGACTGCGCTCGCTCCGTTCTTTGACGATGAGGAACTCCCGCGTAAACCGCCGGTACTTCCACGTTTGCCACCGCGGTTAAATCCCCCAGCAGATGGTAACGCTGGAATATAAAGCCAAAATACTCGCGGCGCAGTTCCGCCAGTTGGTCGGATTCCAACGTCGAGACATCTTGCCCATTAATGAAGTATCGACCGCTGGACGGTTTATCCAAGCAGCCGAGCACATTCATCAGCGTCGATTTACCTGAGCCCGATGCACCCACGATCGCGACCATTTCACCGCGTTTTATCTCTAAATTAATGTGGTTCAACACGGTAAGCGACTCGTCGCCAGAGACAAATCGTCGAGTTAAATCCTCAACTTTTAAAAGCACGTCACTCATCTTAGAACCTCATTGGAGGTCGACGACGATCACCTCGGCTTGATGATTCTCCATCCATCGCATTGCCAAGAACAATTTGGTCGTCCTCCTTCAAACCTGAGAGAATTTCTGCGTTCACTTTGTTGTTGATACCCACTGTCACGGGCTTTTGCACCACTTGGCCCTGTTCAAGCACTGGCACGGTATAGTTGCCTTTGCCGCCAGATTTTTGCAGGACTTGTGAAGGGACAATCAAGGTATTTTCCGATTGCTCAAGGACAATCGAAACTTGCGCAGTCATGCCGATGCGCAAAATACCTTGCGGGTTCTTCACATCAAATACAGCGTTGTAGTAAATGGCGTCGCTATCTGAAATGCTCAAATCGCTGTCATCGCCATCCATGATGGTTGGCCCCGGCTCAATGGCGCGCAATGTGCCTTTAAACTGCTGATTCGGTTTGCCTAAAATGGTGAACAGCGCCGTTTGGCCTGGGTGAACAAAAATCACATCGGCTTCCGAAATTTCGGCTTTCACCGTCATCGTATCTAACTTGGCTAACTCGATAATAGTTGGCGTGGTTTGATTGGCGTTTACGGTTTGTCCTTCTTCCACCGCGGTGTAGACCACCGTGCCATCCATCGGTGCGTTGATGGTGGTGTAACCGAGATCTAACTGCGCATTGTCGACGTTGATTTTGGCTTTCTCGATTTCGGCATCCAGTTGCGCTAACTCGGCTTTGTAGATGGCGAGCGTCGCTTCGGCATTCTCGTAATCAGCTCGTGAGCTCGCTTTCGCCGCCAGCATGTCTTTTTGGCGCACGAATTCATAGTTTGCTTGTTTAATCTGCGCTTGCTTAGCTTGATACTGAGCATTGAGACTATTAAGAGACGCTTGGGCTTCTTTGAGGCTATTTTGCTGAGTCAGGCTGTCAATCTGTGCAATCAAATCTCCCTGTTTGATCTCATCCCCTAAGTTCACAGCGAGGCGTTGAATTTGCCCAGATACTTGCGCACCGACATTCACCAATTTGGACGCTTGCAACATGCCGTTGGCTAATACCGCCTTTTCGATATTGCCTTTGCGAACGACTTCTGTCGCGTAAGGAGAAATGGGTTCTGGACGTTGCAGATAATGATAACCACCAGCACCAATAGCAAGTAGGCCACACAAAACGAGCCATTTTTTATTGAGTTTCATAGCAGGAGTGAAGTAAATAATCGTTTTGATTTTATACTGCTATTTGTCTTAGCCGTACAGGGTACGAGACGTAAAGATAGGTAAATTAACGTCAAGATACTGAAGGAATAACATCACTAACGTGAAAAATCCGAGATATTATAGTCACTTCAAAACTTTATCATTCAATAAATATAACAAAGATCATTTTTAATATAGAAATTCAAGTTATAAGTACTATAAACAAAACTTTTAAATACCAACAAACCAGTAAAACCTAAACTTATTCAATATGCCATCCATTTAGATTTCATTATGGCCATTTTTAAATTGTTGAATTTCAAGAGGAGTTAAGTGACAAGTTAAATAAAAAAATACCCACATAACACAGGTAAGGCCGAGAGGAGTGTGTCATGTGGGTTTAAAACGATAGTTCTCTTGCTGATTCGAACTACCAACGTTGGGATGCAATGGAAATACAAATGACTCAGAGTTTCCATCACGGACACTTTATCGCTGGATTTCCCTCTATTTGTTAGGGAACAGTCAGCACAATAAAAATAGAGAAGTAATACCGCAAAAATAAAAATAGAGGTTCAGGGTTTAATTTACACTTAAATAACTACTATATTCACGCCATGAAGCATTAATAAATTCAACAATAAATATTTATTAAGTTAAATTTACTTATTGTCAGCACACTGTTAGTTTTACTCTTAAATACACTGGTCAGATTTGTTTGTTTTACTAATTTTAGTTGCAATACAACTTCTAATTAATTCATGAGAAAAACATGCAGCGACAATTAACTCTTTCACCGATTTATTTATTAATCGGGTTAGCCTCCTCGACGGCGTATGCCGGTGGTTTTCAAATTAACGAACATTCTGCGACGGGTCTTGGTCGTGCTTTTGCTGGTGATGCCGTCATTGGTGATAATGCGTCTGTAATCAGCCGCAACGCCGCAGCGATGACGCTGTTTAAACAAAATGCCTTATCGTTCGGTGTCACTTACGTCAAACCTGACGTTACCGTTAAAAATGCGCAATATCATCGAGCTAACATTAATGCGGATGTCAATGTTGGTATGGGCGGTTTTCCTCCGTCCCCTCAAGTTGACATTACCCCGTCCTTCTCTCAAACCGTGACCGACATTGATGACGTCGATGGCGTTGGTCAACCAGCCGTTGTACCCAATTTTTACTTTATTCACCCTATCAACGACGACTGGTATCTAGGCTTATCGGCATATTCCAACTTCGGAACCGACATGGAGTTTAAACCAAACTATGGCGCACCTGTTTTTGGCGGTGTCACCAGCGTAGCGAGTGTCAACCTTGGCGCAAGCTTGGCATACAAGGTGAACGACCGTTTTAGTATCGGTGGTGGTATTGATGTGATTTACGGCTCTGGTGAGCTGTACCGCGATATGGACGTGGGTGTTTGCGTTGGTGGGAACATACTTGGAAACGAACTAGAACAACGCTGTGGATCCGTAAAAGGCAACGCACTTGATGTGGAAGCAGGCGGCATTGGGCTTGGTGCGAATATTGGCATGATGTACGAGTTTAACGAACGTCATCGCTTAGGTTTAAGCTACAAGCACAGCCCTAACATAGATGCCAAGGGCGACATCCACTTTGCGGGCGAATCGTACGACTCGCTTGCTATGCCGCTACCGGATATTGCGGAGTTTTCCGGTTATCACCGCGTCTTACCTAAATTTGCCCTGCACTATTCTGTGCAGTGGATTGGTTGGTCAGCATTTGACAGCTTGAAAGCTGATGATCAGTTGCTAAAAGATTTTCAGTGGCAAGACTCCGCGCACTACTCCATCGGTGCGACTTGGTACGCCAATGAACGTTGGACACTTCGCACGGGTTACATGTTCGACAAAACACCTGTCGATGAGCTGACTTCGCTTTCTATTCCAGATTCGAACCGTCACTGGTTATCTGCGGGGGCCTCTTACCAATGGTCATCAGATACCACGGTTGACATCGGCATGACGTACTTGATTGGTGAAGATGTCAACGTAGAAGAGTACGCGTATGAAGGTGTTCCTGCACCGATGGTGACGGGCGTGACCCATTCAAATGCGTTCCTAATTGGTGCCCAGCTCAGCCACCGTTTCTAATTTGTCAGGCAGTGATCAAACCTCTAGGTCATTGCCTTGTAACAACGCTTATCGAAGCGACCGAACAGAGACATTATTATGAACAAAACACTACTTGCTTTTTCACTCTCACTTCTCACTCTAAGCGCAGCTCAGGCTTCGGAATGGGGCTATGGCAATGACAAACACGGGCCAGAGCACTGGGGAAAAATCGCCAAAGACTGCGCAACCACGAAAAACCAAAGCCCAATCAACATCGACAACCCAGCCGATGCAAAACTGGAAGCACTGAACCTTTCGTACACTGGTCAGGTCATTGGTTTAACCAACAATGGTCATACGCTGCAAGCGCAAGTGAACGGACGTAACAGCTTCACCATTGATGGCGAGACGTTCGAGCTGCAACAGTTCCATTTCCACACACCATCAGAAAACCAAATCAAAGGCCGCCAATATCCACTTGAAGCGCACTTTGTACACGCCAACGCAGACGGCGAGTTGGCGGTAATTTCGGTGATGTTTGATGCTGGCGATCAAAACGCAGCACTGTCTAAACTGATCAACGCAATCCCACAAGAGAATCAAACCACGTTCTTTAAAGATACGTTTGAGATTAACGACTTACTGCCAAAAACTGCAAACTACTATCGATTTAACGGCTCTTTAACCACACCGCCATGTTCAGAAGGTGTGCGCTGGTTTGTGCTTAAAGACACTCAAACCTTATCCAAAGATCAAGCCGCGAAACTTATGGAAGTCATGGGACAAAACAATCGTCCGCTACAACCGTTAAATGCGCGCGTTGTACTTTCTAACTAATCGCCAAATCCGATAAGGGGCATCGTATTTGCCCCTTATTTTGATTCGCTCTAACCTCACTTCGTTACAGGCCCCCCCAATGAAAACTCCATCTGTTCTGTCACTCTTACTCTCACTCGCCCCGACACTCGCCTTCTCTCATAACCTTTCTGTCGGTCAAACCACCCCTTCCGTCAGCATTGATACCTATGGCGAAATGACGCTGCAAGGAGACGATGTGGCTTATCAACCTTGGACAACTCAGCAGATGTTAGGCAAAGTCTGTGTGATACAAACCATTGCAGGTCGTAGTAAAGCCAAAGAGATGAACGCGCCGCTGATGTCAGCAATCACTGCCGCTCACTTTCCTGAAGATCAGTATCAGACCACAACCGTGATCAACCAAGAAGACGCCATCTGGGGAACCGGTACATTTGTAAAATCGTCGGCAGAGGACAGCAAAAAGACATTCTCTTGGTCTTCCATGGTGTTAGACAAAAATGGCGTATTAGCAACAACTTGGGATCTACAGCAAGAAAGTTCTGCGATTATCGTACAAAATAAACAAGGCGAAGTTTTATTCGTGAAAGAAGGGGCTTTAACTCAAGACGAAGTCACACACGTCATCGAACTGATTAAACAGAATATCTAAACCTAAGGTAAGGAAAAGCTATGAAACTGTTCAACACCCTCGCACTCTGTCTTTTAACGGCTGTAGCCTCTTTCCAATCGGTTGCAGGAGACAACGATTGGGACAAGATTGCAGATAAAACCGTCAGTTTTAAATCGGAAACCGACACAGTCAATCCACTGTCACCATTTGCTAACGCTCGTTTCAGCCACATCAAAATCAAATGTACGCAAGGTACGGTCGATCTGAAAAGCGTTAAAGTGTTCATGAAAGATGGTCAGGAAAAGACGTTCGACAGTTTAGGGGTTCTGACTAAAGGCATGTCATCAAGAAGCTTAAGCCTACCAACAAAAGATAACGCGAAGTTAGACAAAATCGAGTTGAACTATGAATCGGTTGGCAGCACTGCGCTGCAAGTCGCGGGGGTGACCAAAAAAGCGCAAGTGGAAATCTTAGGTAAGAAAATCGACGAGTAAGCGATGGCTCAACGAACTCACCCAAACTAAAAACAGCGGCACTAGGCCGCTGTTTTCATTAAAAAATCGTCATGGATAACTAAATGAATTTCTTCAGCTTCGCCAAACCATAAGCGGCGATGGTGACACAATCTTTGATCGTGCCGTCGATCATCATCTGTTCGAACTCCTCAACAGAAAAAGCGCGAGTGATCAAATCCTCTTCTTCACTGTCGAGTTGATTGCCCACGTCCGTTAAATCACTGGCGAAGTAGACGTGACATGTCTGATTCAAAAAGCCGTATGCGATAAACTGCGCGCCGACATACTCCATAGTGCTCGCCTGCATACCCGTTTCTTCACGCAGTTCGCCTTTGGCAAGCTCAAGATGATCCGCATCTGGGTTTGATTCCCACGCCCCTTGTGGGATCTCCCAACAACGTTGACCTACGGTGTAACGGTACTGCTGAACCAAGTGAATCATCCCGTTATCGATAGCCAGAATCGCAGCACAATCAGGTTTGTCGACCACACCATAGATGCCCTCTGCGCCGCTCGGACGTAAAATTTTGTCCTCACGCACCGTCATCCACTTATTCTGGTAAACGACTTTGCTGTCTAGCTGTTTGATATCTGACATGATTATTCCTTGATTTTTCTGAGGGTTACTACGGAATAATACCCGATTCGGTTACGCCACCAAAATGTTCTTTAGTTCACTCAAAGACTCAACGGTGTAATTTGGTGCGATACACTCATCGACGCTTGCGCCTGTGGTATTTAACCAGCAAGTTTCAATACCAAAATTATTACCACCCAGAATATCGGAATGCAGGTTGTCACCCACCATCAGTACGCGCGTTTTGCATGGGTTGCCCATTTGCTGCATCGCGTATTCAAAAATACCTAAGTCCGGTTTTGCTACGCCCACTTGTTCAGAGATCACCACTTTATCGAAGTACTCAGTCATCCCTGTGCGCTCAAGGCGAATTGCTTGCAACTCTGTAAAACCGTTGGTGATGATGCCCATTTTAGCTTTGCCTTGCAGCGCTTCCATCAGCTCTTTTGCACCTGGCAACAAGCTGCAAATATCGGCCATTGCTTCTAAAAATGCGCTATTGAGATCTGCTGTTGTGGTATTCAACTTCTCAGCCCACTCGGTAAAACGCTTATGTTTTAGCTCATCTGCCGTTACTTTGCCATCTTGGTAATCCACCCAAAGCGGTTTGTTTACGGTTTGGTAATGAGCAAAATCTTGTTCAGTAAAATCTACGCCTTTGCGAGAAAACATAAGCTGCAAACCTTTGAAAGCATCAAAGTGGAATAAGGTTTCGTCAGCGTCAAACAGGATCCAATCGTACTTCATTTTCTTCTTCCCAAAATCAAGGTCGTAATACTGGTGCATAGTCTAGATTGTTTTCTTCTTGAAGATAATCTCTATAATTAGAAATTAATTGTATCCTTGTGCTCAACAATAAATGCTTCACGATAATAGGAGATTGATGTGAACGCGATTGCCTCCCTGCCCGTTTTTGTTGCTGTTGTCGAATGCGGCAGCTTTTCCCTTGCGGCCAAACAGCTGAATCTGACGAAATCGGCGATCAGCAAACGCATCAACCAACTAGAAGACGATTTGGGCATTCGTCTCCTTAACCGAACCACGCGTAAGCTGAGCCTGACCGAAGCGGGAGAACGCTATTTTGAGTACGCTTCTCAAGCGCTCAATCTGGCCCAGCAAGGCGTGGACGCGGTATCGGAACTGCAAGGCTCTCCACAAGGTCGGCTCAAAATTACCGTGCCGATGTCTTTCGGTGTGCTGCATATCGCGCCTTTGATCAGCGAGTTTCTCGCTCGTTACCCGAAAATTGAAGTGGATTTAAACCTCGAAGACAAAATGGTCGATTTGGTTAAAGACAGTTTTGATTTGGGGATCCGTATTGGTGAACTCACCTCTTCCAATCTCATCGCAAAACGTCTCGCCCCTTGTAAAAGTGTGCTTTGTGCCTCGCCAGATTACTTAGCGGAGTTTGGAACACCACAAAAACCAAGTGATTTAGTCAGTCACAACTGCCTGCGCTACTCCTATTTCCGTGGCGGCGTCGAATGGATGTTCATCAACAACGGCAGCGAATACAAGGTACTTCCAAAAGGAAACTTTATCGTCAATAACAGCGAAGCCATTCGCCAGTTGCTGTTAAGAGGTTCGGGCATTGCGCAACTGCCAACATTTATTGCAGGAAGAGACTTTGCCGCAGGAAATCTAAAACCGGTGATGGAAGAGTATTCTCTACCAGAACACGCCATTTATGCGGTTTTTCCTGAGCGCAAGCACATGCCGTTGAAAGTAAGAGCCTTTATCGATTTTATCAGCGAAAAACTCGGCACAGATTTACCTTACTGGGATCGTTACAACAGCCCAGAAAAATAACCATATTGATGATAAGTGAGTGAGATTTCACTACTGACATGTTCTGACATTCCATCCGCGTAACCTTATTTGGAACTCAACAGGCAATCAGCCAAAACCAATAAGGAATCACAATATGGAAACCGTTATCGAAACTGTGCAATTTCGTCTAACCGCAGGCACAACAGAGCAAGACGTGATCGCCGCTGCCAAACAGTCACAAACGTTTGTGAAGAATCTGCCGGGCTTTTTATACCGATCACTCAGTCACGAAGCGACGGACGATGTGTGGACAGACATCATTTACTGGCGTTCAATGGACGATGCAAAACAGGCGGGAAAACAGATTAAGCAAGCCGTTGAATTTCAGCCTCTGTTATTGATGATTGACTGCGAAAGTTTCGAGCTTAAACATCACAACTTAAAAATGTGCAGTGAGCTAGAGAAGTAATCAGCCACACTACCACTAACAACCAGTAGGTCTAGATAAGGAACATCATGAGCAAATCAGAACGACTGTTTGAGCTACTGACGCTTTTGCGCGCAAAGCGTTACGCAGTGACAGCGAAAGAGCTCGCAGAAAGAATGGAAGTCAGCGAACGTACGATTTATCGCGATATTCAGTCGTTGCTTAGTTCTGGTGTTCCTATTCAAGGTGAAGCAGGTGTTGGCTACCTATTGCAAGCTGGCTCTCATCTGCCGCCTTTGATGTTCTCAGAAAAAGAGATGATGGCGCTTGAACTGGGTATGCGGATGGTTCGAGCCTGGTCGGATGCCGAACTCGCCGAAGCGTCTCACTCTGCGTCCACCAAAATACTTTCGGTATTGCCCGATAAGCTCAAACAACAAGTGGAAGATTGTCCGCTGATTGTGCCCGATTATCACACCCAATCCGAGACTGCCAAACGAGGGCAGCTTCTGCGCCACGCGATTGATCATCAGTTTAAGGTCAGTTTGGATTACCAAGATGAAAGCGGACAGGTGACCGAAAGAAAAATCCAACCGTTAGGCCAGTTCTTTTGGGGCAAAGTCTGGACGCTGGTCGCCTGGTGCGAATTGCGCGATGACTACCGCCAGTTCCGCCTCGACCGTATCCAAGCACTGCGTATGCACGATGAAGAGTTTGAGAGTGCGGAAACCAAATCTCTCAAACATTATATTGCGCAGTATGAATCGAAAGATTGAGTGTTCTTCATCCTTCCATCAAAAGGATTCTAAATTGCTCTGCTCAATGCGCGATATTTGGAAAGGTACATTTAGTTAAACTAACGTTTCATTTTTAACAGATGCGCAACCAACCTAAGATCGTTAACTTAAGTAGCACGTCAACCACACCGGAGCGTGAAGCTATGAAAGTACTGATTCAATACACCCAAGCAGGGAAATATCGAGATCAAGCGTGGGAGTCTTTAACTCTTCGATCTAAAGGTGATATGCAGGCCGTTACCCCTTCTTATGCTGCCCAACTTATCGAACAAAGCAAAGCGACACTTGTGATGACTGAGGAGCAACAAATCGTTATTCATCCATAACCGACTATTAGCCTTGTTTAACCAACCTTTGTTAGTTGTGCAAGGCTTACATCTCGCCATTACACGTTATCCATTTTATACACGACCAACTATATTTACATAAAAATCAATAAAATAGTTCTTATTTTCGTTCTCGACACTCCTTCAAAACGGCCTTACATTCATAGCTAAGATATAGGTTATCTGTTAGTTTCTTCATGATAAAAATTAGGATAAAACCTTTGAAAAAGCATCGGTTTATTATAAGGATAGGTGCAATATGCAATTGATCTGGAACATTATTGGATACTTAATGTTCTCTGGTGTATTAGTTATTTTTTTTCAAACATTCTTTATAGGTATCATGCACCTTTTAATGCCAAAAGACATTGTCAATAGCTACTTTAAAGAACCTTATTTTAACACTTTCGAACTAGCTCTATTTACAGGTTGGCCTTACGCATTTTTCCGAACATTGATGTTTGTTCGTTTAATCGTTCAACCTAACTCAGGTAAAAAACGAAAGTTACCCGATGTATCCCAAGAGGTGCCTAGGTGGTACCGCCTATTATCCTTCATAATAATATGGGTAATTATCATAAACTCTACAATGTTAGCACTTGTATTTTTTATCGCAGGTTTTTTATCACTAGCAAATCATGTATGACCTTCACTTATCCAACCAAGTTTAATATCACACTTTAAATGTAAAAAATCACATTAACAATTTCATGCAAATAATAAATACATCAGCTAATTTGTAAATTTTTAAAATGAAAGTCTAGAATGCAAAAAATAAACCTTTTTAAATATAGTTTTTTGTTAGTATCTGCACAAACAAATTATTAGCTAGAGGTGCTCTGTGTCGGGATTATTTGAGTATAAAATAAAAACTCATGATAACTTATAATCAATTATATTAAACATGTATGGTGCTCCATATGGTAGCAAGGACTATCAGATGGTACTGACTCATATAATGACATTAAACAAGCATATTTCAGATCCTAACCGCATTAGAGCTGGCGATATCATTTGGTTATCAGCTCTACCCAAATCAAGCTCTCAACTTAAAACTCAAAGTAACAATGCGTTACCTCCTAAAAGTATCGCGAAGCTAGGGACCTACCCAGCGTCTAAACCTCAAATGCCCAGCTCTCCTCCCCATAAAGTTTTGCCTCCCAATCTTCTCAGCTACAATCAACCTCCAAAATCAATCTCAAATCAAGTTCCACCGCAACATGCTGAAATGTTTTGGGCGTTGGCATGGTTAGAAAACAACGCCAATATGATTACTATTCCAGGAGGTACCTTGATGGGTGCTACAGGGAACTTGATGAGTAAAGGAAATATTAAGCTCATTGAGAACATCAACGACCTTTACGCAAACTATAAAAACGGAGTAATAAGTAAAGGACAATATGATGGTCGACGTAAAAAACATTTAGACCTACTAAAGAAAAATGTTGGCCCTATGGAAAAGCTGTTATTTGGCAACAAAACGACTCACCAGTCTATTCGCATAGCTCGAAGTGGAGGGTTACCTGCGAATGCTCATATAGTTAAACAAGCCGAAAAACTGAATAAAATAGCTCAAGCATCTAAAGTGGGCGGACATGTTTTAGTCGGTGTTGGTCTGACGGCTTCCTGCATTCAGATTGCGAATACACAAGACCAACATGAGAAGAATGAAATTTTTGTTGAGTCAATAACTAGCACAGCTGTAGGAATGGGTACCAGCGCGTTAGTCGGTCTATTTTTAGTATCAAACCCTATTGGCTGGGGGACTGCCATTGTACTCGCTGCCGGTTCAACGGCTGTAGGTTATGCATCCGGTAAAGTGGCAAAAAGCTTTTATAATTCAATTGAAAGCAAGCCAAACTTAGTCGCTAGTACTGGAATAGAGTCTATATGCAGCAAGTAATCACATTTCTTTTTTACACTTTAATGACTGGTGTGATTATTATTTTCTTACAAACCATTTTTATCGGTGTCATGCACTTTCTGATGCCGAAGGAGATTGTTGGGAACTATTTTAAAAAACCATATTTTAATGAATTTGAGCTTTCTTTATTCACAGGGTGGCCTTACGCATTTTTCCGAACATTGATGTTTGTTCGTTTAATCGTTCAACCTAGCTCAGGTGAAAAGCGAAAATTACCTAATATTTCTAGAGAAGTACCAAAATGGTATCGTTATTTGTCGATTCTATTACTGGGTATTATCATTGTTAACTCTGTTGTCGTTGCCCTGACTTTATCAATTGGTGCCGTTCTTTTAGCAATTGAGTGAGGAATTAACATTAAAATATAACGATGTACTCGACGAAGAGAGCTCAGTCTGAACTCTCTAATCGCCAGAGTTATTGCATACTAACCTCTACTCTTCTTCGTTGAGACGACGAATCAACTTAGCTGGCGTGCCTCCGTATAGACAATCTGGCGGCACATCATGGTTGACTACCGAGTTCGCCGCAATAACCGAACGAGCGCCAACTGTTACACCTTGGTTAATGACGGAGTTACCGCCAATCCACACATCATCTTCAATCGTGATGGGTTTACAAAACGTTTCCCAACGTCGGCGACTGCGGTAATCAACAGAATGAGAAGCGGTATAAAATTGCACGCTCGGTCCAATGAGCACGTGGTTCCCGATGGTAATTTTGGCACCATCGAGCATGACCACGTTCATGTTGATAAAGGTTTCTTCACCTATTTCGATGGTCTTACCAAATTCACAATGAAAAGGGGACTGGACAATACAACGGCCTACCTTGCCAAATAGCTGCTTTTGCAATTCGTCGCACTGACTTTCGTCGGTGTTATTATTAAGTGCTCTAAGTGCTTGAAGAGCATGGCTTCTAATGGCGTCAATTTCTTTGTCCATGCCATCAAAGACCTGGCCAGACATCATTTTTTCTAGTTCTGTCACTGGAAGACTCCTACAACCTGCAATTACTGCTTTCAGATTCTTCACAAGGTACGTGAACTGCGAAATAAAAAAAGAGAAAAGCCCGGACTTTTCTCTTTCCTGTTTTTACATTTTGTGGAGTCTGTCAACTTACACAATTTCCCAACTGTGGGTCATCTCAACACCTTCGCCTAGCATTAAGCAAACCGAGCAGTATTTTTCTAGCGAGTCAGCCGCCACTTTTACTACGACTTCTGGGTCAAGCTCGTCACCTGACACTTCAAAGTGGATATTCACTTGCGTAAAGATACGCGGTGCGGTTTCACGACGCTCTGTGGTTAGCTTGGCATTAACTGACGAAACCTTTTGGCCTGCTGTTTTCAAACCATCAACAACATCGACTGAGCTACAGCCACCAGCAGCCATTAGTACCATTTCCATTGGGCTTGGTGCGGTTGCACCACCATTGCCATCCATCACTACGGAGTGGCCCGACTGAGATTGCCCAAGGAATTTAAAATCTTCTATCCATTTAACTTCAGCTTGCATGATTTACCTCATTTAGCATCGCTTATTCAAGGCATCGTTGCCCTTACTAGCGGTGTGTTTCTTGTCGATACTTTAGCTCTATCGCATAAAAGGGCAACGGAATTTTCAACATTACTGTAATTTTTTCGCTCGGTTACCTTTCTCTATACGTAACACTTTTTATTTAAGTAACACTTTCTACAAAAATAACGATGAGGTAGCTATGAAGAATATGTCTAAGTTATTGGCCGGTTTCTCCTTCGCACTTCCAGTCTTGTTTCTACTATTGAGTAAAACAGGTACCGCCGATACGATGGATAAGCTGAAGGCTTCAGAGAATACAAGAATCGCAACGCTAGCTGGCGGTTGTTTCTGGTGTACAGAATCGGATTTAGAGCAACTGCCCGGCGTAATCGATGTTGTATCAGGTTATTCAGGTGGTCATATTGAAAACCCGACTTACCGCCAAGTCTCTTCTGGTAAATCTGGTCATATTGAAGTGATTGAGGTGAAGTACGATCCTGCTGTCGTGAACTACGAACAAGTGCTGGACTACTTCTTCCGCCATATCGACCCTACCGACGATAAAGGTTCATTTGTTGACCGTGGACCTCAATACCGTCCAGCGATCTTCTACCATAATGCGGAGCAAAAACAGATTGCTAAGCAGTTTATGATGGAAATCGACAAGGCGATGATCTATCCAAAGCCGTTGAAAACAGAGTTGATCGAGTTTGAAAAGTTTTACCCTGCGGAGTCGTACCATCAGGATTACTACAAGAAGAGTAGCCTAAAGTACAAATACTACCGCTACGCATCAGGTCGCGATAAATACCTCGACGAAGTGTTTGGTGAAGATCGAAAAGAAAGCCCTAAAACACTTCGACAGTTGATTGAAGAAAAAAAGCTGCTTTCGAAAGTGAAAGCGTACAGTAAACCTGCTCAGTCTGAAATCAAATCAAACTTAACAGAGCTACAGTATTACGTGACGCAAGAAGAAGGCACGGAGCGTCCGTTTGATAATGAATACTGGGACAACAAAGAAGCGGGAATTTATGTTGATATTGTGACCGGTGAACCGCTATTTTCTTCTACTGATAAATACAAATCTGGCACAGGTTGGCCAAGCTTTACTCGACCAATTAACCCGGGCTACATCGTGGAGAAAACCGATTATAAACTGCTCTACCCTAGAACGGAGATCCGCAGTAAGTTTGGTGATTCACACCTAGGTCATGTGTTTAAAGATGGTCCTAAGCCGACGGGATTACGCTATTGCATGAACTCTGCTGCGATGAAATTTGTACCTGTGAACAAGATGGCGAGTTTAGGCTACGGCGATTACCTGTACCTATTTGATAAGTAGTTTTAACCAAATTAGGAGTGAACATTCAGCGCGATGAAAGGTTTTAAATCCAACCTTCCCATGAAAGTCTGTCCGGTCTGTCAGCGCCCATTTTCTTGGAGAAAGAAGTGGGCGCGAAATTGGGAGGAAATCGTTTATTGTTCTGAGCGTTGCCGAAGAAATAAATCAACGAAAACGTAGGTCACGCCGACCCTCTCTGGAGTATGTTATTTCATTTGTATTAACGTTTGTACGCGTTCTCTTACCAAGGTAATAACGTCCCATCATAAGCCCAAAACGCCCCGCTATCTTGCGGGGTTGCTTTTTCTATCAAGCCTAATAAATCCTTAGCAACTCGCTCTGGCGTAAACAACTTTCCCTCTGGGACATTGGTTTGAAAAGATGCCGACAAAGCGGTATCTGTGGTGCCAGGGTGAAGTGAAAGCACCGTGCCATGTTT
Source organism: Vibrio sp. 1580 (assembly GCF_033340055.1). Classification (NCBI taxonomy): domain Bacteria; kingdom Pseudomonadati; phylum Pseudomonadota; class Gammaproteobacteria; order Vibrionales; family Vibrionaceae; genus Vibrio; species Vibrio sp. 1580. The sequence goes on from NZ_JAWOVT010000004.1 coordinate 330,442, forward strand.
GACCACTCTTTGCCATTCGATCGACATGGTTTTTAGGAACATGTTTAATGCGGCTTTCGATGCTCGATAGCTGTACCAACCACCTAACTGATTATCGCTAATGCTGCCAACTTTGGCCGAAATGGTCGCAAACTTGGGTGCAGTACTGCGCTTTAGCTTGGGCGTGAAGTATTTCGCCAACAGCAAACTTGGCAAAGTATTAACCGTGATGGTTTGCTGAAAGAAGTCTGCGTCGAGCGAATTAAGATTCTTTTCAGGGCCTTTCTCTTGGGTGTGCAACATACCAACACAGTTCACCAACCAATCGACGTGTTCAATCTGCTCACTGAACGCTTTTATCTGCTCGTCTTGCGATACATCCACTTGATGCCAAACGACATTTGGGTGTTGCCAATCTGGTTGCTGCTTACGATAAGTGGCATGCACGCGCGCTTGAGGGAACCGAGCTGCGGCTTCTCTCACCACTGCCAAACCAATTCCACCATTGCCACCGACGATGAGTATTTCCATCACAAGTTCTCCACGTTTTCTATGTAGTGCTCTGCGGTATCAAGAATCGCTTGGCGTTGCTGTTCTTCCATGTTGTCCCAAGAGCGGAAAATCATCCCGATTCGTGGATTGGCTGCGAGGCGCTTGTCGTGCTTGTTCATAAAGCGCCAATAAAGGCTGTTAAACGGACACGAGCCTTCTCCGCTCCTCGCCTTATTGTCGTAATGGCAACCTTTACAGTAGTCGCTCATTTTGTTGATGTAAGAACCACTCGCCGCGTAAGGTTTGGTGCCAACAATGCCGCCATCCGCAAACAATGCCATGCCACGTGTGTTCGGCATTTCGACCCATTCAATCGCATCAACATAGATACCGAGATACCACTCATCCACTTGATCTGGGTCGATCTCGGTTAGCAAGCAAAAGTTACCAGTGACCATCAAACGTTGGATGTGGTGTGCGTAGGCATAATCGAGGGACTGCTCAATCGCATTGCGCATACAGGCCATTTTGGTTTCGCCACTCCAAAAGAAGTTTGGCAGCTTTCTTTCTGCGCCCAGCTCGTTCTTTTTCGGGTAATGAGGCATGTTCGCCCAATAGACGCCTCGAATGTACTCTCGCCATCCTAATATTTGGCGAATAAACCCTTCAACTTGAGAAATGTCGATGTCCGCGTTGGAATGAAATGCCTTGAGTGAAGCATCAATGACTTCTCTCGGGTGCAGCAATTTGCTGTTAAGCGAGAATGAAATTCGGCTGTGATACAAGCTCCACTTAGCATCATGCTGGCCTGTCATGGCGTCTTGAAAACGGCCGAACAACGGCAGACAGACTTGGCAGAAATGCGCGAGTAAAGAGAGGCTTTGCGCGCGATTGATCGGCCACAACAAGTCTCCTTCGAGATTTCCGATAGTTTTGATGTCATGTTTTGCCAATCGCTCAATAATGTCGCTTACGTCGGTACTGAACATCAAAGGTTGTGGAAGTTGTTCAATGTCTTTGGCTTTGAGCTTGTTACGATTATTGGCATCGTAATTCCATTTTCCGCCGACGGGCTTTCCGTCTTGCATCAAGATGTCGAAGCGCTTGCGCATACGGCGGTAAAAGTGCTCCATCATGATGTGTTTGCCTTGAGGAAACTGCGATTCTATTTCCTCAAACGGCAACAAAAAATGTTCCGAGTCGACACAACGCGTCACGACCCCATCAAGCTTTAGTTTGGCTAACTGCTCCAGCAGACGGTATTCATCCGGGCGTTGATATTCAAACTTACTTGCACCAACTTCACTCGCGTAGTGTTGCAAGACTTGCTCAAGATCGTCGAAGGATTGTGTGTCATCCAATGTGAGGTACAGAACTTGGTGACCTTCACTCTGACGCTCTTTCGCAAACTGTTCCATTGCAGAAAAGAACGCACACACTTTCTGAATATGGTGCGTGACGTATGTATTCTCTTGCTTGAGCTCCGCAATCAGGTAAAGCACTTGCTCATCCGGTTGCTGAAACCAAGAGTGCTCACTGTTAAGTTGATCGCCCAAGATCAATCGTACGGTTTCAAATTGCATTACGGTTTCTCCGATGACGAAGCTTTGTCACTGCTGCCCATCACAATCGGCCAATCGACCATGTCTACACTATCCAAATGCGCGCCAGGACAACGACCTTGCCACCTATCGATGAACTCCATGTGCGGATCGTACATTTCGGTTTGCTTTTCGAGGTTGAATTGTCGTGAACCACGCGGATCAGCACCAACGCCCGCTAGGTATTGCCAATTTCCCCAGTTTGATGCCACATCGTAATCAACCAGTTGTGACTCAAAGTACGCCGCGCCATAACGCCAATCGAGGCCAAGTTCATGCACCAAACAACTGGCGACTAACTGTCTGCCACGATTCGACATATAACCGGTTTCATTAAGTTGGTGCATACACGCATTGACGATAGGAAATGGCGTTTCACCTTTCTTCCATTGTTGAAAACGGTGCGCGTAAAAGCTGGTGAGTGGTGCTTGATTTTGGATGCCACCGAATCGGAAGAGCTGTCGCTTGTGTCGACGGGCATACCAATAAAAGTATTCACGCCAAAGCAGCTCGAAGTAAATCCAGTAGGTTGAATCATTTGCACCATTCTCCGCTTCATAACGTTTCAACATGGCATAAATAGTTTTCGGAGAAACGCACCCATGAGCTAGCCAAGGAGAGAACTTGGTGGAGTAATCCATGCCATCTAAACCATTGCGTGTTTGTTTGTATTCACTGGCTAGTGTGGAAGCAAAATACTGGCGACAATGTTCAAGCCCGCGGCTTTCTCCACCATGAAACGCAGCTTTTGTGTCAAAGTAATATGCAGTAACGGAAGGAAGATTCACACCTAAAGGAATTGGAGGTAACGAACGGATACTCTCGTGGGGCCGAGAGATGTCTAAACCTTCAACTTGCTTTCTAAACTGCGTGAAAGTGGTAGGCAGATTGCTCAAGTCAAATGGCAGTTGTTCTTCCCTTAACAGGGTCCGGATTGCTTGCTGTTTTATTTTTACATGAGACGCGCCTTCAACTGCGCGATCTAACGCTTGTTGCTCATCCGAACCGGGAAAGGCGTCAGCATATATATGTGTGACGCCGAAGCGATTAACAGCATACTTGATTGCTTGATCGGGCGTTAGTTCAACCGCCCATAATCGCTGACCAAGGTGATTCAAAGATTGATTGAGTTCACTAAGCGATGAGTCGAGAAACTGCAATTTCGCGCGCCCGAAAGAGGCTTCCTGCGCAAAGTGCTGCAAGTAAGGCGTCATTGAAGGGTAGCAATACAAGCAAATTAACTCGTCCATTTCTACACTGGCGCTTTTCAACAGTGGGTTGTCGTGCAATCGCAAGTCGTTCGTGAACCAATAAAGTCCTATTTTCTTTTTCAATTCGCACCCTCAGATGTTAATTCTTCGTCTACGAGTTCTTTTCACGGAGACCCTGACGTTAAGCCTTTTGATTTACTTGCTTTTATACGAAAACGAGAGTTTGACGATCATTAGGTTACTGACGTTTACACGGAATCCATTTGCTGGATATATCAAAACACGCAATACCACCAAATTCCTGTACATGTTTCATACTGATATTTTATAAAATTTGAATCCAACGGTATTGATCACGATCTTAATCACTCATTTTCTATATAAACCATGCAAAAGTGATAAAAATTAAAGCGACATTAGTTAATATCCGTTAATCTAAGCCCAATCCCATTTTGCTAGTACCATCGCAGAAATGACCGACGAGTTTAAGAAATCAACCGCTAATTTAAAAAAAGCGGTCCCACTGATGATCAAAAACCATGTTGCTGCCACGCCAGCCAACTACGCGCTTTGGTATACCTACGTTGACAAGACCATTCCAGAACTCAACTTTGAGTTAGACACGGTGTTAGAAAACTACGGTATTTGCCCGCCAGCAACCAATAAACAGCTTTACAACAACTATGTGGCCAGCAAAGCAGAAACCAGCCTTGAAGATCTTAGAACCAATGTAGAAGTTCTGCTACATGAAGTATCCAGTTCAATGAGCGATACGATTTCAGATACTTCCTCCTTTTCTGAGATGGTAGACAAAAGCTTTAATAAACTGGAAAAAGTTGAGGACAATAGCCTAAGCATTGAAGAAGTGATGGTGGTGATTCGTCAACTTATCGCAGAGTCACACGAAATTCGTCACTCAACAAAGTTTTTGAATAGCCAATTGACTAACGCGAGTGAAGAAATTTCTCGCCTCAAAAACCAACTGGCTGAAGTACAGCAAGATGCGTTGTTCGATGGTTTGTCAAACCTATACAACCGCCGAGCATTTGACAAAGATCTCTCTTCACTTATCGCATCAAATCAGGCAATGACCTTGATCATGCTTGATATCGATCATTTCAAATCATTTAACGACAATTACGGGCACCTTTTTGGCGATACAGTGTTAAAAGCCATTGCCCGCCGGCTACAACAAAGCTGTCGAGATGGGATATGTGCGTACCGTTTTGGTGGTGAAGAATTCGCGTTAATTGTACCTAACAAATCTCTGCGAATTGCTCGCCAATATGCAGACACACTACGCCGGATGATAGAAAAACTGCGTATCAGAGATAAGCGCTCAGGCACACAAGTTCACAGCATTACCGCTTCTTTTGGGGTAGCAGAATTTGAGCCGGGTGATACGCCTGAAGCCTTAATCAATAAAGCCGATAAACAGCTTTATGAAGCAAAACAACTCGGTCGTAACCGCGTGATGCCAATTTAAATAAACTGACTAAGCGAAAACGACTTTTACGATGAAAAAGAAAACCCCGCGACGTAAAGTGCGGGGTTTTTGTATCCAATCATGAGTATCTTAATCGACGCTGTAACAGTAACTTAGAATGTAGTCGTCACCATTTTTTGCGGTATATTCTTTATCTTCACTGCATGCCATCGGCTTACCTTTTTTGTCGCCTTTGATTAGACTTATCCAATGGCGCATCGCGGTTGGTGCATTGCCAGTTAGTTCAGGATGAAACGTCGTGCGAGTTTCCAATTGAATATCGTCAATGTCCACTAATTCCACGCAACCAGTGCCTTTGTGACAGCCAAACAGCACTTCTACATGATTACCCGAATCATCTTTAAACAAAATCGATTTTGGATCTTCCTTTTCACCAGTGTACGCCACGAAGTGTTTTGGGCTTTTCAGGCCGCTGTGTGTACCGTCTTTGAAATAAGCCAAAACATGGCGGTAATCAATCACGTAACTTGATACATCTTGGTGCGACCCATTCTCCAATGGAAACATGCGGTCTAGTAGTTGCTTCGCTTTTACTTGTTTCTCACTCTGCTGCTCAGCACTTACCGCTTCGACGGCAAATACGGCTTCAGCGATAAATGGGCGTTGTTGTTGTTGCATCTCTTTTTTATCGAAGTTCAGCATATTCATCGTCATATCCTCGCACTTAAAAACTCGTCCTAGAGTAAAAACTTAAATCCTTTATTTAAGTTTCAGGCAATTCTGTGAAGTGGATGGTTAATTTCCTTGCCTGCTCATTATGTAGACTAGCGAAATATTGACTACAATTTCACAACAAAAATTTTACAATGTGAATTTTACAAAATGTCTGTGTCAAAAAGCCTTATTCGTCAGTCTCATTTTCTTGGTACGAAAATTCGTAACCTAAGAAAAAACAACCATTTAACGATGGAAGATTTGTCTGCCCGTTGTGTAAGAATTAATCCAGAGTACGCTCCGTCGGTTTCTTACCTTTCAATGATTGAGCGCGGAAAACGCGTACCGAGTATCGATATGCTCGAAGTGATCGCGGAAGTTTTTCAAAAAGATCCTGCTTGGTTTTTAGATGATGAACCCGAATTAGAAGCCATCACACCCAACAAAGGAAATCGTGGCGGGATTAGTGGCATGGCGTTGGAGCCGAGCTTTCTGTTCTCCAATGATATTCTTCAAATCGCGATACCAGAAATGCTCTCCCAAACAGGTATCACGGGGCGTCAGTTTGCTCATCTCTTGATTCGAGCACACCAAGAAAACCATCAAAACCATTTTCCTGATTTAGAGCGCGCCGCCGAAGAGGTCGGCTTGAAGCGGCTGAATCTATCTGTAGAAGATCTCGTAGACATTGCAAAGAGTATGGGATTGGATATCCGCTGGGTAGATCGAGCGCCACAAGATGTGATTGATGAACTGGGCGTCAGCGCCAAACAGTTGATTACGTCTTTCATGGAGCCACCTGGGACTATTTATCTCAATAAACGAATGCGTGACTATCCAACCCGATTGAAGTATGACTTGGCGGTATATATTGGTCATCGAGTGCTCCATAGCAGCGATGCAATGAATAACGTTTTATCTATCGGGCATCAAAACAATTGGGAGCAAATGGACAGCCCTGTGTCTAACTCTGAACTCAATTCGCAAGATATCCTGCAAGCTTGGCGTGATTTTGAGTCCAGCTTCTTTGCCGGTGCCCTACTCTGCCCCAAAGTACCCTTTCGTCAGTTGCTTGACCGTTCTGGTTACGAGATTGATGTTCACAAAAAGGCGGGAGTTTCTCCTTCTGTTGCAATGCGTCGCATGACGGTGGTCTCGCCTTACCCTCATTGGCACTATTTTGATGCCTATGGCCCTGGCAAGTTAAAAGCCGTGTATCGCGGAAATGGTATTCCATTGCCTTGGGGCAACATGCGCAAAGTGAACGACCCTTGCCAGCACTGGGCGGTATTCCGACGCCTTTCCCAGCCTTTGGATACAAGTTCAGCGCAAATTTCGATTTTAAATGTTGGTGACGAGCCACGTATCTACTGCTGCGAATCGGTCAACGTATTTGATCCTGCGGGGAATAATCGGGTGCTATGTGCCGGTATTGATCTTAACCCTGCCATTTCTGCACAAGGTGGCGATGCCGTTTCCATAGCGGAAGAACTTAAGTCCCTTTGTGTCGCTTCCGGCGGAAGTAGTGTTATTCCTCCCCACATCAAAAAAGACTTAACGACTATCGCTAAGATATTAAACATCAACTGGATAGAGCGCGGGATTCAAACCCAAGCAAGGTTGATCTGCTCCAGAGGGGCGGTTTGTCCAAGACAACCTAGTTGTTACAGCAAGTGCGGAGAAGCTGATGAGACGGGCAGCGACGTGAATATCATCGAGCTTTAGAAAGAAAAAACGCCAATCACAATAAACGTGATTGGCGGTATATACTTGTGAACAATTTGTATTCACTAACAACGTCAGTTGGCTAGGTGACCCTCGGCTTAATAAGGGTCACTCTAAGTAAAGCACGATGCGTGCCAACTTTAAAAAAGCCGTTTTTTAGTAGATCCAGATGCATATCGTTGCTTTATTAACCATTAATTTCGCAAACTGCATTTGCAAAATGCAACATTATGCAAATATGCCACTGAATGCACTGCTAATAACGACTCTCTCAGCAAAGTGTCTGTGAACATATGAAGTCACATATTCTTGCACCTCAATGATGATGAGATTTCGGGCTCCCAACTTTACCATTCCTCTAACCCCTTATTGAAACTGGGTTCAGGCTCATCCGCCATGCTTTTGTTGATACATTCTCTCATCGGCTATTTTCATCATTTGCTCAGGAGATGACATTTGCGGGTCAAATATCGCGTACCCAATACTGGCTTTCAAATAGATAAGCGTTTCATCGTAAATGACGGGCGTCGAGCATAGCGCTAATCGAAGTTTTTGTAGAAGAGACTGAACATTTTCTTCCGTTCCTGGGTGATGAACTACAACTAAGAACTCATCACCGCCCATTCTGGCCACGATGTCTGATTTACGCAGAGAGCTTTTTACCCTTTCAGCCGTAGCGATTAAAACTTTGTCACCTGCGTCGTGACCATAGGTGTCGTTAATGTGTTTAAACCTATCTAGGTCAATATTAATTAAGGCGAAGCTATAACGCTTTTTATAACGTTTCGCTATTTCAAACTGCTGCTTGTAAAACTTCATAAAATAGCGACGGTTTGGTAAACGCGTGAGTTCATCGTGTAAAGCTCTGTCATCTGCAATGGTATACAGTCGATAAATGGCGAACAGCGCGAGGCTAAGTGCGAATATAATGGGATAGCCGATTACTCTAGCTAAATGCAACTGATGCCAAGAGATTTGGCGATCAGCTTTGCCTCCAGAGAAAACCACCATACTCCACCCACCATAAGGAAAATGAACCATCTCTTTTGCATATGCCATGCTATTTACACTTTGCGCGCCAAAGAAAGCATCACCAAATGAGCCACCGCTATCGTAACCACGGATCATTAAAGGGTAACGATACGAGAAATCAATTACGCCGGTTTCTCTCATCAGAGCATCGAAATCAATCACCGCACTGATCACTCCCCAGTAGTCCTGATTCATTGGAGGATCAAGAAAAACAGGCACACGCACGATCAAACCTCGGCCACCTTGAATCAAAGTCACTGGCCCTGCGATGAAAATTTCTTGTACATCCTTGGCTTTTTGCACCTGTACCCACTGCTGTGGCACTGCGCGGTAATCAAGGCCGATTAGGCGCTCATTACCTTGGCGTGGAAATACATGACTAATTACATCATTTTTCGCGATACCGATGATTGTAATATGTTTACTTTTATTTAGGATTCGGTGAGCGGCGATACTCAATTCTTCTTCTTGGTTTTTAGGAAGTAACGTAATGAGTGTCGCTAAAGTACTGGCTTTGTAGATATCCGCCATAAGTACCGCTTCCAAATTGGAACGGAGAATGGAAAGTTGTTCTTTGGCCTCAACTTGAACTCGCTCTTTGTGAAGCTCTTGCTGGTTTCGATTTAACAGCTCAATAACCCCAATACACAAAGCGAAAAAGGTGAGGAAGAACAATGCAAAATAGCATCGCTTTCTGGGTAAATAACGCATTTTCTCCCCACAACTCGTATACAACTACGAGATTTTTTATTTATTGTTAAAATTCTTATTATCACAAGAATAACCAATCATAATCAGAAAGGTAACAGTGATTGACAACTTTTATGTTTTAGGTGTGAGATGATGCATCAACAAGGCGATTTATTTGGCGGCGATCTATGGCAAGAAGTAGAAAGAGGAGAACTTTATTATGATCCTCATTTTCTTAACCATCTTGAGGCGGATAATTACTTTGACCAACTTCGAAAGACACTGCCATGGCACCAAGAACACATTACTATGTTCGGCAAGTCAGTACTTCAACCTCGCTTACAAGCGTGGCACGGTGATGCAGCATATACTTACTCAGGCTTAACCATGCAGCCTCACCCTTGGACTCCCGAGTTAACTCAGCTGAAAGTGCGTTGTGAATCAGTTGCTGATGTCACTTTTAATTCTGTTCTCGCTAACTTATATCGACACGGCCAAGACTCAATGGGCTGGCACCAAGATAATGAACCAGAGTTAGGTAGAAACCCTGTTATCGCATCTTTGAACTTAGGTGAAACACGTCGATTTTTGCTTAGAAATTTACATTGTAAAACTGAGATTGAATACGAGCTTTCTCATGGCTCCTTACTGATTATGGCTGGCGAGCTTCAGCATCACTGGAAGCACTGCGTACCAAAAACCGCGAAAACCAAAGATGAACGTATCAACCTGACTTTTAGGCAAATTTTCAACTATTGACTCAGCTTTTACATTCTCAATTAATATTGATGGTAGGTTTAGGTTCAGGACTTCATAGGGAATGGATTTATGCGTATTAAACCTCTTAGCTTAGCGGTCTTACTCTCTTGCTCACTTACCTTTGCTGCTCAGGCATCACAGGAAGACGTACCGCTTCTCGATAATACTCAATCAGCGCAGTTGATTCGTAGTACCTACGAACCAGAACTGTTCACTTTCCCGGCGTTTAAAGAGGGCCATTTTGGCTTACGCATGTACCGCCAAACATTAGATGAGAAATATCACGCTGCCATTTGGACCGACATGGCACAAGTAGCCAGCCGGTTAAACCAATTTGCTAATGAAGTCGTTGAACCAGAAGACATCATTCTCTATTCATCTCAAAGGCTGACCACGTATCAAGAGAAAGAAACCGAACGAGGTCAGCGACGCTATACCGTGACTAAACACCATCCTGAGTACCTTTATCTTGGTGTGGAATTGCTTGGCGCAATGGCAAGAGCAAACGAATATGGCCTAAAGCATAAACAAGACAAAACGCTGAGAAAAATTATTAGGCGCTACGATTTCTCGCGTTACGTTACGGACAAAGAGATGATAGAGGCATGGGCAGCTCAGCTTGCAAACCAAGTCTACTGGCTTCGTCAGTTAGGAGAGCAAGATGTGGTCGAGGAATTCACTCAAACCTTCCGTGACACCTACCCCGACGATAAAGATAAGATGCTTTCAGCTCAGCAGTATTGGAACAAACTCTATGGTATGACGCACATCATCTTTGCCGATTCACAGTATTATCAGGAGCGAGTAAGCGAGAAGAAACACCAATGGATTTATGATTACTTTCGTAACAACATCGACACTATCCTACTGCGCGCCAAAGAAGATGTGATTGCGGAAGTCGGCATTTCGTTTTTGTTAGCAGGCTTGGACCATGATCCGGTCGTAAAGAAGACCCGCCAAGCCATTCGTCATGCAATCAACGCAGAAAAAGGGATGATTCCGTCGGTCGACGGTAACTTTGATCTCAAGTACGGCGAACACCGTAACGTGCTAGCCATCATGCTGCTCGATTGGAAAGGGGTACATAAAGCGCCAACTTATCAAGAGCACCCAGAGGCTTTTAAATCGATACCTTACGGCTTAATGCCCAAGCCTTAGAAATAACAAAACCCGCCATTTAGGCGGGTTTTTAGTGTGGATCTTCAATCTAAATTAGAGCGAGATAAAAATGCCCGCTAAGCACGCACTCATCAGGTTAGCGAGTGTACCAGCAGCAACCGCTTTTAGGCCTAGACTTGCAACATCTTTGCGGCGCTCAGGTGCCATCACGCCGATAGAGCCCAACTGAATCGCAATTGAGCCAATGTTCGCAAAACCACACAACGCAAAAGTGATAATAATTTGAGTATGCTCAGACAGTGTCGCTTTGTGCTGCACAAAATCGATAAACGCAACAAACTCATTCATCACCACTTTCTGACCAATGTATGAACCCGCAGCTAGAATTTCGTGGCTTGGCACACCAATCAACCATGCGAGAGGTGCAAACAAATAACCAAAAATCGCTTGTAGCGTTACGCCAGAGAAACCAAATATCTCACCCAAGTTTTCTAGCCCCGTGTTCACCATCGCGATAACACTCACGAAAGCGATAAGCATGGTACCAACAGCAACGGCAACTTTCATACCGCCCATGGCACCGCTTGCTAGCGCATCAATAACGTTACTTTCTTCTGATTTATCTAGCTCAATATTGTTGTAATCGCTTGGCGTTTGACGCTCAGGAACGATGATTTTTGCCATCATCAAACTACCTGGTGCTGCCATAAAGCTTGCCGCGATCAAGTATTTGAGGTCGACACCCAAACCAGCATAACCACCAAGCACACTGCCCGCCACTGAAGCCATACCACCAGCCATCACGGCAAACAGTTCAGAGCGAGTCATGTTAGAAAGAAATGGACGAATAAGAAGTGGTGACTCGCCTTGAGATAAGAAAATGTTCCCTGTTGCAACCAAAGACTCTGCTTTACTCGTACCCAAGAACTTCTGGATAGCGCCGCCAATAAATTGAATCACTTTTTGCATAATGCCCAAATAGTAAAGGGCGGAGATAAGAGCACTGAAGAAGATGATGATAGGAAGGACACGGATAGCGAAGATAAAGCCAGAAGAAGCGAGGTCACCAAAGAGGAATTTAATCCCTTCATCAGCAAAGCTGAGTAGCCCCGCGACACCATTACTTAAACTCGCCAGCGCCGCTTGACCCAACGGGAAATAGAGCACCAAAGCAGCAAACCCCATTTGTAGCATCAAGGCGCGAGATACAGTTTTCCAATTAATGGAAGAACGACCCTCAGAAAGTAGGAAAGCACAACCTAGCAGTGCAACAATACCAAATAGACTAAATAGAACACTCATGAGCTGGACCTACTAAACGTTGAAAAAGAAAAAAGAGCCAAAGGAATTGGCAGAAGAAAGGGACAACGCAGCGAGTGATAACTCACTTTTAGATCCAGAATGTAGACAGAACGAATAGTTCGACATCTTATTTTTACCTTATACAAGCAATTGAACGTAGCTGGTCCGGTCCGTGGGGTCATTCACTGCTGGCGAGCATGTTGCTTGGCCTGCTCCATGTGACGGCTTGTATGGGTAAGGGTCCTGAACAACTAAACCCTAATTCCCGCTTAAACGGGACGCAAGTATAGCCAACAAAAAGAGATATTCATCACATTTATTTACGCAAACGTTCAAGCGTTCAAAATTTAGGCAAAAGTACTCTTTTGTCGTCATACCATTAATAAAAGTAAGGGCATAAGGATAGGCGTTGATGGTAAAAAACATAAAAGTGACCAATAAATATGCAATCAAACTCGAAAGAGCCAAAATTCGTCATTTTGCTCTCGCCAACAGGTGGATTTTGGTTATAATTCGCGTTGCTTCTTTCGAGGCCTCTGAGTATTCAGAGCATCATGATGCCGAGATGGTGAAATTGGTAGACACGCTAGCATGAGGTGCTAGTGCCTTTGGTGTGAGGGTTCGAGTCCCTCTCTCGGCACCATTATCCTTCTTCCCTAATTTTGTTCGAGTGTAATGCAAAGTTCTAAGCAGGCAAGACAGTCTACAGATGCTAACCAACTTCTGAGTGAGCTTGCGGTTCACGCTTTATTACACCTGCACTTTAAAATTCACGCGTCCTCGCATGGCCTCTCCCTTAAAGAACGTAATGACTTACTTCAGAAATGGCTGAAACCAAAACTGAAGAGTAATCGCTATAAGCTGATTAAAAAGCCGTTAAAATCTTTGACTCAGCAGGCAAAAGGTGAGAACGGAAATCTGGAAGAATTACTCGAGCGCTGCGTCGGTGCAGACAAACCCAGAAATCCTCAACCCGATCTAGATAGCTACTTGCTGCTGATCAATGAGATTGAGAAGAAACTGGGGACTACCGTGTTATTATCGCGACCGGAAGACGTCGACTTATCTCACGACCAACACGGCTGTTTGCTGTGTGTGCTTTCTGAGAACTTAAATCAGCACTTCGATGATAATAACGCCCTAATCGCTCCTATTTCGATGCTGTTCCGCGGACCAATGAGTCAACGCTCACTTTTCCTTGGCAGCATTTACGCCAGTGGTACCTTCAATTATGAAGTGCAGTATCAAGACGACCAGTTCGTTCGCATCACATTAGAGTTAGCGTAACTGTAACGCTAAGAAATAAACGAATCGAAAAAGGCCGCGAAACTCGCGGCCTTTTGCTTATCTAGATTTAAACTTGAGTTAATCGATCTCTTTAAATCGAGCAGTAAAGTGGCGCAGCACTGGTGGCTCGTACTCGAAAGTGAGCCCTTTTAACTCATGTGCACGATTTTTCAGTTCGATAATCGCATCCGCAATGTAATCCATATGATCGTTTGTGTAGACACGACGTGGAATGGTCAAACGCATCAACTCAAGCTCTGACGCTTTTTGTTTACCCGTTTCCGGATCTCGACCAAGCAGCAACGATCCTATCTCTACTGCTCGAATACCCGCTTCCAAGTACAAAGCATTACACAATACCTGCGCAGGAAACTGATCCGCTGGAATATGTGGCAAAATCTTAGCGGCATCCACAAACACCGCATGACCACCCGTTGGGTATTGAATCGGAATACCGCCTTCACGTAAGCGCTCACCTAAGTATTGAACTTGGCTAATTCTATAGTGAAGAAAATCCTCGTCCGCGGCTTCATACAAACCGCGAGCGAGCGCTTCCATATCACGCCCAGCCATGCCGCCGTATGTCACAAATCCTTCCATGGGTACGCAGCGCGTCTGCACCGCCTGGAACAACTCCTTATGATCACGAATACAACACATGCCACCAATGTTTACCATCGGGTCTTTCTTAGCTGACATGGTGAGCATATCACCGTACTGGTACATCTCACGGATGATTTCCAGAATCGATTTATTCTCGTAACCCGCTTCACGCTGCTTGATAAAGTAAGCGTTCTCACAGTAACGAGCCGAGTCAATCACCACTGGAATATCGTGCTTGGTTGCAATCTCGTACACACTGCGCATGTTTTCCATCGACACAGGCTGACCACCGGAGCTATTACAAGTAATCGTGGTGATAATTGCACAGATGTTATGCGAACCGTGCGCTTCAATTGTTGCCACCAGCTTATCGATATCAAAATTGCCCTTCCAATCATAAGGCGTAGTGGTGTCGAATGCTTCTTCCGTTACCACGTTAATCGCTTTACCGCCATTGAGTTCAATGTGACCCGCTGTGGTATCAAAATGGTAGTTCGAGATAAATACTGGCGTTTCGCCACCACGCACCTGACGCATACGCTCAATCAAAGCGGGGAACAAAATTTGCTCGGCACCACGCCCTTGGTGTGCAGGCACGGTGAGCTTATAACCGAAGAAGTGCTCCACTGCATCACACAGGTTGTAGTAATTTCGACTCCCCGCATAGGATTCATCCCCCATCATGATACCAGCCCACTGATTATCACTCATGGCACCAGTGCCTGAGTCAGTCAGCAAATCGATATAAACATCATCACTACGAAGAAGAAATGGATTATAGCCCGCTTCTTTTAACGCGACTTCACGGTCTGCCAAAGTCGTCATTTTGATTGGCTCAACCATTTTGATACGGAAAGGTTCTGGAATACGTTTCATTGTTAATTTCCTTATACGCATTGCCCTACGCAGTTTCACGTAAGACTAAAAAACAAATAGATAGAATGCTTTTCAATGCGATTGCATTGAGGAAATCAACGAGAAGAGATTTTACTAAGAAGAGACAAGCAGTAGTCTAGGTTATACCAGAACGACAGCACCAAACGGCTATCGAGAATATCCTTTATTCTCATCGTCTTCGTCCTCCTGATAAAAATAAAAAGTCAGAAACCCCATGTCTCTGACCTTTTCAATATAGTGCAGTTTTCAATCAATTTTCAGTGAGGTCACCCTCATTTTAAGAAGGTCTCGCCCTTTTCATTCTGCGTTTGATATTACTTTCTTTGACTAGGTAATCGAAAAGTGGCGCGAATAAGTTAGCAAATAGAATCGCTAACATGATGCCTTCTGGATAAGCCGGGTTCAGCACTCGGATAAAAATCGTCATCACGCCGATTAATAGTCCGTATGCCCATTTCCCGTTATTGGTAAAAGCTGCCGAGACAGGGTCTGTCGCCATAAAGAAGGTACCAAACGCAACCCCACCAATCACGAAGTGCCAGTAGAACGGCATGGAGAACATGGGGTTAGAGTCTGAACCGATCGCATTCAATAGTAATGAAGCTCCGATTAAACCGACCAACACGCCCGCAACAATTCTCCACGATGCAATCTTCATAAAGATGAGAACCAAGCCTGTTAGTGCGATCAACAACGTGGAGACTTCACCCATCGAGCCTGGTAAATTACCAACAAAAGCATCTCCCCATGAAATTGGCTCTCCCGTCATATTATTTATCAAAGCACTTTGCCCTCCTTCATACCATTGGCTAAGTGGAGTAGCGCCAGAGTAACCATCAGCCGCGACCCACACGGCACCACCGGACATGTTGGCAGGATAGGCAAAGTATAAGAACGCGCGCCCTGCTAAAGCTGGATTTAGGAAGTTTCGTCCAGTACCACCGAAAATCTCCTTCGCCACAACAATACCGAAAGTGATACCTAAAGCCGCTTGCCATAGTGGAATTGTCGGAGGAAGGATCAGCGCAAAGAGTATAGAGCTGACAAAAAAGCCTTCATTTACCTCATGCTTTCGCACAATAGCAAACAGAACTTCCCAGAAACCACCAACGATAAACACCGTCGCATAAACCGGGAGAAAGTAAGTAGCACCAAGCCACATTTTACTTCCCCACCCCGCTTGTGAAACCGCATCTAACGAGCCCCATACCCAACTCAGTTGCCATGAAGAAACAAGCGCTTGCTGAGCTGAGGCTTGATCCATTCCATACAACAAGGCATCACTCGCTTGCTGGCCTATGTTGTACATACCCCAGAACATGGCAGGGAAGACCGCCAACCACACCATGATCATAATACGTTTTAAATCGATGCTATCTCGAACGTGAGTCATGCCCTGGTTTACCTTACCAGGCGTGTAAAAAATGGTTTCGACAGCTTCGAAAAGTGGGTAGAACTTGTGATACTTCCCACCTGGACCAAACTTAGGTGTCGCTTTCTCAAAGTAATGTTTAAGGCTCATAACGCTCCTCCTTTATCTAAAAGATGGTACGCACATGTGTAAAAAGCGATCGTTTTTTAATCTCTTCGTCTTCCTTCTTCGTATTTCACCTTGTTCGCCACTCTTCTGTCTCCTCTTTAAATCCGGCGAACAGTTTATCCAACGAAAAAGGGACCGCTCATGGACACACTCGCCATTGACCTAGCTAGATTCCAATTTGCCTTTACTGTCTCTTTCCACATTATTTTTCCAGCGTTTACGATTGGTTTGGCAAGTTATCTCGCTGTATTAGAGGGCTTGTACTTAAAAACGGGCAACAAACAGTACATGCAAATCTATAAGTACTGGCTCAAAATCTTTGCCATCAGTTTTGGTATGGGTGTGGTGAGTGGCATCGTGTTGAGCTATCAATTCGGTACTAACTGGAGCGTGTTTGCCGACAAAACAGGCCCAATCCTAGGCCCGCTAATGGGTTATGAAGTTTTTACTGCGTTTTTCCTCGAAGCTGGGTTTTTAGGCGTGATGCTTTTCGGTATGGATAAGGTAGGTAAGAAGCTTCACTTCGCCGCGACTTGTATTGTTGCATTCGGGACGTTTTTGTCTGCGTTTTGGATACTTTCGGTTAATAGTTGGATGCAAACACCAGCGGGCTATAGTATCAACGAAGCCGGACAGTTTATCCCAGAAGACTGGTGGGCGATTGTCTTCAACCCTTCCTTCCCTTACCGGCTCGTTCATATGTTGCTCGCCGCTTACCTTACTACTGCCTTTGTTGTAGCCGGCGTTGCCGCTTATCACTTGCTAAAAGCAAACCATAACCCTCTAGCCAGAATTATGTTCTCGATGGCAATGTGGATGGCTGCCATCGTGACACCAATTCAAATCGTTGCTGGAGACATGCATGGATTAAACACCCTTGAACATCAACCCGCCAAAGTTGCCGCGATGGAAGGGCACTATGAGTCTCACCAAGGCGCGCCATTGATCCTCTTCGGTATCCCTAACGATGAAGAAAAACGCATGGAATACGCACTGGAAATCCCCAAACTCGGTAGTTTGATTTTAACTCATGACCTCAACGGTGAAGTGAAGGGATTAGATGCTTTTCCAGAGGAGGAACACCCTCCTGTCTCTATCGTTTTCTGGTCTTTCCGAGTAATGGTCGCGCTTGGTTTTGGCATGCTTGTTATTGGTTTGTGGAGCCTTTGGCTAAGAAAACGTCGCAAACTTTTTGATTCGAGGGCACTTCAACGTATTTGTGTGCTGTTTGCCCCAGCGGGGTTCATTGCAGTTTTAGCAGGCTGGATAACTACCGAAGTCGGTCGACAGCCTTACACCGTATACGGTCTTTTAACCACAGCCAATTCGGCATCGCCTATTGATGCCGCCGCGGTGAGCGTCTCCCTGACGGCGTTCATCGTGGTTTACTTTGTGGTTTTTGGAGCTGGCTTCTTCTATCTCCTACGTTTGATGCGCAAGTCTCCAACTCGATATGAAGAAGGTCTAGATAGCCGACTTCCTGATGGCACGAAAACCGATGCCATCACACATTCTAACCATCTAACCTAGGAGCTTACTCATGGATTACGCATTAATTTGGTACGCTTTGATTGGGCTCGCTGTTCTGATTTATGTCGTGTTAGATGGCTTTGATCTCGGTATTGGTATCCTATTCCTCAGCGCTAATGATGATGAAGAGCGCGACATGATGATGAACAGCATCGCTCCTGTTTGGGATGGGAATGAAACTTGGCTAGTTCTTGGCGGAGGTGGGCTTTTTGCCGTGTTCCCCCTCGCCTACGCGGTCATTATGCCAGCACTCTATGCTCCCCTGATTTTAATGCTGCTCGGGTTAATTCTGCGCGGGGTTTCTTTTGAGTATCGCTTCCGAACACAACGCGGAAAGTTTTTATGGGATAGCGCTTTTTTCATTGGTTCACTCACCGCGGCATTGATGCAAGGCATTATGCTCGGAACCCTGCTCCAAGGTATAGAGGTTAGTGAACGAGCATACGCAGGTGGATGGTTTGATTGGCTTTCACCATTTAGCGTATTTTGTGGCCTGGCGCTTGTTTGTGCTTATATTCTGCTCGGTTCATGCTGGTTATTAATCAAGCTTCCAGAAGAGCTGATGGGGCGCTATTACGTGGTCGCGCGACGATGGGGACTAGCGATGGTAGCCTGTATATTCATCGCCAGTTTGTGGCTGCCATTGAGCCAAAATATCGTCTTTGAACGTTGGTTCTCATTACCAAACTCGCTACTGTTTTTCATTTTACCAATTATTGCTGCGGCACTTATTTGGCAGCTATTCAAAGCCTTACTCGATCACAAAGCCGTCCGAGCCTACGTTCTTGCGATCGGCCTGTTTCTTTTGT
This sequence comes from Vibrio sp. 1580, assembly GCF_033340055.1. Lineage (NCBI taxonomy): Bacteria > Pseudomonadati > Pseudomonadota > Gammaproteobacteria > Vibrionales > Vibrionaceae > Vibrio > Vibrio sp. 1580. Next base: position 349,179 of record NZ_JAWOVT010000004.1, read on the forward strand.
CCGCGATGGGTTTCGGTGTCAGTACATTCCCTTACTTGGTCCCATTCGCACTCACTTATCAAGACGTCGCCGCGCCAGACAAAAGTTTGGCATTTTTACTTGCTGGTGCGATGGTATTACTTCCTCTGATCATAGCCTACACGGCTTATTCGTACTGGGTTTTCCGCGGCAAGATGAAACGTGGAGAAGGATATCACTGATGAAACTAAAACCCATTTTGTGGTTCATTGGCATTTGGCTGGTAAGCGTGGTCGCCTTGTTTATCATCAGTTCGTTGATACGAACTGCGATATTGTAGGCCCAGAGTCTACTGCACCACATCTGAAGCCATTGAGGTCTATACTCAAACAAGAGTAAAACAACGGAGTGTTTTTATGACCTTAAAGCGGTTTCTGGTAACTTTGATTCCTTTGACGGTTCCACTGTTTTCACCAAATGCATTGGCCGTAGACAAGCAGATGTCATCCGCCATGAAAAGTAAAATGCGGTCTATTTGCTCCGCAACAGACGAGCAGGGTCATTGGCAACTTGCTGAAGCAACTCCTGACGCAAGACGCTCACTCAACATGGTGCTTTATCAAATGAATGCCGATGATAAATTGAAAGCAATTCATGAGGTGAGAACCAAAATGGTCGGCGGCACCCATTATGCGTTTGAGTTCGAGTTGCAAGATGGTCAAGTCTGGAATGCAATTGTATTGCACAGTGCCCGAGGCGATTACATGATAGAAAGACACGCAAAGAAAGGGGAACTCTGCCCTAAAGATGGCGACTCCTAATCCCCAGATTCAAATAAAACAAAGGCGACAGTTACGTCGCCTTTGTTTTATACCGTTTTCGCTTCTATCTTCTCATTCACTTTATCGCAAATGTACTCTCCAATAGGCATTGCAGATGTCGCTGCAGGAGAGGGGGCGTTGCAAACGTGTAAGCTTCTTGCGCTCTCGGCAAACAAGAAGTCATGAACCAAGGTTCCGTCGGATAACACTGCTTGCGCACGAATACCCGCAGGATATGGTTTGAGATCTTCTACCTTGATGCTTGGGCAATATTTGTTGACCAACTTGAGATAGCCCGGCTTCCACCACGAGTTCTTAAACTCAGCCAATCCGGTTTTTAGATGCTTTTGTGTCACCTTCCAAAAGCCGGAGAAACTGAGCATTTGCATGGTATCTTGCAAGCTGAAGTTAACCTTGTCATACCCTTCTCGCTTCCAGCCTTGCACCGCGTTTGGACCAACGGTCACACTGCCATCAATCATGCGAGTCAGGTGGACACCTAAGAATGGCAAATCAGGGTCGGGAATTGGGTAAATAAGATGATTCACCACTTGGTCGTGTTTGCTATCTAAGCGGTAGTATTCACCACGATAAGGGATAATTTGGAAATCGGTTGGAATACCCATCATCTTAATCATACGATCCGCCATCAAGCCGCTGCAAGTGACCAAGAATTTGGCATTGAGCTGCATGGTTTGACCGTCTGAAATGCAGGTCAGTTGGACTTCCTCATCCTTCTCTTCGGCAGCCACCACTTTGGTTCTCAGACTGATTTGACCGCCGAGCTTTTTGAACTCTTCCGCCATCTGCTCCGTGACCAAACGATAATCGACAATACTGGTGGTTTTAACATAAATCGCGCCCAATCCCGTGATGTTTGGCTCAGCCAGCTTGAGTTGAACTTCATCGAGTAGCTTTACGTCGATGCCGTTGACATGGCAGCGCTCATAGAGGGCATTCATGCGTTCGACTTCTTGCTCATTGGTCGCAACCAGTAACTTGCCACAGTTCTCCACCGGAATATCGTGCTCAGCACAGAACGAAATGGTTCGCTCTACCCCACGTTTACAAAAATCGGCTTTTAAGCTGCCCGGTGCGTAGTACACTCCAGCATGAATCACGCCGCTATTGTGTCCGGTTTGGTGCTTCGCAAAACCGGACTCTTTCTCAACCAATAAAATGGACTTGTCTGGGTGGCGTTGCTGCAGTTGCCATGCTGTCGACACACCAACGATACCGCCACCAACAATGATGTAGTCATAGACTGATTTCATACGACCTCTTATAAAACCGATAGTTGAGATTGTTGCAATTTGAACTTGCGACCACTGTAAATGAACACCGCGACAAATACCGCGCAGCTTGCCACACGAACCAACATTGGGATGTCGTGCCAAACCAGCAATGTACCCACCACTACCAACAAGAGACGCGTCAGAATGTTTAGAGGACCTTCCAAGTAGCCTTCAATCGCACCAATCAATGCATAGGTACCGATGATGGCAAAGAAGCCTACAGTAATCACTGACGTCACATCCCAACTGACTAAGCCTGTGTAAGCAATCAACAGCGGTACAAGATACAAACCTTTGGCGATTTTCCACGCCATCAAACCAGTGCGCATTGGGGGTGTTTTCGCGATAGTTGCCGCAGCGAATGCGGTCAAACACACTGGAGGCGTAACGTTGCTGTCTTGCGATAACCAGAAGATGATGAGGTGAGCAGCCAGCAATGCCAAGCCTACTGCTTCTATACCCAAACTTTGCTCTAGTAGGGTTTCCATAAAGTCCGCAGGCACTAGCGCCACCATTTCTTTTGCGGTTTCCAACGCCATTGGTGCGTTAAGCAGTTCCAACTTTTCTGGCGCCGCCAACATGAAGATGGCTTTTGCTTGTTCAGGCAATTGACCTGACACCATCAATTCAAGCAATTGGTTTTCGGCAATTAACTTGTAAAGCGCAGGGGCAGACAGTGTACCCAATACAATATACGCAGCTGTCACAGGTAAACCCATACCTAAAACAAGAGAAGCGAGCGCAATCAGAACGATCATGATGAACAAGTCGCCATTCGCCCAACCGTCGATCATCAGTGAGAACGTGTTGCCGATACCCGTTGTGCTGATCACGTTGATCACCAAACCAATACCCACCAGCAATACGGCAGTTGTCGCCATGTTTTTCGCGCCTTGCGAAAGTGCTTCGATGATCGCTTTTGGCCCCATCTTGTGATCTTTCGAGAACCAAGACGCCACCACCACTGAGATGATCGACAAGCCCGCAGCGTAAGTCGGTGTAAAACCTTGAACCAACAAAGTAACCAATACCGCCAGCGGGATAAGGTTGTGCCAACCGCTGATCAACACTTTTAATAGAGATTCATCGCTGGTCGTGATTTTTTGAACGCCGCTGCGTTTGGCTTCGATACGCACAAAGAACGCAACAGACAAGAAATAGATAAGAGCAGGAATAAAAGACACCGCAATGATATCAACATAAGGAATTTGCGTGTAAGACGCCATGATGAAAGCACCCGCCCCCATCACTGGTGGCATCAACTGGCCACCTGTCGACGCTGCAGCTTCAACCCCCGCCGCAAAGCGCGAAGGGAAACCTGCTTTTTGCATCAAAGGAATACTGATAACACCGGTTGAAACCGTATTTGCCACGCTAGAGCCAGATACTGAGCCCATCAAACCGGAGCCAATCACCGCAATAAAACCGGGACCACCAATGATTTTGCCAGCCGCAGCACGTGCCACATTGATGATGTAATCACCAACACCAGAACGCACAAGAAACGCACCAAATAGAATGAACATGAATACGAAAGTCCAGCTGATGCGCGAAATAGAACCAAACATGCCCTCAGAGGAATAGAAACTGCGGTAGAGCAAGGTTTCCATGCTCAAACCCGGAAAGTGGAAAATACCTGTCGCCCATTTCCCCCAAAGCACAACGTAGCTTAAACACACCACAATCAGCACTGGAATAAACCAGCCCATGGTGCGTCGGATCAGCTCAATCACGATCAGGATTGCCATGATGGCGAAGACCCAATCGCTGGTCACGAACTTCACGCCACGTTCGTAGAGCGCATCTTCGGCATAGGGAATGTAGAGCAAACACGCGACCGCGCCCATGGCAATTAACACATCGATACCGAGTGCAATCTTACTCTGCTTGAGAGAGATATGAGCCGGATACCAAAGCGCACAAATCACCGCAAAGCCTGCAAAGTGGGTCGCGGAAATCCATAACTCTGGTAACGTCGATAAGGTATTAAACCAAATGTGCAAAGCAGACAACACCACGCCAAACACTGTGATTGTGGTGGTTACCCACGGAAAATCAGTGCGCGTGGGCAGCTCAAACTTCTGCAATTCCTTTTCTATTGAGTCGCTCATCTCATACTCCAAGCTCTGGCGGCTTTTTCCATCTTAGAAATCGGTAGGGATAAAATGCCCCGAGCCGAAACTCGGGGCGAAGTTGGCGTTATTTCGCCATTAGATCTGATGGGATTTCGATGCCCATTTCTTTGTAGTAACGCGCTGCGCCTGGGTGAAGAGGCACTGGCAAACCAGCGATCGCTTTCTCAATCGCCATTGCTTTTGTTGCTTTGTGGATTCCTTGTAGGAAAGGCAGGTTCTCGTAGATCGCTTTGGTTAGCTGGTAAACGTCTTCTTCCGAGATATCTTCACGAACTGCCAAGAAGTTTGGCTGTGCAATGGTGGTGATCGGCTTATCTAGACCCGGGTACGTGTTCGCAGGAATTTCGTACTTCGTCCATAGGTTGTAGTTGCCGTTCGCCTCTTTGATTTGCTCATCAGTAAACGAAAGAATCGAGATGTCTTTACCCAGCGCTGCAAAAGCTTGAGTAACCGCACCAACAGGCACACCTGCAGGCGTGTTCATGCCGTCAATGGTGCCGTTTTGAAGTGCGCTCGCACTGCCGCCGTAACCCATGTAAGCAAGATTGAATTTATCAGGGTCGACCTTCAGACCTTTCATGATTTGGCGACCAGAGTTCTCAGTACCTGAGTTCTTCTTACCGATAGAGAACTTCTTGCCATCTAGGTTGTTCAGGTCAGTCACTGTGCCCGTTTTTGCTAGGTCCGAGCGAACAATAAAGTGCTCAACGTTTTGCCACAACATAGAGACTGAACGCAGCTGCTCTTGGCGACCGCTCTTCTCATAAGGACCTTCACCAGACCAAGCCCATGCACCGTAAAGACCTTGTAGAATCGCGAACTGTGCTTCGTTTTCGTTCAGCAGTTTGACGTTTTCACCAGAGCCCGCAGAGCTGATTGCAGAAAGGGAGAAGTGGTGCTTTGGTGCCAATTTCACTTTGCTTAACGTCGCCAACGCTACGCCCACAGGGTAGTAAGTACCACCTGTCGATGCCGTTGCAAGAATGTAGCTACGGTCCTCTGCAGCAGCGTTAGCAGCAATACCAAAAGAAGTCACAGCGACAGCCAAAGCTTTTACCAGCTTATTCATTTTCATTATTACTCTCCGTGTAGTCGTTTCACGATTGGGGATTTACATCATGTTAAATCTTTATTAACAACACATTCCCTAGAGCAATTGAAATGCCAACTTTTAACCCTTTGTATTTATTGAACTAAGTGCTGAAAGACATCAAAAATGAGCAAAATCATGCTGATTTGATAGCAAAGTAATGAGCAAGATCTTGCTTATTAAAGAGAAGAAGGTTGCACGCCTAGATCGCAAAAGGTTAATAAAATGTGATCAAGACAAAATAAATGCACGATTCACTAATAAGCAATATTTTGCCGATGCAATTTTGGATTGAACTGCAACTAATGAGCGTCTTAACAATAAGAAGAAAAAGCGCATCATTCTAAACTGCTCACTTTATCAGCGGAGGTTTATAGCCTAAACGACTACAAATAGCACAAAAATACAGCAAAACAAGCCATGTTACAGAAATGAAAAGTCATTTATTCTAATTTTGAATTTAAAAAGCAGTTCGATCCACCAGTTCAGAAACAAACATTGACCGTATCAACTTATTTTCTACTTCGGGGTTGTGCCAATAGCCCTATGTTCGTTAGGGTAACAACACACCAAGGCAAACGTATTCCTTGGTATTTTTTCGTCATTAAGGATCACCCATGTCAGCAACTGCGCAATTACAATTCGCTTTAAAACGCCCATCTGGCGTTGCTGCTGCGATCCTCCTGCTCTCTCTGAAACTGATTCAGAGCTGACAGGCTATATCTAAACTTTCTGTCAGCTTGAGAAGAAGCTGACGGGAACACCACATACTCCTCCCATTCCTTTCAGTTTCTTCCAAGCGAAACATAAGAGGAATAACAATGTTAAGCGCACGCAATATCGCCGCTTTGGGCTTCATGACTTTCGCCATGTACTTAGGCGCGGGTAACCTGATCTTCCCTCCATTTTTGGGTTACCAAGCAGGTGAAAATTTTCTGAGCGGGATGTCTGGCTTCCTCTTAACGGGCGTAGGTCTGCCTGCGATGGCACTGGTGATGGTGGCTATCGTAAACGGTTCAGACAAATTAACCGCTGCCCTACCTAAACCTTTGGCGACCAGTTTTTGGGTAATGGTATTTATCGTGATTGGCCCTGCGTTCGTAATACCACGGGCGATTACCGTCGCTTACCAATTTAGCTTTGCACCAATGTTTGGAGATGCCGCTTTGGTGCCTTTCACTATTGCCTTCTTTGCTATCACCATCTTGTTTGCGCTATACCCGGGCAAATTGGTCGACAACCTAGGCAAAATCTTAACGCCTGCATTGATGGGTATCTTGATCATCATGTCTGTGACGGCTTTGATTTCTCCTGCTGGTGAGCTAACTGCCGCAACGGGACCATACGTATCTGGCGCATTTGCTGAAGGCTTAACCCAAGGTTACATGACCATGGATGCATTAGGTTCTATCGGTTTTGGTTGGATTATCTTCCGCGCGATTCGCAGCATGGGTGTGGATTGCCCGAAAGCCACCGCAAAATACACGCTAATCGCAGCTTTGATGTACGCGGTTGCCATGGCGTTTGTTTACATCTCATTGGCTTACATTGGCTCGACAAGCTCATACTTGGGTTCTGAGTTCAGCAATGGTGGCGACATTTTAACGGCATTCACCTTCAGCCACTTCGGCGCGTTTGGCTCACTATTACTAGGTGCCGTGATGGTATTAGCGTGTTTGACTACTGCTATCGGCGTAACCACCGCAGGCAGTGAGTTCTACGACAACACCTTCAGCAAAGTTAACTACAAAGGCTGCGTTATCACGACCATGGTATTGGCAGGTTTGATCGCTAACGTAGGTCTAGAGCAACTATTGGCTATCACGTTGCCAGCGGTTGTGGCGCTTCACCCAGTAGCGATTGCGTTGATGATCATGGCACCTGTGCGCAACAAGATGTCGCAAATCATGGTCGTCGCGACGGCGTTCACTGCTCTAACGTTTGGTTGTGTTGATGCGCTGCACATCCTAGGTTACATGCCAAGTTCCACTGATGAGTGGATGGGTAATTACATGCCTCTGTACAATGACTTTGCTAGCTGGATTGTGCCTAGCGTATTTATGATGATTGTTGGTCTGCTGTTTACGACGAAAACCAACCAAACCGAACAATTCGAGCTGGTGAATGAATAGCCGTTTAACATAAGACATCGCTCAATAAGTGCGTTACTATGTAGCTCGCTTATTGATATCAGGCAAAGGAGTTGCCTGAATGAAAGATTGATATGGGTCGCCTATGGATAATCAGTATCTAGACATCAGAACACTGAACTTTATCGTTATTCTGTTCTCTTGCATTTACTCTATTAGTCTGCTTTGTTATCAATACACTCAGGGTAGAGTCAAAGGCTTAAAAACCTTCTCGATATCACTACTGTTCATTGGTTTAGGCCCTTTTTTACTTGGCTTTAGAGGCTCTGCGCCAGACTGGCTGACCATCGTCATAGCCAACACTCTCATATTAGTCGGCTTCTTGCTTACGCTATATAGCGTAAGCATTTTTCGTCAACACCCTTTAAAATTGGCTCACTGTCTCACCTTGTTAACACCTGTTTTCAGTGGTTCATTTTACTATTTCACCTTCCATGATCCTTCTATCAAAAGCCGTATTATTTATCTGAGCATGTATATTTGTATCGTCACCTTCTTTAGTGGTGTCGCTATGCTTAAAGGTACCCAAAAGGACTTAAAGCTCCCTGTTAAAGCAATGGCTTACTCTTTCTTTGGATTTAGTTTTTTTATGGGATTTAGGGCGCTTTGGAGTACTTTTTCAGGTGAGTTACCAAGCTTTATGGTCGCAGGCCTTATCCATCAGCTGACTTTCTTATTTAGCATCTGCCTGATCGTTGCTTTGAGCTTTAGTATGCTGTGGTTAATTAACGGACGCTTGGTGCAATCCATTAATGATCTCTCTCATTTAGATGCACTCACAGGGCTATATAATCGTCGAGCCATGGAAGAAATCGTTCCAAACTTGGTTAATAAAGCACATAAAAAAAGCCAAGCAATCAGCATTATTATGACTGATGTAGACAAGTTCAAAGCGATTAATGATCACTATGGTCACACGGTTGGCGACTCCGTCATGGCAACGATCTCCACTATTTTTAAAAAGCATCTTCCTGAGTCAGCCTGCATTGTGCGATTTGGTGGTGACGAGTTCATGATTGTTTTGCTCGAAAAAGCACAGCAAGCCAAAATTGTCGCAGAGCAAATTCGCCTTGCGGTCGAAACTGAAACCGCTTTGCAATCATTTAAAACTGAAGTGACCATGAGCTTTGGTATCAGTCAGTTATCTGAGGGGCAATCACTTCAAGAGGCGCTTGCTGAAGCAGACGAAGCGCTATATAGCTCTAAACATACTGGAAGGAACCTCGTTACCTTGTTTGGAGAAGGGAAAGACCTAAATTATAAGTTTGTCCCAGCTCCAGCCAAAAGCGCATAACGTGTTTGTTATGCCAATGATTTTACATTAGCTAGAAATCGCACTAAGTATAGTCGGAGCGATTCAAACCAAACTTCTGCATCTTTTGGTTAAGGGTTCGACGTGGTAAATCCAACTCCTGCATCACCTCATTGATGCGTCCATGATGCCTGACTAAAGAATCATGTAGCACCTTACGTTCAAAGTTATGTAGCTGAATCGCCAACGGCACGCCCGCATGCGTCTCTTCGGTTGTTGAGGATGGTCGACTGGAGAGAATTTCCATCACGGAGACGGTTTCATCCAATGCAAAACGCATCGCTACATTCCTAAGCTCACGTACGTTACCGGGCCAAGAGTAAGCAAGAATGGCCTTTCTATCGGCTTCACTCAGCGGACGACTCTCAGGATTACTTTTCAGAGCAAAGTGTTCGAACAAGATCAACGCATCTTCTTCTCGCTCACGTAGCGGTGGCAAATAGATCTGCGCCACATTAAGACGATAGTACAAATCCTGACGAAACTCGTCATGATCATTGAGATCTTCTTTCGCGGCGGCGATCACTCTTAAATCAACCGAGATCTGTTGGTTACCCCCAACGCGCTCAACCGTATGTTCCTGTAATGAACGCAACACTTTCACCTGCATCGACAGCGGCATACTCTCGATTTCATCAAAGAATAAGGTGCCTTTATCCGCGTATTCCAATTTACCAATGCGCTTTTTACCCGCTCCAGTAAATGCCCCTGCTTCATGCCCAAACAGCTCACTTTCAAACAAGTTCTCAGGAATAGCACCACAGTTAATTGGCACAAAATGATGGGATCTGCGTTGGCTTTCATTATGCAAACTGGTCGCCACCAGCTCTTTACCACAACCTGTTTCGCCGTAAATGATCACGTTAGTATCAATGCGTGCTAACTTGGCTACTTGTTCTCTAAGCTGTTGCATCACTCGGCTTCGCCCAATCAACACCTCTTCTAAGCCGCTAACGCTAGATAGGTACTCTTGGCGATCTTGAGTAGACGTTTGTGCGCGATAACTCTCGACCGCATCGGTCACTCGCTGGGATAGGCGCTCAGGTTGGAAAGGTTTCTCGATAAAATCGAATGCACCTTTTTGTAATGCGCCTACCGCCATATCGACGTCACCATGTCCGGTGATCAAGATAACTGGCGTTGGGATGTGATTAGCAATCAGGCTTTCTAGTATCGACAAGCCGTCGGTGTCCGGCAGGCGAACATCACTGACAATCGCATCAAATTCTTGGCTAAGAATGGCCGCTTTCCCTTCTTCTCCTAAACTGAATGCGGTCACGTCGAACCCCGCCAGTTGCAGCCACTGACTGGTAGCCTGACGAACAATGTCATCGTCTTCGATAAGTGCAATTTTAGGGGTGTCGTCAAAAGCCATGAGTTACTACCGTAGGTGGAATAGAAATCGCTCTTTGCTAACGGTAGCAAAAACCACTGAGGAGAAAAGGAGCTAGATCTCACTTCTTGCTTACAAGTCTTTAACATCCAACCAGTTAGGCGCACTCTTTAATGACTCTCGGTGAGAACGCACTAGCTGAACGGAGTCAGTATGCAGCGCAAAAGGAATGGCAAAACGTGGCTTGTGGTCGTAATTGCAGCAGTGCTGATGTTGTCTTGTTATAGCGCCAGCAGAGAGGTTGCTCGTCAATGGTTGAGCGTACAAACTCAAACCGAAGCTCAACAAAAACTGCTCGACTATATTGGTGAAGTTCGCCGTGCACTCAAACGCTTCTATCACTTGCCTTACCTTGTCACCAATAACCCGGAAACCATCGCGTTTGTGAAAGGAAACCGGACTTATTACGAACCGTTGCAAACCCAACTAACTCAACTCGACAAAGCCGCCAATACGGAAGGTTGGCTAATCCTGTCTAACTCTGGCGAAGTATTGGTCTCAAGTTTGATCGAAGAGCGCTTTAGCCTGTCTGACCGAAAAGCCATTGTGGAACAAATTCACAACCAAGGCGGCGGTGTTTCCTTGGTGAACAAAACCAAAGGTTCGAGCCCATTGTATTATCTTGCAGCCCCTATCTACGATGGTCTGGATATCGCTGGCATTGTGGTGGTGCAAATCAACCTTAGCCTATTGACCGAACAGACCATTACTAGCCAAGACATCATTACGTTGCAGAACCGTCAGCAACGCTTTTTCCTATCGAGCAGCTCGCTCTATAACGCAGACTGGTTTAACGAACCAAGCAACACCGTTCAGTTAGAAACGCAGCGCTTATACGACAACACCAATATCAGTGTGTGGACGCTCAATCAGCAACGCTATTTTGCGCACACCGTTAAATTGGATGATTTGAATTGGTACGTAAGCTACCTCACTCCCTCTAAGCCGATTCAACAAACCATCAATGTGATTGGTTGGAGCGTAGCAGCGCTGCTCTTATTGGTTGTATTGCTCCTCATCATTGGCTTACAACGACGACAAAAGCACATCAATCAACAACGAATTCAAGCTCTGTTGGAAGAGTCCCAATGCCGCTTGAAACAGATGATCAATAAGACCCACGTTGGTTTGCTATTGATTGATGAACAAGGGCAACTGTTCGATCTCAACCCAATGGCAAAGCGCTTGTTCTGTTTGCCAGAAAGCGTCAATCGACATGCTTTTGCTTGGGAGTTATTCGATGCAGGCAATCCCAATTCCACCACACTCAAGTTGCTTAAGGATTTACCTAAACATAAAGAGCTCGCAGAGATCAGCACGGTCGAAACCATTGCCAGACGCAGTGACGGTAGCGTCTTCCCTGTCTTGTTCTCACTGACCAGTTTCCCTTGGCATGGCGAGCAGTATTTCCTTGCGACGATCATCGACATCAGCAAGCGGAAAAAAGCCGAGCAATCACTGCAACAGGTCAACCAAGAACTGGCGCAGCGAGTAGAAGAGCGTACTCAAGCGCTAAAAGAAGCGCAAAGCCAGTTAATTGAATCGAGCAAAATGGCCGCCTTAGGTCGCATGTCGAGCGCGATTACTCATGAGCTCAATCAGCCACTGACAGGCTTGCGTACCCTGCTCACCACGAACGAACTGTTGGCGGAACGCGGCGAAACAGAGATGATGAAAGCCAACAATGTTTTGGTGCAGAAGCTGATTGATCGTATGGCAAGCATGACCAGTCAGCTAAAGACGTTCGCCTATAACAAACCAGAAAGCCTACAAGCAATTTCTCTTACTTCCGCACTCGAAGAAACCCTACGCGTTTATCAAACCCAACTAGACAAAGTGGATGTGCGTGTTCGAGTTCCTCATGACTTACCTAACATCTTGGGTGAAGAACAACGACTGCTTCAGGTACTCGGTAATCTTGTCTCGAATGCGCTAGACGCAATGAACCATACCACCAACCCGCAGCTCAGCTTGATCGTCAATCCAACCGACAATCAGGTCGAACTGATCGTCAGTGATAATGGCTGCGGCGTGTCGAATGAGATGCTTGAATCCATGTTCGAACCCTTCCAAACCTCAAAGAAAATTGGTGAAGGGTTGGGGCTGGGTTTAGCGATTACGGCCAACAATATGCGTGATATGAACGGACAAATTACCGTGCATAAGAATGAACAAAATGGGCTGACTTTCACTCTATTGTTCAAATCAGCCTAGGTTGATATTGATTACAAAATCATCATTAGAACTAAGCATCCCCGCTGTTTGAGAAAAATACGATCTCGATACAAGTATCGAGGTGTCTCCTACACTATTCTCAAGCAATAAATCCACAAACATTTCCTAAATATAAAGAGTGAGAAACATGATTAAGTTTCCTGAACATTTTCTTTGGGGTGGTGCCATTGCTGCAAACCAAGTAGAAGGGGCGTACAACCTTGGGGGTAAAGGGTTATCGACATCAGACATGCTGCCAAACGGTATTTTGAGTCCGCATCAAACCCGTGAAGAGCGTACACCGGGTATCAAAGACGTGGCGATCGACTTCTACAATCGCTACCCAGAAGACATCGCGCTGTTCAAAGAGATGGGCTTTAACTGTCTGCGCCTATCTTTAGCTTGGAGCCGCATCTTCCCGAACGGGGACGAGTTAGAACCGAACGAAGAAGGTTTGGCGTTCTACGATAAAATTTTTGACGAACTTGCCGAGCACAACATCCAACCTTTCGTGACCTTATCTCACTACGAAATGCCTTACGCACTGGTTGAAAACTATGGCGGTTGGGGCGATCGTCGCGTCATCGAATTCTTCGAACGTTATGCTCGCACAGTGCTGGAACGCTACAAAGACAAAGTGAAGCTGTGGTTAACGTTCAACGAAATCAACATGTCTCTACACGCACCATTTACTGGTGTTGGTTTGCAAGAAGACGCCAATGAACAAGAGATTTACCAAGCGATTCACCACCAGCTAGTCGCAAACGCAAAAGCGGTAAAACTGTGTCAGCAAATCGTACCAAACGGCAAGATTGGTAACATGCTGCTTGGCGCAATCAACTACCCATACACCTGTAATCCTGATGACGTGCTGGCAGCAATGCATGAAAACAACAAGTGGTTGTTCTTCGGTGATGTGCAAACACGTGGTCAGTACCCTGGCTACATGAAGCGTTACTTCCGTGAAAACGGCATCGAAATTCAGATGGAAGCAGGCGACTTAGAAGAAATTGCATCGGCAAGTGTCGATTTCATCTCATTCAGCTACTACGCAAGTGGCTGTGCAAGTGCAGACCCGAAACAGAAGGAAGTGGGTAACATTGTCGATAGCGTACCAAACCCATATCTTGAGAAGAGCCAATGGGGCTGGTTGATCGATCCAAAAGGCCTGCGCATTCTGCTGAACTTCCTTCACGATCGCTACCAAAAACCATTGTTTGTCGTAGAAAACGGCTTAGGTGCACGTGATGAAATCGATGAAAACGGTGAGATTCAAGATGATTACCGCATCGCTTACTTGAACGACCACCTTGTGCAAGCACACGAAGCGATTCTGGATGGCGTTGAGTTGATGGGCTTTACCAGCTGGGGGCCAATCGATTTGGTCGCGAACTCAACCGCTGAGATGAGCAAACGTTACGGCTTTATCTATGTCGATCGTCATGATGATGGGCAAGGAACGCTAGAACGTAAACGTAAGAAAAGCTTTTTCTGGTATCAAGACGTGATTCGTACTTCAGGCGGTTCATTGAAAAGCTAAGCCTGTTGTCTAGGTACAAAGTGCAACTAGGCATTCGCCTAAACCATCAAGCCCTGCAATTGCAGGGCTTGAATTTTAAGGTGTTTAAACTGCAATCTCTCCACCGTCTTCACGGCGAATAACCACTGTCGCCGCTCGTGGGCGCACAGAAACACCAGCAGGCGTTTCTTCGGCTGCATCTTCACTGTATGGCCAGTTGCCTGGGTGCTGAATATTCACAAACAATGATTTGTAATCAGGGCTGATGGTAAAGCCTGTTACTTCACAACCATTTGGTCCGACAAAGAAGCGTTTCAATTCAGCTTGATTATCCGCACCAATCACAGCTTGATCACCATTCTCATCTGTTAGCTTAGATGGAACAACAGCCAACATTTGATCATTGGTGTAAGACGTGACTTCATCTGCGCCGTTATCAGTCTGAATCCACAAAATACCACGGCCATCAAACGCTAATCCGTCTGGGCTCGCAAACTGGTTTAGCTCATTCAAGCCAGAACGGTTGGTATCTGCATCACCATTTGCTGGCGAACCGAAGACAAAGATATCCCAAGTAAAGTCAGTTGCTGAAGCACCTTCATCCCAACGAATAACATGACCAAACTTGTTATTCAAACGTGGATTCGCAGGGTTGGTTTCATCTGTACGGCGCGTATTGTTCGTCAATGTTAAATATACTGAACCCGTGAATGGATCAACCGTACACCACTCAGGTCGATCCATTGGTGTTGCCCCAACTAAATCCGCCGCGCCAGCAGTATTGATGATAATTTCAGCCAGTGAGTTAAAGTGATCCGCTAACGTACCACCAGCGGTTGTTACGCTATCAAGCGTTAATGGTAACCAAGTACCTGTGCTGTCTTCATTGAAGCGCGCCACATACAGTGTGCCTTCGTCCATGTACTTGTCACCCATCGCCAAGCGGTTATCAGGGTTAGCATCTGCTGGATCCCACGCTGCCGCAGATTCAAATTTGTATAGGTATTCAAAGCGAGAATCGTGACCAGAATAAAATACCACTGGTTTGCCTTCTTCAAGCTTACCGAAAGTACAGCCCTCGTGACGGAAACGACCTAGCGCAGTACGTTTCTTCGCACGTGAGTTTTGCGTGTAAGGGTCAATCTCGACAATGTAACCGTGACCATTGGCTTCATTACGGTAATCATCCATCGCACTTGCTCCTGTTGGAGCCACATTAAAGCGAGAGAACTCATCAAGACGCTCTTCTGCATTACCTGCTAATGTCTCCCACAAGTAGCGTGTGCTTTGGTCATCAACACCAATGCGATCTTGCTCTTCTGTACGAGTCCCGGCATTAACAAAGTAACCTGGCCAGTTCTCTTCACACGTTAAGTACGTGCCCCACGGCGTGTAGCCGTTGCCACAGTTGTTTAACGTACCACGCGCTTGGCTGCCATCTGGTGAGAAACGAGTGACAGTTAAAGATGTGTGGGCCACCGGGCCAGACAAATCCATGACTGTCGCACCAGTATAACGACGGTTTAGTGGGTCGGTATCAACCAACTTCCACATGTTGTCTTTCAGTTGAATGCGAACCACTGATACACCGTGCGCGTTAATCTCTTTGCGCACTTCATCTACAATGGTACGTACGCCATTTTCAACCGTCGGACCGTTTGGATGCAGTGCTGATGTGTCGATGTACTCGTGGTTAATACATAGCAAGCCATCTGTAGTGCTATCGTTCAATGGGAAAAAATGCATGCCGTCATGGTGCATGCCTAGCGCATTTAACTGATCGGTACTGGTGTTGGTACCATCATTTTGCCATGCGCTGCCTTGTGCATTAAGTGGTGTTCCCCAAGGTACTAGTACTTGTGCGGTGTAACCTTGTGGAATTGAAACTGCGTCAGTGAGTGAGCCAGGGATAGATTCAAAGTTAAGAACGGCTTTAGATGCGCCCGAACCACTGCTTACTGTACTCCCTGAGTCAGACGAGTTACAACCAGCCAATCCGAAAGCACCAAACGCTGTCATCGCACTGATACCTAAACCACCTTTCAGAATGCTGCGTCGAGATAGGCTCGCTTCTAATACTTCTTCAAATGGTTTGTTTTCACTTTGGTTATAACGCGTCGCGTCAAAGGTTTCCTTGCTCATTTTTACTTTCCCGATCTTATAGTTTAATTAATAAATAAGTGATTAGTTGAACGGCAAGAAGTTTGGATAAGAAAAATGACAAAAGTGCTTAAAACATATGAAACTTGTGTTTCAACAATACTGCAAACCAACCAACACAGCTAACGAAGCAATTAAATTCTGGTTACATAATCACCAACTGTATCGCTTCATTCTGATTTTACTTGGGCTAAAGTGTGATAGAAGGTATAAGGTGTACGAAATCAAATCATCTACGAGAGATAATCATGAAATTAGACAAGATCGATAACAAGAGCCGTCGTATCCGTAAAAAGCTGTTCTTAGGTGAGTTCGCAATCCTAGGTTTCGAGATCAGCTGTGAAACAGACATTAACGACTTCGACCGTTACGATGCATTCGTTGATGACTTTATCGACTACATTGACGAGCTTGGTCTTTGCTTCGGTGGCGGTGGTCTAGAACTGTTTGAAGGCTTCCTATGTTCTACTGACCGTTACGGCAGTGCGACTGAAGAACAGAAAGCGCAAGTTATCAAATGGTTAGAAGCACGCCCAGAAGTGAAAAGCGCGCAAGCGGGCGAACTAGTTGACGCCAACTACCTGTAACTAAAGGGCAACCTGTAATACGCAGAGCTCAGTAAATGGTAGAGAAAGCTGGTCTTAAGACTGGCTTTTTTATTTTTGGAAGAATGCGATATTAACAATAGGGTGCTTGGGAAGTTGCGCGGAGTGATTGTGGCGTTTTTGAGCTGGCAATCAACGGGAAACTGCGTTCCACAGCCAGCTCGTGCCTTTAGGTATAATTAACTATGATTTTTTAGCTGGGGCGTCTTTCGTGTCTTTCCAGTATTGAATACGCACACGATGTAGCTGAGCTCTTCTAGTCTTTTTCATAGTAAAGTCCCTCATCTTATATAAGTAACGCTCCTCATGGAGCTTATTGTCTAAGGTCGTATCCCCTTCAATCTATAAGGGAATCAATCATTTAACCGTGACCAATTTCACAACATAATGATAATTACCGATTTCTTGCAGCCTGTTTTTACTGGCAAACGGCATATTATCTATCTGACACAGTTAACTTACTCACCAGATATGACAGAAAAATGGCAATCAAGTTCCCTACTTATACTGTCATTGAATCTTAATAAGGATTAACAAGGTGGGCATTTCAGATTTACCATACTGTTTATAAAAACCGCAAGAATTTTTATTTCTTTTCAAACAAATCTCTACTCAAGATCAATTCACTTTCATCTTTATCGTCTCCCTTTTAACGCATTGTGATCCAGTTCAATCCACAGAACTCGGAACAAAAAGCGCACATTAATACATTCACCACCAAACTTGTGCGAGATCTCTTACAAGAGTTGTAAGCAAATAGATTAATCACCTCTAAGAGCAATGCCAGAAAAAACATTAAATATATGATTTAAAAGTAATATTTAAATTCACTTAAAATAATAAGTAAAAATAATTTAGAAAAGTTAATTGAGTCAAATCAGCAAAACATCAATACTCAATTTGTCGACAGGATGTTGGCGGGAACAGGAAAAAAGCCTAAAGGATTGGGTATCTTCAGGATGAAGATTTGATAGCTTAGGATGAGTTGTCAGCAAGGATGTAGTTAAGCTCTAGGATAGAGTTCGCCCGTCAGGATGATAGGCAAGAATGGACACCGCTAGGAAGGCGATGAACAAGGAACTCGGTTAAAGGACTTAGCCACAATCAAGGATAGATGCAGGGAGCACCTATTAGTAGCTGGATTGCTGCGAAAAAGAATAAGCCCCGTCTGGGAAACCAGGCGGGGTTTTATTTTGTCTGTAATGTATTGATAGCGATTCATCTTTATCGTTTAAGTCTTCTCTGTTTTCATAAAACACCGTGCTATCATTTTCTTTACGTCTCCCAACAAAGCTCTCAGAAAATCACACACTATGCTTAATCCTGTTTGGTTACATACATTTAAGACATTGATTGAAGTCGGTCATTTTACGCAAACGGCAGAAAAACTTTTTATGACTCAGCCTGGCGTCAGCCAACACATCAAAAAATTAGAGCAAAGTTGTCAGCATGCCTTGATCAAGCGCGAAAACAAAAGCTTCGAATTAACCGAGCAAGGCAGGATTGTCTACGCATATGCGCTCGAGTTAGAAGATAGAGAGAAGAAGCTGCTCGAAGAGCTCAGTTTTGATGATGCGTTTTCAGGCCACTGTAAACTGGCTTGTTCTGGTGCAATGGCGTTAATGTTGTATGGGCCCATTTTGGAGAAGCAAAAACAGCACCCGAGCTTATCGTTACATTTAGAAGCCGCGCCAAATCAATCTATTCTCAACGCCATAACGCAAGGGCACATCGATATTGGTATCGTGACTGATGTTCCCAACAAAGGTCTGTTTCACAGTGAGCGAATTGGTAAAGAGAGGTTGTGCTTGGTTCTGCCAAAGCATTATCAAAATAAGCAGATAACGCCACAACTCTTGCATGACTGTGGTGTCATTAGCCACCCTGATGCCGAGCATTACATGACGCTGTTTTTTGACCAATGTGAAGAACCACAGCTCCAAGAAATTAAGATGAGCGATTTACCATTATCCGGCTACGTAAATCAATTGAGCCAAATTTTGCTGCCTGTCAGCAAAGGACTTGGCTTCACCGTGCTGCCTCAAAGTGCGGTCGACAATTTTCCATTAAAAGACACGTTATACATTGCTCAACTGAAAAACACTGTATGTGAAGAGCTATTTCTGGTTCGTAAGCGCAGTCGTGCTCTACCTCTGCGCTATCAGACCATCAAAGAAGTGTTATTGGATGTGATCGGTGGTGCGCATCAATGATGTTAGCCACTCTTCGCTGGTAATGCGTTCCTCTTGGCAATCCACCCAATATGGTTTGCCAGATAACCAACTTTTCGACGCAACTTCTTTTATAAACACATCCACGGAATCAACGTCATCTTTGGCGTAATCCCATTTGTTGCGCATGTGTTCTGCTGCTTCTTGATTAGTGTACGACTTGCCGTTGCGGATAAAGGTGCAAGAGGATTGCTCAACTCGTGTTATCAACGTCGAGATATCTTGCTCTACTCCTGCTAGTGCAAAGGTAGGCAGAATGCTTAATGTAAGTAACAACGTCCACTTTGCTTTCATCGCACCTTTATCCTTATCCCTGACCAAGTAACTACTAATAAGTGACTTAACTATTCTGATGTTTGGCTGTTTAGCTCAGCCATTATTGCCACCATGCCTTCGCAGGCTGAGGCTCCGCAATCGCCAAGCGTTGACCAATCTCAGGGCTCACTAACGTTACACCGCGCTCTTCACTGATATCTAACGCGCGTTGCATCGGCTCATTCCAATCATGCATCGATAAATCAAACGTACTGTTGTGAATTGGCATCATCACTTTGCCCTGCACATCAATGTGTGCTTGAACGCTTTGCTCTGGGAACATGTGAATGTCTGACCAAAGTTCATTGTATGCGCCGGTTTCGATCATAGTGAAGTCAAACGGACCGTACTTTTCGCCAATCTCTTTAAAGCCATTGAAGTAACCAGAGTCACCACTGAAGAACACTTTATGTTGCTGTGCATTGATAACCCAACTGCCCCACAGCGTCGTATCGCGGTCTGTCAAACCTCGACCAGAGAAATGCTGAGTCGGAGTTAGTGTATATTCAATGCCGTCAACAGAGTGTGACTCCCACCAGTCTAGTTCGATCACTTTCTCTTTGGGTACACCCCAATTCACCAGTAATTGGCCTACTTTTAACGGCACCAAGAAAGTGCCCACCTTGTCGCCTAGCACTTTAATAGAAGCTTTATCTAGGTGATCGTAATGGTCATGACTGATCACCACCACATCGATAGTTGGCAAATCTTCTATCGTGATGGGGGTTTGGTGAAAGCGTTTTGGCCCTGCCCATTGTACAGGAGACGCGCGATCACTGAATACAGGGTCGGTCATTACCAGTTTTCCATCGAGCTTCATTAATACGCTTGAATGACCCAGACGATAGATGACGTCATCTTGCTCTTCTAACAGTTGCCGCGCTGTGATCGCATGCACTGGAATTTCAATCGTTGGTGTTGGGTTAAGGCGCTCAGTCGTAAAATACGCTTTCATGATTTCGAACATGTCGCCCAAACCGCTTTTGTATTCCAACTCTATGTTTGAAAATTTGTCCGGGTATGTTGGCGCTTTTTCAGTATCAACATTAGAACAAGAAATCATTGATGTACCCATCGCGAACGCTCCTACTGTGGCTAGCAAAGTTTTTTTCATAAAAAGTTAACCCGAACAAAAGTAAACTACACGGTGCAGTTTACTTTCTAATTATCAAAAGTAAACTACTTAGTGTAAAATAGATCAAGAAATGATCTTCTTAACTTAGCAAGCTTATGAATGTAAAAAGAAAAAGTCGTAGCGAAACCAAAAGAGAAGCCATCCTGTGCGCAGCAAAGCAAGCGTTCCAAGAGTTTGGGGTGCAAAACACCAGCATGGATAAGCTCTCTGCTATCGCGCAAGTCTCTAAGCGCACGGTCTACAACCATTTCCCTTCTAAAGAAGCGATCGTGACAGAGTTACTAACCGAACTATGGCGTTCTTCAATGATGGATAGCGACATTGAACGTTTACCAACACTCCCGCTAAAAGATCAATTGATTGAATTACTCTACAGCGAGATCATTGTGGTGACGGAACCAAACTATATTGAGCTGGCAAAAGTGGCATTTGGGCACTTCTTATTTAAGCCAGAAGATCTCAAAGAACAAGCAGAACAAATGTCGAAACAGGAAACCGCCCTGTACCGCTGGCTTACGGAGAAATCGAACAGTGGCGCTTTGCAAATTGATGATGTACATATAGCAAGCACTCAATTGCACAACTTACTTAAAGGCAGTGCATTCTGGCCGCAGTTAATGGGAATTCGCCCCTCTTTGTCGAATGAAGAATCTAGGCTGTTAGCTACCCAAACGGCGGAACTTTTTTTAAGTCACTATCAAAACAGCTAAAAACAGCGGTCAAATTGGCCGCTTTTTTAAGCGATAATTCGTGACAAAGCGATGAAATTTTTGCTCAATTTTATTTATCTCACCCTTGACAGTCTCATACCGCAAGGCGTGAGCGTTCGATAAAATATTTTTGTCGTGTCGACGATGCTTTTTCGTTTTCATCTCACAAAAAAACGCCCTAAGGTGCGCACCTCTGACGACGTGGTTGTTCAACCACAATTCTAAATCGTTGAAGTAAGTAGGTTATGTCATAACATGATCACCTGCCTACTGCATTCTATGCTCTATACTTATATTTTAATTTGGTACTGACTTACTAAGGAATTGCCATGCGTATTGCTATTCTCTCTCGTAATGAGAATTTATATTCAACCATGCGCCTAAAACAGGCGGGTGAAGAACGTGGGCATCAAATCGATGTGATCGACACGCTTCACTGTTATATGGACATTACGAGCAACAACCCTAAGATCCGCTACAAGGGTGAAGAATTACCGCAATACGATGCTGTTATTCCACGTATTGGGGCATCTATTACGTTTTACGGCACTGCTGTTGTACGTCAGTTTGAAATGATGGGTACATTTTGTGTCAACGAATCTGTCGCGATCAGCCGCTCTCGTGACAAGTTGCGCTCATTGCAACTGCTATCACGTAAAGGCATCGGTTTGCCACGCACTGGCTTTGCTCACCATCCTGACAACATTCAGGACGTGATCAAAAACGTTGGTGGCGCACCTCTAGTAATTAAATTGCTAGAAGGCACTCAAGGCATTGGTGTTGTACTTGCTGAAACAAATAAAGCGGCAGAAAGCGTGATTGAAGCTTTCATGGGTTTGAAAGCTAACATCATGGTGCAAGAATTTATCGAAGAAGCAAAAGGCGCGGACATCCGTTGTTTTGTTGTCGGAAATAAAGTAATCGCCGCAATGAAGCGCCAAGCAAAAGAAGGCGAGTTCCGTTCTAACCTTCACCGTGGCGGCTCTGCACAACTCGTGCGTTTGAGCAAAGAAGAGCGTGCGACCGCTGTAAATGCAGCGAAAGTGATGGGCTTGAACCTTTGTGGTGTGGATATCCTTCAATCTAAAAATGGCCCAGTGGTAATGGAAGTGAACTCTTCCCCTGGTCTAGAAGGCATCGAACTAGCAACTGGTAAAAACATTGCAGGTATGATCTTCGATTTTATCGAGAAAAACGCTAAGCCAAATTCAAACCGTACTCGCGGTAAAGGTTGATTTTTGTTTAACGCACAAGAGAGCCAAAAACCGGCTCTCTTGTTACTCGTCGCTAGGATGACACTATGAATCAGAAAATGATCATTGGGAATGCCGAAGCTATTTGCTTGCCAGAGTTAGGGATTACTCACCTTGAAGCGCGTATTGATACAGGCGCTCAAACCTCTTCATTACATGTAGACAATATTGATTGCTTTGAAAAAGATGGTCAGTCTTATGTTGCATTCGATCTGCACCCAGATGTATACCATTTAGAACAAGTGGTTCGCTGCACAGCGAAACTAAAAGCAAACCGTAAGGTTAAGTCTTCTAACGGTACTTTTGAGCACCGCTGCGTGATCACGACGATGCTGCGTATGGGCGACCAACAATGGCCAATCGACATTACGTTGACTAACCGTGAAAAAATGACTTACATGATGCTGTTAGGTCGTCAGGGCATGGCAGACAAAGTGCTCGTTGATCCTAGCCAATCTCACTTATTGGCATCTTAACCCCGTAGCTTCAGATGAGTGATCGAACGTTTTTGTTGAGCATCACTCGTCTGGCTTTATCTTCGCCTACTTCCTACGAAATAGCGCAAACAACAATCCCTTCGCTTTAACTTTTGTCACTCGCCAGTGCGTCATTGGCTTAGTCGGCGCTGTATTCAAAATGTGCTGATACGCTTTTTCATCCAAAGTCACCTCTCCCCCATGTGCCAAAAGCAAACATTGCGGATTCATCTCAAACACACGCTTTAATGATTGCCGATATTGATTCGGATGAAATATGGGAAACGGCGCAATCAGATGCTTTTTCACCTGCACCATTAAATCCGCCACATACAACACATCTTGTTCAGAATGATAAACCGACAGATCTCGATCAGTATGCCCTAGCGTTTCTAGCACCTGCCAATCATCAAATCCAGGAATAAACTGTCCATCAATAAGTTCAATATCTGGCTTTAGCTTGCGGGAATACCACAGGTTTTGCTTTGGTTTACGCATCCGATTCGCCATCCAGCGTGCTAACATTAAATCGGTCAAATGCATTAGCCAACCGTCTACACCGCTATACCACTGGCTCTCTCGCTTTGCGGCCAATAGCTTACATCCTGTTAAATCACGTAGTTTGTGCGCACCACCAGCATGGTCTGGATGCATGTGGGTCACAACAACCAACTTTAGGTCAGAAAAAGGACGATGGAGTTGATGTTCAATAAAGTCTTTAAGATGAGGGATGTCTGCTCGACTGGCACCATCAAGCAACAATAATTTATCGGAATATTCGGCGAGATACATGGTCTGAATGTACCCCTGAATTCTGTGCAGCTGCAAAATATGTCCTTATTTTAGTGAGATGCTTCATGACCGAATCCTTACTGGTC
The DNA here is from genome assembly GCF_033340055.1 of Vibrio sp. 1580. Taxonomy (NCBI): domain Bacteria; kingdom Pseudomonadati; phylum Pseudomonadota; class Gammaproteobacteria; order Vibrionales; family Vibrionaceae; genus Vibrio; species Vibrio sp. 1580. Next base: position 372,829 of record NZ_JAWOVT010000004.1, read on the forward strand.
AGACCAACTATAACAGCAGAATGGACGCTTCGGTAAACAAATATTCACACGTAGCGACGACAACAAATCATAATCGAGATGATAGATTTTAATCATTAGACTCAAGGGCCCTTTTATCCGTTAATGCGCGCACACGGAGTTCGTGTCAGGGTATGAGGTAAATGCCTCATGATTTGCTTTTTTGTACTTTTCCTTCTAATTAATTAAGGAGTTAAGTACATTTTTGTGAGAATCGAGTTGGAAAAAGCAACTAAATTAGACCGCATCCGCGCGGACTACAACGTTCACTACTGGAGCCAAGGTTTCTACGGCATTGATGACCAAGGCGAAGTATATGTATCACCACGTAGTGATCGTGCACATCAAATCCCTTTCAGCGCTATTGTAAATGAGCTAGAAGCGAAGCAGTTAAATCTTCCTGTATTAGTACGCTTCCCGCAAATCGTGCACCAACGTGTGCATGGTATTTGCCACGCATTCAACCAAGCAATTGAAGAATACCAATATCCAAACAAATACTTGTTGGTGTACCCAATTAAAGTAAACCAACAACGTGAAGTGGTGGATGAAATTCTAGCGAGCCAAGCTCAACTAGAAACCAAGCAGCTTGGTCTTGAAGCGGGTAGCAAGCCAGAATTGTTGGCGGTACTTGCATTGGCTCAACAAGGTAGCTCCGTGATCGTGTGTAATGGCTACAAAGACCGTGAGTATGTGCGTCTTGCACTGATCGGGGAAAAGCTGGGTCACAAGGTATTCATCGTATTAGAGAAGCTTTCTGAGCTGGATCTGGTACTAGAAGAAGCGAAAAGTTTGGGCGTAAAACCGCGCCTTGGTTTACGCATTCGCCTCGCCTCTCAAGGCGCAGGGAAATGGCAAGCAAGTGGCGGTGAAAAATCGAAGTTTGGTTTATCAGCATCGCAAGTGCTTAGCGTTATTGAACGTCTTAAACGCGAAGGCAACCTAGACGCGATGCAACTGGTTCACTTCCACCTTGGTTCACAGATGGCAAACATCCGTGATGTACGCAATGGTGTGAACGAGTCTGCACGTTTCTACTGCGAACTACGCGCACTCGGTGCAAACATCGAGTACTTCGATGTGGGCGGCGGCTTGGCAGTGGATTATGACGGCACACGCAGCCAATCATCGAATTCGATGAACTACGGACTTGCAGAATACGCACGTAATATCGTCAACACTGTGGGCGATGTGTGTCTGCAATACGAACAACCAATGCCAGTGATCATTTCGGAATCGGGTCGCTCGCTAACAGCGCACCACGCTGTATTGATTTCTAACGTAATTGGTACCGAGTCGTACCTACCGGAAGAAGTACATGAGCTTGATGATGACGCTCCGCTTTTGCTACAAAACATGTGGCGAAACTGGGAAAACTTACAAGATGGTACAGACGCTCGTGCGTTAATTGAGATTTACAATGATACCCAAAGTGATTTGGCAGAAGTGCACTCTCAATTTGCTACAGGCGTGCTTAACTTGGAGCAACGTGCGTGGGCAGAACAATTGTCACTGCGCATTTACTTCGAATTAAGCCGCAAGATGAGCACTAAGAATCGCTTCCACCGTCCGATTCTGGACGAGTTGAGCGAACGTCTTGCGGATAAGTTCTTCGTGAACTTCTCTCTCTTCCAATCTCTACCAGATGCTTGGGGTATTGATCAGGTGTTCCCTGTTCTGCCACTTTCTGGTCTGGGCGAGGCGGAAGAGCGTCGTGCAGTGATGTTGGACATCACATGTGACTCTGATGGCGCGATCGATCACTACGTTGATGGTCAAGGCATCGAGAGCACGCTACCTGTACCAGCTTGGAGCAAAGACAAACCGTACCTAATGGGCTTTTTTCTAGTAGGCGCATACCAAGAAATCCTTGGTGACATGCACAACCTATTTGGTGATACCCACAGTGCTGTAGTCAATGTTGATGAACACGGTCAATTTGAGATCAGTTACATCAACGAAGGTGATAGTGTAGAAGACATGATGCGCTACGTTCATATCGACGTGGATGCGATTCGTGACAATTATAAACAATTGGTTTCACAGCGAGTTGAAGCCAATGAACAAACACAAATCCTAGCAGAACTAGAACAAGGTCTAGCAGGATACACCTATTTAGAGGACTTCTGATATGAATGATTTGTTTACTAAAACTGATTATTCGCTTTACTCCAACTCTATGTCGTTTTTACGTCTGCCGTACATTCGTAACCCGGTATCGGCAGACGCAGACGTTGTGGTGTTGGGAGTCCCTCTGGACATGGCAACATCTGGTCGTCCAGGTGCGCGTATGGGTCCAGATGCAATTCGCCGTGCCTCAGTCAACTTGGCATGGGAAGGTAAGAAGTTCCCGTGGAGCTTCAACGTATTGGATAAACTGAAAGTGATCGACGCAGGTGATCTCGTGTTCGATTGCGGTGATGCGGAAGATTTTACTTACCGCCTTGAAGCGGCAACCAGTGAAATTCTAAAAAGTGGTAAAACCATGTTGGGATTGGGCGGTGACCACTTCATCACGCTACCTATCCTACGTGCCTATGCGAAGCATCATGGCCAAATGGCGTTGATTCACTTTGATGCTCATACGGACACCTATGCAAATGGCAGTTCATACGACCACGGTACGATGTTCTACCATGCGCCGAAAGAAGGTTTGATCTCAGCAAAGAACTCAATACAAATCGGCATTCGTACGGAGTACAAAAAGCAAGATCACGGCTTCAATGTGATTAATGCGATGCAAGCGAATGACATGTCGGTGAACGAGATCCTAGAAGAAATTCGTCGCACCGTCGCAGACAAGCCAGTATATGTCACTTTTGACATCGACTGCTTAGACCCGGCCTTCGCACCGGGAACTGGTACACCAGTTTGTGGTGGCTTGAACTCAGACAAAGCGCTGAAAATTATTCGTGGTTTAGCCGGCATGAATATCGTGGGTATGGATGTTGTCGAAGTATCGCCTCCATACGACCACAGTGATGTTACCGCACTAGCGGGAGCAACCATCGCACTAGAAATGCTTTACGCATACGCATCTGAGCGCGAATAGACATAATCATTTCTAAGGGAGCTTCGGCTCCCTTTTCTTTCTGATGCCTTCCTCCACCTTTTATTCACTCGTTTCATCTTGAACTCAGATCAACCGAGCAGACGCTTTATTTTTGCACTTTAACCATTAAAACCAGTTACCTATAAGGCTCATTCTATTCACGAAAAGTAAAAGATTTAACTTAATTAGACAAAGAAATGCATCTCTTTTTGAAAACAAAATCGGATTAGTTTTTCTAATTGAAATCATAGATTTTTATCTTGCTCAACTTCACACTTTTCGATTGCTAATTATACAAGCAAGCACTATTATCTCGCGCAAATACCCCCGCAACACAAGAATTCAGTTGGCACTCTATAAAAGAGCGCTAAGGGTTTTTACGTCTTAAATTTTTTGGAGAGATACGCAAATGTCTGCTTCGTTTCCATTAGCGAAACTTACCTTTTTAATCGCTATATTGACTGCCGTGGGTCAAATGACCCAGACAATGTACGTGCCTTCAATCGGTCATATGGCGGGCGAGTTTTTGGTATCTGCGTCATCACTTCAAGCTGTGATGGCTTGTTACCTAATCCCATATGGCTTGTCGCAATTTGCGTATGGCACACTATCGGACCGCTTGGGACGCAAACCGATCATCATCGTCGGGCTGCTTATCTACATCGTGGGTACACTGGTAGCATTATTTGCACATCAATTTGAATGGTTCTTGATTGGTAGCTTTATCCAAGGCTTAGGTATTGGCTGCGGCGGTGCGATGTCACGCACTCTGACTCGCGATTGCTTTGAAGGCTCTGATCTACACAGAGCAAACAGCTTAATTAGCATGTGTGTGATTTTCTCACCATTAATGGCACCAGTATTAGGCGGTTACCTAACAGAAGCTTTCGGATGGCGGTCGAGCTACTTGTTCTTAGCGCTATTTGCTATCGCGGTTGTGATCACCATGATGACAAGCATGATGGAGACGCTACCAAAAGAGAAACGCAAATTCGAACCAGTAGCCAAAAGCTACAAACACGTTTTGTCTGACCGTCGCTTTCAAGGCTTTTTGATTTGCCTGGTTGCAACATTCGCTGGTGTGGGTGTATTCGAAGCGGCGGCTGGGGTGTTGTTAGGTGGGGTATTAGAATTACCAGCAACAACGGTAAGTTTGCTGTTTATATTGCCGATCCCAGGTTACTTGGTGGGTGCAGGCTTATCTAGCTACATCGCAAGACGTCGCTCTGAGCGTCGTGCTTTAAATGTAGGCTTGGTCTCTATTTTTGTGGGCTCTGCTATTGTGCTCATCCCAGGCTTGTTTGGTTTAACCACTGCATTAACGCTGGTTGGAGGCGCAACCGTGTACTTTTTGGGTGCAGGTATTCTCTTCCCAGCAGCAACAACTGGAGCGATTGCGCCATTCCCATACCATGCAGGAACAGCAGGCGCGACATTGGGTGGCATGCAAAACTTGGGGGCAGGTGTCGCAACTTTGCTCGCGTCACTATTTCCAGCGCATAACCAGATGCCTTTGGGCATTTTGATGATGGCAATGTCGGTAATTGCAATGCTTGGGTTAATGTGGGTGAATCGAGCACACAATCACTCAAACGAAGTACCGCAAGTTATCTGATCATTATCAGCTTACTTTCAAAATCCAAAAGGGACACACTCAACAAGTGTGTCCCTTTTTTCATATCACACTATATCGATTTCCCGATGAGAATGATTTAACTTTCGAATTGATATTTGTTAAAAATAACAGCTGCTTACACAATGTGTTTTCAGCTCCCTTCAAATTGAGTATCCAACTCGAAATATTGAGGATTCTCACTTTTTCGGTATACCCCATAACAAAGAATGGACAACTGAAAACCACTAACAAAATGAAAGCCCAGCCCTCAGGATGAGGCCACTTGGGTGTACAATAAGGATAAAATCAGATGCGTTTCACTTTAACTACGTTGGCCGTCTCGGTCGCGCTTGTCGCCGGATGCAGCAATCAAGGAATCCCCAGCATGACTCAATACTCCCAAACACAGATCGTTGCTCAACAAACTCAAGCTCCGGTTGCGAAAAAAGTCCCTCACTCGATGACTATTCATGGCGATACCCGCGTTGATAACTACTACTGGATGCGTGACGACGAACGTAAAGACCCTGAAATTTTACAGCACCTAGAGAAAGAAAATCAGTACGCAGAAACCGTTCTAAAGCACACTGAAACACTTCAAGATACGCTATTTGAAGAAATTAAAGGGCGCATCGCAAAAGACGACAACTCAGTACCGGTTCGTAAAGGCAACTATTTCTACTCCAGTGAAGTGACCGGAGATAACGAGTACGAAGTCCATTTGCGAGCTAAAGACTTTGCAGGCAAAGACAAACAAATCATTTTAGATGTCAATGAACTAGCAAAAGAACATGAATTTTTCAGTATCGGCGGCCTATACGTTAGTCCGAATGAAAACTTATTGGCGTATGGCGAAGACACATTAAGCCGCCGCGTGTACACCCTTAAGATCAAAGACCTGACAACAGGCAATTACCTACAAGATGAAATCGAAGGGGCCTCAAGCGCTGTCGCATGGCAGAACGATAACAACGCCTTTTACTACATCAAAAAAGATCCACAGACCTTATTGGGCTACCAAGTTTATCGTCATGTATTGGGCACACCACAAAGCAGCGATGAGCTGATTTTTGAGGAAACCGACAGCGCCTATTACACCTCACTAAGCAAAAGCAAAGATGGCGAAGATATTTATATCTGGCATTCGAGTACAGAAACCAGTGGGGTCTCTATCATTGATGCGAACAACCCTAAAGCAAAGGCGAAACCGTTCTATCCTCGTGAAGATGGCATTGAATACAGTATTTCTAAGCTAGGCGATTGGTACTACATTTATACTAACTATCAAGCCGTCAACTTCCGTTTGATGAAAGTTCATCAAAATGACATGCGTGACCGCTCTAAATGGCAAGATGTGATTGCCGCAGACGACAACACTCAACTTGTCGACTTCGAGTTATTCGATGATCACATCGTCTATGAGCAGCGCTCTAACGGCCTAGCAAGCGTCACTGTACGTCAGCTTTCAACAGGAAAAGAACTCCCCCTCACATTTAATGACGATGCGTTTGCTGCCTATTTGACAGGTAACCTAGAGCTGGATAACGAGAAAGTTCGTATTTATTACAGCAGTTTAACCACTCCAGGAACCTACTACGATTTCGATCTAAAAACGGGCGGGTCAGAAATCATGAAGCAAACACCTGTACTTGGTGATTTTAATCCTGACAATTACCAATCAGAACGCATCATGGTCACAGCCCGTGACGGTAAAGAAGTACCCGTTTCTTTGGTGTATCGTAAAGACTTATTTAAGAAAGATGGTACGAATCCACTCTACCAATATGGTTATGGATCTTATGGCGCAACCATTGAGCCAACTTTCCGCTCGACACGTTTGAGTCTATTGGATCGCGGCTTTGTTTACGCCATTGCTCATATTCGTGGATCTGAAATGCTTGGCCGCCCTTGGTATGAAGACGGTAAAAAACTAACCAAGCAAAACACATTCAACGACTTTATTGATGTGACTAAAGGTTTGGTTGAACAAGGCTATGGTGCGAAAGATAAAGTCTTCGCTGTTGGTGGCTCTGCAGGAGGTCTCTTAATGGGGGCTATCATCAACCAAGCACCAGAACTGTACCGCGGTATCGGTGCACATGTTCCGTTTGTGGACGTGGTAACCACTATGCTCGATGAATCGATTCCATTGACCACCAATGAGTATGATGAATGGGGTAACCCAAATAACAAAACATACTATGACTATATGTTGAGTTACTCGCCTTACGACAACATCAAGGCGCAAAACTACCCGAACATGTTGGTAACGACTGGCTTGCACGACTCTCAAGTACAGTACTTTGAACCAATGAAGTGGGTCGCCAAACTTCGTGAAATGAAGACAGACGATAACGTCTTGTTGTTCAAAACCGATATGGAAGCCGGACACGGCGGCGCATCTGGTCGATTTAAGCGCTTAAAAGAAGATGCGTTAGAGTATGCGTTCTTCCTCGATTTACTCGATAAAAAATAAGCGTATTAATCGAACTGCATCTCTTCTAACAACAAAAATGCCCGCAAATTGCGGGCATTTTTATAGACGCACTCTCTAAACAAAGAGTTGGGTTACCTAAGCACAGAACTACCAGTGTCTCTTATAGCCAACGGAAAGCAGAAAGAAAAACGCCTACTCACAACGAGTAGGCGTTAACACAATAAATGTGTTTAGGCAGTAGAAACTGGCCTATTTATTAGAAGTAGTAACGAGCACCTAGAGTCCAGTAGTCGTTCTCTTCATTGTTGTAGTCGTTACCTAGATCAAACTGGTAAGCTGCAAACGTTACGAAAGCAGGAGTTACAGCGTACTCTGCTTGTAGCGCAGTTTCGCTTGAAAGTGTCTTGTTGTCTTCTTCGTCTTCTACGCCTTCGTAGTTAACGCTGAATGTCCAATCGTTTACGCCGTATGCCAAAAGAGCTTCAAGTTGAGAAGTGTCTTTACGCATTTGGTAGAAGTACTCGTTCATACCGTATACTACCGCTGCGTAAAGGCCTGAACCGTATTGACCGTAGTTTACAGAGAATAGGTGTGATTCAGCGTTCTTAGTACCTAGAGTCGCGTTTTTAACATCACCGCCGCTGTATACGTAGCCTAGACCAAAGCCAGCTACAGAACCGCTCAATGCAACTTGACCACGTTGCTCGTATGTTGTTGCATCTGAAGTTTGCTCACCTTGCCAACCTAAACCTAGGTTGAAAGCAAAACCTTCACCAAATTCAAAACCTTTACGGTAGCTAAGCATTTTATCAGCACGAGCTGAGCCTAGGTTGCCGTGGTTGTCGTACAAAAAGTCGTTCGCAAACGCGATTGGTAGATCCGCAACGCCAGCGACATCGTAGTAAGGTGACCATTGAGTACCTGCTACTAAACGGCCAAACTGCTCATGAGTAGCACCGATGTAACCTAGACGAGTTTTGAATGACTGTTCACCACCATTTAGGTAGTTAAGCGCCCATTCACCTTTAGCGTCGATAGTAATACCGTTGCCAATGTCTTTCTTACCCGCAACGTTAATACGTGGAGACACTTGGTGAACTTTTACATCTTCTTCGAAATACTCACCCACGCCAACTGAAACGTGACCGCCGATCGATAAAGATGTACCATCGCTGTTGTAAACTTCTGCTGCGAAGGCCTGTGAACCACATGCTAGTGCCGCCACTGCAACGGCTAGAGTTTTCATTTTCATTGTTAACATCCGTATAGTTGTTTGTACCGGTTCGCTTAGAAACAGATTAAATCCGAATCAATCGCAACGAACACATAACAAAGTAGTAATGAAATAGAAATGAAACAAACACTTTCTTATGCAACCAGTGGTATTAATGCTCACATTTTGAACTGAGTCACAAAAAAATAGGGAACTTTTCATTCCCCATCATAAAATCTGTGGCTTTTTACGTGTCACATCTCCCAACGTGCGAGTGGCTTCTCAGTTTTGATACCCTTACTGCCCCAGCGGTCAATAACATCAATTTGCAGTATGCGGCTCGGTTTAATAAGCGATGTCAAGGTTTTCGACGGTCGTTTATCCGTCACTAACCATAGCGTTTTATCTTGTTCAAACTGAGCTTTTAAAGATAATTTGTCTTCTTCTGTCCACTCAAATTCCGGCTTAAATTCGCGCCCAACCACAAACAATTGGTTGCCAGAGGCAAAGTCCTCTAGTGACTCACTCATCAGTACCACTGAATCGATGCCTTTATCGAAGATCTCTGCCTGTTGTTGGTTGATCAGTTCACGCACATTGAGCATAAGAGCCTGTTGATTCGTTTGAATCGTCTTTTGGTGTTCAGGATATACACGTTGTAGATCCTCTCCAACAATACCCGCCATTCGGATTAAGTTTGTAGGGTTAAGCCACGCGTACTTCGATGTTGACCCGTTTTCCAATGTCAGTACTGCAACTCCTTGAGCTCTAGGAGAAATGGCCTGCGATGCATCGATTTCAATCAAGTGAATGTTGCCCTGTCGAGCGTAAACATAAGTCGGGTCTTGTTTCCAAATCGCACCAAGAGTAATAGCAACCGTCGCGGCTTGACCCGCTTGCTTAACTTGCTCTGTACCTTTATTTGCGAACCAGTTTTCAAGACGCTCAACGCCGTAACGCTTTGGAGGCAGATACTGAGTCTCTATCCCTGTACCTTTCATGAGTTGCTCAGACAACATATACGTGACGGGAGTGCTGGTTAAAATGTCTTTGGCGCTTGCCAACGATGGAAGTGTTGTCGCTATAACCAAACCAAAAGTTATCGCTAATTTTTTTATCTTCATGTTCATTACTTTATAAAAAGGGTTACGCTTTTTGGATAATTCGGTAAACCGTTGCTGTTAGGAAAAATGCCGCAGAAACAATGATGATGGATGCGCCTGATGGCACTGGTAGCTCAAGCTCCATCGGCAGTATGGTTCCTACTAAACACGCAATGGTTGCCAATAAAGAAGAAAGGAGAACGAAACTGCCCATGCGTTTAGTCAATAACCTAGCCGTTGCACCAGGAATCAGTAGCAATGCACCAACCAATACCGCGCCAATAATCTTTACCGCGGCGATGGTGACCAAGGTGATCATCATGACAAATAAGTAATCATAAAAGCTGGTATTAAAGCCGCGTACACGTGCAATATCCGGGCTGATACAAGTTAGCAAAATGCGGTTAAACGTTGGAATAAGAAGCAGTAATATGATCAAACAACTGATCGCTAAAATAAGGATATCGTTGTCCGTCACAGTCAAGATCGAGCCAAACAACACGTTCTCCAACATGTGAATGTTGATCTTGCGAGCAACGTACATTAACAGCGCAGCACCAACCGCTAACGCTAGTGCAAGAAAAACCCCAACCAGTGTGTCGTAAGGTACATTCGTACGATTACGAACAAAGTGAAGCAACAGCGCAAAAATCATACAAAAGCTAAACAATCCGATGATCGGATTCTCTGGCGGCTCACCGAGCAACACACCAATCGCGATTCCGGTAAGCGCAGCATGCCCAACCGCTTCAGAGAAAAAAGCCAGTCGCTTGGCGATGACTAATGTACCAAGACCACCAAGTAATGGTCCTAATATCAGCGCTGCAACAATTGCGTTCACCATGAAAGCATAAGAAAAGCTATCGCTTAACCATCCAGCTTCAACGCCGCTAACCGCTAACTCTCGCAACCAATCCATTATGCAGCCTCCACTTTTGCTGTGTAGTGCTTGAATAATGTTTCTATACGATCAGGACTTAGTACATCTGAATGGTGCCCTGACGCCACAATTTGACGATTTACAACATGGACCTGCGCATCTAAACGGCGCACTGCGGTCACGTCATGGTGTACTGCCAGTACCGTTTTGCCTTCTCCAACGACTTCATGAATCAAACCTTCAAGATATCGAACACCTTGCTCATCCATGCCAGTTGTAGGTTCGTCTAAAACCAATAAATTGGGCTCATCCAGTAAAGCTTGCGCAAACAAAACACGCTGTTGCTCACCGCCAGAGAGTTGCCCCATACGACGGTCGCTACGCGTTGCCATACCCACGCGATCCAGCTGGGCCAGGGCATGTTGAGTTTGTTTCGTTTTACGTCGCCAAAATAGAGGGATACGGGTTTGGTTAAGCAGTACAAAATCCATCACGGTTAACGGGAGGCTTGCTTCAAACATCGCTTTTTGTGGCACATACCCTATCTTCCCCGATGCAGCTGATGGTTCTGGCCAATTGAGTGCAATGTTTCCCGAAAATGGCGTAAGTCCAAGTACCGAACGAAGCAAAGAAGTTTTCCCACCACCATTCGGTCCCATAATCACGTGACATTTCGCGTTCTCGAATTCGGCGCTGATGTTCTGCAAAATGATATTGTCGGCGTATTTTAGGCCCACGTTACTTAAGGAAACGGAAGGTCCAGTCATTACGACTTTTCCCCTGCTCGCTTACTCGCCACAAATTTCATGGCTTCGATTAGTGTTTCCACATTATCTCGCATCTCAACCTCAACTTTATCGGCCTCATACTCACCGTGAGTCATGTGAGAAAAGCGATAAAGCTGCACCCCAGTCGCCTCTTCGATGGTATCAACAAAGCGATTCGGCATATTGAGCTCATAAAACAGAACATCAATGCCCGATTCACGAATTTTCTCTATCGTTTCCTGTAGCTGACTTGCACTTGGTTCTACACCATGAGCAGGCTCAATGACAGCGGCAACGTCAACACCAAACTCCTGAAGGATATATCCGTAAGCATTGTGGGTTGTCGCCACCTTCATACCAGCCGTGTCCAACTCACCAAGAGACAACATTGCATCACGCTTCATCAGGCGAAATGTTTTCGCGTATTTACGGGCATTTTGGCGATAGAACGCAGCATTGTCTGGGTCCAATTGGCTTAGCTCACTCGCGATGGTGTAAACCTTTTGAATGGTTGTTGATAGACCGACAAAGGTGTGAGGGTTCACTGCTCCTTGACCAACAGACTGCCCCATAGCGGGCAATAAAGGCACTTCTTTGTTCGCTTCGATAACCACGAGATCATCACGCTGAGAAGCCTTGATCACTTTCAGTGCAAAATCGTCATGACCAATACCATTGATCACTATTACGTCCATTTCATTTAAGCGTTTAAGATCATTAGGTTGTGGTAAATAGTTGTGAGGATTAAAACCAGCATCAACCAAAGGAATGATGTCCGCCTTCTCACCCACAACGGCTTTAACATAGCTGTAATAAGGTTGTAGCGTAATACCAATACTGAGTTTTTCGGCAGCAAAGCCTGTAGAAGACACCGCCAATAACGCGGTGGCTGTAAGAATACGACGTAAAAGAGAGCGTTTGATCATAGTACTTATCAATTATGTTGTCTTAATGGGCGTGAGAGTGGGAAGAAGAGCCTGACAGAACGATTTGTTTCCAGCCGAAATCGTGGCGTTTAGCTAGATCGCTTAGTCCCTCCACATTTAACGAACGGCTAGAATCATTAAACCAAATATCAGCTTGAGAACTGCGGCTATCCAACAGCATGGAAGCAGAGCCTTGGGCACTGGTCTTCACGCCAATGTAGACACCGTCATCAATTCGTTGCCACTGATGAGAACCTTTACGCTTCCAGTTTTGGTCTTTCACGAATGGAGCAATCCAAAGCGCCTCCATGTCAGAGACCTCAGGCCAAGTTCCAGTTTCTAGCTGCAAATCACGAATCTCTTCATGAGCGAGCTTAAGCTCAGCGATCAACCCCAACTCATTTTGATGTAAATCCGTGATTAACACTTGATGAGACTGCATGTCTGGCTTTTCAGTCGCGACCTGATGGTAGGGCATAAGTATGGCTGCTGAACTGAGAATTGCTGCGATTGTCAGTGCGACCCACTTTCCTTCTCGGTTACCATCATCAGGGCGAACTTTCTGTACACTCATTTCTCTTTCAGCTCAACGATATCCACTTCCACCGGGCTTTCATGTCCGGCATCAAATACCAAATAGAAATCTGTTTCAGGGTGAGTAAATTCTGCGATGGAACGCTTATCTGTTTTTTCTTTGGCGATCAGATTGTCGTCGTAATCGTACATTTCGACATCGTAGTCGACCGCTGTCGATCCATCCGAGTAGCCCGCTTCACAAATCACTTTATCTTGCGCCAAGTGACAGCTCATCAGAGGAAAATGTGCAGCAGCGTGAAAGGACGCAAATCCAGAAAAAAGCAAAACAGCTTTTAGAAGAGAAGTGTTATTCATGATAATTCCAAAATGGCCCAGCAATTGCTGAGCCTAATTCGATTAGTTAAGTTGAGTTTCAAACGTAAGATGAACATTGGCACTCGCTTTATCCGCCAATGGATTATCTTTTAATTCACCTTTGTAGTTCGCTTTCATTAAGTAGCGCCCAGCGACTTCTGGCGTGAAGATCACTTTGCCATCTTTATCGCTCACCACATCGATTTGTTCTTGATGGTTTCGGTACATGGTACCTTCACGTGTAATCTCAGCAGTAACGCCCTCTTGTGGCTCTCCGTTAAAGAAAAACTGGAAAGTCACAGGCTCACCTTCAATGATGTCCGATGGATGCGTGATCGGTTTCATCTCCAGCATTTTGCCTTCAATCTCCAACGCTTTGTCCGTTGGCATACCAACCGTAATGTAGCTTTCTGCTCGGGTGTAACTTAGTTGAGTAACCACATCACGCGCTTGCTCAGGAAGCACGTCACCACGCTCAGCTTTGTTTGCTCGCGCCCATTTCACCGTATCACGACGGCCCGCTTTGTATTGTGTGTAGTAGCTCGGCTGATTATTAATCGCGACTTTGTGCGTGCCTTCTTCTGTAAAAAAGAAATCAAACATAGAGCGACGCTTGCCACGAACAACAAAGTTAGGACGCTCAGAGCGGCCATCCGGCATCACCACAAATGCCTGATCACTACCCGCAGGCTTATCAAAAACAAACGTTCCGTGAGAGGCAGTAACATCAAATGTCAGCCAGTCACCGCCTTCTTTAGAAACCGTAAAGTGAGAGGGCAGAACCCAACGTGGATGTGCTTGTGCGGTGGTGGTTACAGCCAATCCCATTGCCATTACACTCGCCAATGCCACTACTTTCATTTTGGTTTTCATTGTTGTGTCCTTTAATCACTTAACTTGATAATTGACGGTGATGACACCCGTCTCTTGTGTTGGTTTAAGCTCATAGCGCACGTCACTGTCCGCTAGCGTTATTTTTTGACGTAAGTAGTTTCGCCCACCGTGTTCACGAACGACCTCGACGTACAACGTGTAATTTCCTTGTTCCAAACGCTCCCCTGCGTCATTGGTTCCATCCCAGACAAAGCGGTATTGACCAGCAGGACGTGTTGCAGAAGTCACCGCATCAACAAGTTCACGATCATAACGACCCGCTTTTCTCCACCAGCTGCGTAGATCTTTTAACCATTCGTCTTTCCCTACCCATAACTGGATGGTTTTAACCGGTTTACGCTGATCGTTTTCAACCCAAACCGCCACATAAGGGCGTGCATACATTGAGGTATCTATCTTTGGAAGTTCGAGTTCGAAGTCGACCTTCGCGTTATCTGGTAGAGGCGCCGCGGAAAGAGAGAAAGGAGTAAAAGCCGCGATCAAAGCGGCTTTACAAAAGTGATTACGGCGGAAAAATCTTCCTGTGTTCAACATAAGTGTTCTCTAAAAAAGCTGTTATGGAACAGCAACAAAATAAATTACGAGCGACAGTAACGTACCAAAGCTCATCCATTGCATTGACGTTCTGAGCGTCTTCTTCTTAGGCAGTAACAAGCACACGCCTGTAAGAACAAAAAACACCATCAAAAGCGCAGTGACGTCGATAAACCACTTCCAAATCCCACCACTGTTGCGTCCTTTATGTAGATCGTTCAGCAGCGCAACAATACCGTAGTGCGTCGTTTCGACGTCTGCTGCACCAGTAGTCATATCAATAAAGACCGTAGCGTTATAACCCGGGCCTTTAAAATCCATAGAAAGCTCTCCGAGTAACAACTCACCTTGCTCAACTTCGGTATACACATCTAGTGCGGAGGGAGTGCCGCGAAGCTCGGTTTCTTTAGTCAAGAAAGCCACCAGCCCTTCACGATTAGGTTGAAAGGTATCTGAATGTGAGAATAAAACTGAGTGCGGAACCGTCAGAGTATGTTGTTGAATGATAGGTTCACTGCGTTCAAACAATTCGGGGCGATTGAGGGTAATACCAGTTACTGCAAAAAACAGCGTAACTAAGAGAAGAGCCATCGAAATATAGATATGTAGGCGGCGAGCCCAAGTTTGAACACCTTTGCTTTTAAGCAACATAGAAACAATCATCACCAATAAATGTGGGGCATAATTTAGGTGATAATCATTCGTATTGGCATTTAATTTACATTGTTTACTTTTTCAATTCAGCTTGGCTTGCACATGTTTTAGCTATTTGGGCCAATGCGAGTTACCGATTGCCTACCCTCTAGATAATAACCCTATCAATTTTAATGACTCAAAATTTAATGATATTTCCAATACTAAAAAGTGGGATAGACTCCACCAAAATGCGCCTTTATGTATATTTAATGAAAAGCTTAAAAACTATCCATAAACTAGATAAAAAAGGTAAGCTAAGAAGTTAGTGTAGGGTTAGATAGAGAAGATTTTCTGATGCTAGCCAAACGTTATGGTGTAGTTCAGAAGGAAAAATATGAACAAGAATGTTGGAATAATTCTCTTATCACTTTTCTCAAGTGTCACTTTCGCAAGTGAAAAGTTTGAAGCCAGTTTGTTTAACAACGTAAGCCAATCTATCGATAATTATGGTGCTAAGATAAAGCTGTGCGAATCTATGGCAGACCAGAATACACCTGACAAACAAACCCTAGAGTATTCAAAGAAGCATATAGAAGCATTAACTCCTGTTCTGCCGTTTTTAAGCGAGAAAGCTTTTGAGGCTTGTGTATTAAAAGAGAAGCAAGAGCTAGCATATTATCTATTAATAGCAAAAAATAACGCTTCAAGAACCTCAACATTAAAGCTTGTAGAATCGACTGAAAGCCTAACTTTTCATATCGAACCTACATCGAGAGAAAAGTTTGAAACACTGAGCAAGGTACATCAAGAATACATAGAGAAAAGCCCTTTTTTCTCCCGACCATTTGATGCATTAGCTTTTTATGAAAAGCTCATACAATAAATAGCCTTTATGACTTTAGACAAAAAAATACCCGAGACTGAGCTCGGGTATTTAATAAAAATGTTCGCTATGAGTTCTGCGTCGATTCTACTTTGCGTAGCTGTGATAGATACTTAACCCAACTCTTTGCCTGATTCGATGGCTTAATCTCATTCGCTCTTTTGGCATTAGCGAGCGCATCGTCAAACCGCTTAAGTTTGTAGTAAGCGCGAGTTTTGATAAGTGCAACATCCGCTTTACGACCTCTGACCTTATCGAGCGCGGCAATGGCATCTTTATAATGGCCTTCTTGCACCAACAGTTGAGAATAGTTCCAGTAATACTGCCTATCTAGCTGAGCTGCAATACGCCAGCTATCAATAGACTCTTCCCACTCTTTTGCCATTTGCCAATACGTTGCTTGCTGAGCTTTTAGCTTACTATTCGAGTTTACATCCTCTAGCTCGTTCATCACCAACGCAGCTCTCTCAGGAATACCTCGTTTCGCGTACAATTGTGCCAGCAGCTTTAAGTCATCTTGGCTAAGTTGTAACCCTTTCAGTTTTGCCAACGCCAAAGAGTCTAGGGCACGTTTGTTGTCATCAACCCGTAGGTATAGAGCAACAAGCTGACGCCACCATTCAATTCGCTCAGGTTCAATCACGATTAAGCGTTTGATGGTCGAGATTGCCGGCTTCCACTTTTTCAGTTCTAGCTCAGCAGAAAGCTTTATCGACAATGCGCCAAGCTTGTCTGGCTGACCAAATTTCTCATAACGAGCCATTGCTGAAAGCACTTTTTGCCACTGACTCAGTTGATAATGAGATTGGGAAATACGCAGCCATAGCTCATGCGCTTTTTGACCTTTAGGAATGTTTTTGCTCAAGGCATAGTAATGAGGTAAAGCCTTAGAAAAACGTTGCTCGTTTAGTAGTATATCAGCCAACATTTTTCGGGTTTGCCATGCTTGCTCATCTTGTAGCAAACCACTATTGACTGCCAACTCAAGTTGCTTAATCGCCGCTTGAGTTTGCTCGTTCTGCCAGTAAAAAATACCCAACATTCGAGCGACATAAGCTTGGTCATATCCACGAGAAAGCTCCATAGCCTCAAGAGATGAAATCGCTTCTTTCAGTTTCTCTTCTTGAGCCAAGTTATGTGCTCGTTGAACTCTCGCTGCGGTGTATTGGCTTAACTCACTGGCAATGGTTGAGAGTGCACTCAGGCTTAATACCGTACCGATTAAGAATTTTTTCATCATTTGGCTAACTTGAACTCCACTTTAGCGGTTTGTCCGAACTGCTCAATTGACACACCATCCTCAACTTTTGGCTGATACTTCCATTTTTTAAGCGCACGGATTGCTTCCCTTTCAAACATGCGCTCGGGCTCAGCCTCGATCACTTCAATATCTTTTGGTCGTCCAGTTGCATCGATCGTGAAACGCATAATGACATAACCTTCCACTCTACGTTTCAGCGCCTTACTTGGATAGCGAGGATCAACACGATACAACGGCAGTGCTTGCTGGTTGCCCATTGTTCCCTTCAAGTTTGGGGCGCTAATCGCAATGCCTTCAAGGGCAGTGTTTAAACCTAAAGCACTGACTGGCGTCATCTGACTCATTGGTTCCATTTGAGTATCAGCTTGAGATAGATCCATTGGCTCCGGCGCTTGAGGTGGTTCTGGTTGCTCCGGCACTGAACGTTGACGACGCTGCACGTCTGCTTCATTCTCTACCATCACCATATCAAAACGAACGGCTTCTGAAGCTTCTGGTGCACGCTGGTTGCCTTTATCAACCATCCACGCCATAAAGCTAAACAAGCTCACAGAAATTAACAGTGATGCTGGTAGTGCAAGTAACAGCCTGCCCATTAAGGTTTCTCCGCCGCCAATGCAATGTTCTTCACACCCGCCGCCTTTGCAGCGTCCATCACTTTCACGACAGTGCCATTGTAAGCATGCTCGTCAGCTTGGATAACTAACGAGGCATCAGGTTGATCAAGTAACAGGTGCTCAATAGAGGCCTCAACACGCTCAATATCAACCACTCGTTTGTCAATGTACACATCATTCGCTGCCGTTACTGCGATAAAAATGCCCGCGTCTTTTTGACTTACTACATTAGAAGCCTGGGGGCGATTCACTTCTACACCGGATTCACGTACAAACGAACTGGTCACAATGAAGAAGATCAACATGATGAAGACGATATCAAGCATCGAGGTTAAATCGACTTGAGCTTCATCTTGTTGGTTAGGTCTGCGTCCGAGTCTCACTTTTGACTCCTTAAAGATTGTTCTAACTGGATAGCTTTTCGTTCACACACTTTGCTAAGGCGAGCATGAATAAACATGCCCGCAAGCGCTGCTACCATACCTGCCATGGTTGGCAGCGTAGCAAGTGAGATACCAGAAGCCATCAATTTCGGATTGCTGCTGCCTTGCGATGCCATTACGTCAAACACCGTAATCATGCCTGTCACCGTCCCTAACAACCCTAGCATTGGGCAAACCGCCACAAGTAGCTTAATAGTCGATAGGTTTTGGCGTAGTTCGATTTGCGCTTTTGCAATCCATCCTTCACGGATTTGATGCGCGTACCAAGAGTGGTGCTCTGATCTTGCGTGCCACTGCTCACAAAGCTGTTTTTTTACCCCAGGGAAAACCGTTGTGAGATAAATAACTCGCTCCATAACCAACAGCCAGCACACCGCCACGACGGCGGCCAGCCACCATAGGATTTGACCACCTTGCTGCATAAAGCTCATCAAGGTTGTGGCCCAATCCTCACTGATCAAACCCAATGTGCTGAGTAGGATCTGCTCCATTACGCTGCGTTCTCCGCTAAGGTGTTAGAGTGACTTTTGTTATTCGGCATATCACGCTCAGCTTGTTCTGCAACTAAACCGATGCCTTGTTTTTCTAAGATACTGCGAATATTTTCTGCTTGAGAGCTCAATACGTTGTGCGCTAATAGCAAAGGCATGGCTGAAACAAGGCCAAGTACGGTAGTCACAAGTGCCATCGAAATGCCACCCGCCATTACTTTCGGATCACCATTACCAAATTGAGTGATGACTTGGAAGGTTTCGATCATACCCGTTACCGTGCCTAGTAGGCCAAGCATAGGAGCTAGAGCAGCAAGAAGCTTAAGCATCGACAACCCTTTTTCTAGGTGGGTTTGCTCATCAACAACGGCTTCCAAAAGACGTAGTTCTAACGCTTCTACGCTGCGATGCTTGTCTTTCTGGTATACCGCAAGCACGCGACCCAAAGGGTTGTTTCCTGGCTGCGCTGGGGTTTTCAGTTGCTTCATGATTTTCTGGCGCGAAATCATCAGAGATGCACCACGTACGAGCGCAATCAATAGGCCGATAGCCAATAAACCAAGGATGATTTTGCCGACAACGCCACCCGCATTTAGGCGATCAGCCAAAGTCGGTGAGTTTGCGAGCTGCTCAAGAAGAATGCCACGTGACGGATCTATGACAAGCGCATCAATGTCACCAGAGGAAATAGTATTCGCTGTTGGACCGCTTTCAGGCTGACGAAGATAGTTTACCGCATCTCCGCGTTGACCATTCCACTTAACGTAGCCAGTGTCATCCAGCAGCGCCATAGAACCAAGACGAACACCACTAACCGTTTGTTCACGACCCTCGCCATTTAGCAGTGTGAAAGAGACGTTTGCCATTTCACCGCTTGCTTTGATTTGTTCTTCCATGCTGCGCCACATCGCCTGAAGTTGGGTCAACGTTGGCAGTGATTTAGCCGCAACAATAGCATCGATATCTTTCTGATATGAGTTTGCATCTACACCGGTTACTGAGCTTTTTAGCTCAGACTCTAGCTCTTTTGCGTTCTGGCGAACGACGCCAAATAACTCACCTAGGCTCCCGGTTTCTAGACGCAACTTTTCTTCTAGCTGTGCCAGTTCTGCTTCATTTTCACCGAAGGTAACACTTAATGAGTCCGCCTCTGCTTGAAGAGCAGCACGCTCTGCCACCAATTTATTCTTTATAGCCTGTAGGTCTTGCTCTGTTTGCTTAAAACCTGATTCACGCGCGACATTGTGCGATTGCTGTTGACGATTTTCTTGCTGCGCCTTTTGTAACAACGCATCACTAGCAAAAGTTGTATAAGGCATTAATGCGGCTGTCGAGATTAATGCAACCGATAACCATTTTTTCATCATTTATTTGCCCTCCGCAGCGGTTAACGACACTGGCAGAGTCAACATACTCGGCGCGATCTGTTTATTCGCCATAGCGAACGCTTTGTCTAGCTCTGATTTTTGCTCAGAACCCACTTGTTGCCATGCTTGTTGTTGCTGTGACCAGCTCCAAAATGTGTCACCAGATAAGCTACGCGCTACCAAAGACAAACGGCCTAAATAGAGAATGTCCGCCTCCACAGCTTCATTGTCACCTAGGTTAATCTTGCCTTGGTAAACGCCAAGCTTGGTGCCGTAATCCATTTCAATTTGGTACGCTTCTAAAATACGACGAAACTTCTCTGCATCCGCAACGTCTGCACGCGTCATCATGGAATCCAGCTTTGCAATTCGCTCCTCACGTTGCGCTTTGCGTATAGGCTTGTCGTTAGCGACGAGCACTTTTAAGCCCTCAAGCATGTGATACATCAAAGGCACGACACCTTGACGAGTTTGAGCAATCTGCTCAATTTGCTCGTTCAAGCTATCAACTTCTTGATTTTGACTTTCAACAAGGCTTGCAAGATGATCGCGATAAATCTTCAAGTTACCGACTTCCTCTTGCAGCTGCTCAATTTCAGCTTCTAGAGTAAGTGATTTTTCTGCGCTTGCATCAATACGTTTTTGGCTTACCGCCGACGACTGGTTTGTTTTACTCTGCACAGCTTGTGCATCGTTTAAGTTCGCCGCGTGAGCGGGAATCAAAACCGATGATATCAACAGAGCGATACTTGATTTCATTAGATTCATACGAGTTATATTTCTGTGTTCCAAAAACGACCAAAGGGGAAGACTACCCTTCCCCTCTAATAATCAAATTGTTATCAGTACTTGAACTGGATTGTTGCCATGTAGTTGCGGCTTTCTCCAACCACAACCCCACTCGCACCTTTTTGCTCGCTATTCGTGCTACCACCACCTGCGAAGTAGTCGGTATCGAATAAATTCTCGACATTGAATCGAGCAATGATATCCAAGTTTTCATCGTACTTATGTTTGTATGACACGCCCATATCAACGCGAGCGTAGCCATCTTTCTTGAAGGTGTTCTTTGCATCACCGTAGCGATCACCTTCATAAATCAAACCAAGGTTTAAGTTAGTGTTGTCTTGAACCTTGTAGCTAGACCATAGACTTGCCGAGAACTCTGGCACGTCTACAGGGCGGTTACCCTCGAATTTTTTATCCGCTTTCGTCAACTCTGCATCCAAATACATTGCAGAAGCCGTTAGCGACAACTCTGGGGTCACAAAACCTTGAGCCATTAACTCAGCACCTTTGTGAACTTGCTCACCACCTTGCGTTTTCTTGTGTAGGAGATTGCCGCCCGCGTCTTTGCCGCTTTCAACATCCAGCGAGATGTTCTCTAACGTGATATCAAACACAGCACCAGATACAAATAAGCGCTGATCAAACAGTTCCCACTTAGTTCCGATCTCGTAAGAGATACCACGCTCTGCGTCTAGCTTCTCACCATCATTGATATACTTTTTGCCACGACCACTGCTGACTTCACCTTGCGGCATAAAGCTTTCAGAGTACTGAACGTAAACCGAGCCATTCGTCGCTGGGTGGAAAATTACACCAAATTTTGGAGAAACCTGGTTTTCGGTCAGGTCATCATCACGCTTTTCGTCATAACGAACACCTGCAAGCACTTGCCAGTAATCATTAATCGTCATCATATTTTGCGCGTAGATACCCCAAGTATCGTGCTCGCTTGTGGACTGTTTAACTTTCCCAGAGTACCCAGGACGAGGCACTGTCTGACCGGCTTCTATACTTATAGGGTTGTAATACTTTTGGAAACGGTCATAGGTATACTCTAGATAGTTCGCACCTACCAAAAACGTGTTATCTGTACCAAACAGAGAAAAGTCCGTCGTCACATCTATATATGCAGTATCAAACACCCAATTATCTTTGCGTTCGTTACCAGAATGGTCGATCTTAGTATCTTGGTCATAAGTTTCGAAACCTGGGTAAGACTCCACATCAAAACGCTTAAAGTCTTGACGGTTGTAACCTGCTTTTACGTTCACGTTATCCGTGACTTGCGCATTAATATCGACACCGTAGTTTTCTACTTCGTTATCAATTTCAGACCACTGCGCATCCCAAATGTACTTATCACCGCGAACCGCTTTGCCATCAACAATGTATGCGCCAGAGTCTACGCTACCATCGTCTTTCGTGCGATCGTAATGAGCCGATACCATAAAGTTGTCGGTGATGTCGTACTCAACCACTAGGCCCGCTACCGTACGATCTGTTTTAGGCTCAGTGCCATCACCGTACCTGCGCCAAGAGCCGTAGCTTTCTTTGGCAAAAATTGCGCGCGCTCGCAGTGTCTCTGCATCATTTAGCGCGCCACTCACATCAAGCACAGTGCGTGAGTGATCATTCGAACCTAGATCTTGACTCAAACTTGCTTGTGTTTGAGTTGTTGGTTTTTTCGAAACCATGTTTACCAAGCCACCCGGCTCAGATTTACCGTATAGCAGACCTGATGGACCTTTAAGCACTTCAACACGCTCTAAAAGCTCAATTGGCTGACGGTAGTGTGACCAGTGTTGACGGCCATCACGAAGAAAACCGTCTGAACTGCTAAGTTCAAAACCACGTAGAGAGAAACGTTCGCGGTTACGGCTTGTACCACCCGCGCTAACACTTGCATCGTTACGTAGCACTTCACCAAGTGTACTTGCACGCTGCTCATCAATTACCGTTTCATCGATAACCGCTACTTGTCCCGGCGTTTCCAGCTGCGTCATTTCCATGCGCATTGCTGTACTGTTTATATCCGCCTTGTAGCCGAACTCTCGACCTTCTACAACTACATGTTCGTCTGTTTGAACTTCCGCCACTGCAGGTGTTGCTAACACCGCACCGATCACTAACGCCAAATGGCTCTTAGTAAACATATCCTTTCACTCCGATTATTATTTTTCGGGCCACATACTTGTTGAATGCGATTCCCTCTTAATTATTTCGCGGGTGAATATAAGTGATAAGTATTACCATTTGCATTAAATTTACATTCTTTGCATTTGCAAACTTTTGTAAAGTACTCTCTGATTACGCGCTATGACAATGTGATATTAGTCACAAAAATTACGACTTAATCATACTTATTGCTTGAACACTAAAGTAACCCTCAGACCACCTTGCTCACGGTTTTTCGCCGTAACTGCTCCACCCATAATACGCATGGATTCTTTGACAATCGCAAGACCTAAACCGTAGCCACCAAGCT
The DNA here is from genome assembly GCF_033340055.1 of Vibrio sp. 1580. Taxonomy (NCBI): domain Bacteria; kingdom Pseudomonadati; phylum Pseudomonadota; class Gammaproteobacteria; order Vibrionales; family Vibrionaceae; genus Vibrio; species Vibrio sp. 1580. Next base: position 396,131 of record NZ_JAWOVT010000004.1, read on the forward strand.
TTTTATCTCTAGAAGCATCTAAGCGTGTAAACGGATCAAAAATATCGACCAGCTTGTTATCTGGAATACCAGGACCATCATCAGATACTGACATTATGGTGAACTGCTGCCCTTCTTTGACATAATTTTCCAGAGAAACTTCTATCTGAGATGCTTGTCCTGAATATTTAATGGCATTACCAATAAGATTGTTCAAACAACGAATGACGAGCGTTTCTTCACAAAAAGCTTTAGCACATACAGCTTCTGAGCGGAAAGACAACGTCTGTTCTGGCTTCAAATCTATTTTGCAACGCTCTACTTGCGGGGAGAGCAAAACTTCTAAATCACAGCGTTTCGTGGCTTTGTCGAAGCGCGCATTTTCCAAGCGACTGAACTCCAATATATCGCTGATCAAATGGTTTAGCTCTTTTGCTTCATCTTCTAGCCTTGTCACTAGACTTTGCTCACTTTCTCCAACACGCTTTCGCAAAAGATGCAGAACCAAGTTCTGCCTCGCTAACGGCGTTCTCAATTCGTGAGAGACATCTCTTATAAGCAGTCGCTGCTTTTCAGCGAGAGAATGAATCTGTTGCGTCATGTGATCGAAATCTTGCGCTAACTCGTTAAACTCACGCGTGCTCGACTTCAGCTCTTTCACGACACTGACATTAAAATCGCCATTAGATAGCTTTTTGCTTGCTTCTCTCAATCGATCCAATGGTTGCTGTAAGTTACGTGCCATTAGCAGCGAAAAGAGCGCCAAAATAACCACTGCAATCACGACTTTGAGAATAGAGAAATACAGAATGAAGTCATTTGCAGGGTGCAGTCGATGTGGCAATTGAATCACTAAAGTATTGCCATGAACTAAAGGAATATTGATGATGGGGCGATTCACTTTCCCCTCAAGTTGATCATCGATGCTTCTCTTAAATTGAAGTTTGAACTCGAAGTGCGGATGCATCAGACGGTGCGTAACTGGTTGCTGATGTTCATTCAACACAAATAAATAAAAGTTTTGCGCATTTGCCCAGTCAGCAAGTTCGTCCATGTCTCCGTGCTCAATCAATACATTGGCTTGATGTGCAAGGTCTAGCATTTCTTCTCGTACACTATCGGGCACTTTCAACATGGCTTTCACCAGAGCTTGTTCCGCTAAGGATTGCACGACCAAAATACTAATGACAATTGCGGTCATGCAACTAAATAACTTGAACGCTAAGCTATCTTTACGTTTTGCAATAAAAGGTGGACATCGGAGCTTCATTAACGGTTTACAGCCTCTAAATAACTGTAACCTTTGCCACGGAAGGTTTTGATATGTTGCTTGGAAAGCCCCGCTTCAACTAACTTGCGACGTATGTTACTGATGTGCATATCAAGGTTGCGATCAAAAGGACTCAGCTCTTTCTTTAACACTTCAGTTTGAAGCTCTGCTTTTGAAATCACGACTCCTTGGTTTTTTACCAAGTAGCTCAATAGTTCAGCTTCCGTACTTGTGAGGGGTAAGCTATTAAGCTGGTCGCTGATCGTTTGAACGGTACTACACATCGTCTGACGTTGACGTTCCAAGCCAACACGACGAAGAATCGCTTTGATGCGCATTAGAAGCTCAGCGACATTAAAGGGCTTTCCGATATACTGATCGGCCCCCGCTTGGTAACCATCAAGCATCGAGTTTTCATCGTTGAGAGCGGTAAGCATTAGAATAGGTGTCGCGAAGCGCTGACAGATCCTACGAGCAACTTGCATGCCGTTAAGGTTTGGTAACATGACATCAAGCAATACAAGATCTACAGGCGTTTTTTCCATATATTGCAGCGCACTTTCACCGCAATGCACAGAAGATACGATGTAGCCCTCCTCTTGCAAAACCGCTTCTAACAGCTCACACAAAGGAACGTCATCATCGACTATCAAAACTCGTGACATTACCACTCACCATTCAAATAAAAATGGTTCGCATTTTATTACTCATTTACCAATTAAACAACTACACACTCTAAGGCTTTAAGTCCACAGGACTCAGTCCAAGAAGCAGCAACGTACTAATTAGAGTTTAATGTTCACTTGTACTAAAGGTTCCTAACAATATGCACCTAGATATATCTTCATAGAAAAAACGAGTACAATCTGGCAACCGCAAAGCAAAAGATAAAGCGAATGGAAACGTTATTAATTGGTCACCGTGGCGTGGCAGGTTCATACCCTGAGAATACAAAAATAAGCATTCAAGCAGCCATTGACCTGGGATTAAAGTGGGTGGAAGTGGATATACAGCCTACCAAAGATAATGTTTTAGTGGTTTGCCATGATCATACCGTCAATCGATGCAGCAATGGACAAGGGCGTGTTGATGAGCTCACCCTGGAAGAGTTAAAAGCATTAGATTTCGGTAGTTGGTTTAGCACAGACTTTTCAGGCGAGAAGATCTTGACACTAGATGAACTGCTCACTTTAGCTACTGAGAATAAGCTTAACTTGAATATTGAAGTTAAAGTAGACAACCATCCAGCGGAAGAAGTGGCGCAGACTCTAGCCAATGCGTTAGCAAAAAGTCCAATGCCGCAAGAGAATGTACTCCTATCCAGCTTTAGTCATGACGTCATTAGAGCGATGCACAAATACTGCAGTGGCTACCGATTGGGTGTGTTAAGTGAATTCTTTACGAGAAAAGATAAACGCCTTTTGGAAGAAGTTAGTGCCTATAGCTGCAACCTAAACATTAACTGGGTTCGTACTCGCCAGATAAACAAACTCCAACAAGCCGGTTACAAAGTGATGTGCTATACGGTGAACAATCCAAATAAACTGAAATACCTACCTCAATTAGACGGTATTTTTAGTGATCATCCACAGCGCTTTATGCCATAGCCTATAAGAGCCAGAACATTAAAGGGGACCTTTTATTACCACTCAATCTGAATTGGTGTCCCCATCTCGACAAGCTGGATAAATTCATCCATCTCCTCGTTGGTAATCGCAATACACCCATTAGTCCAATCAAAACTTTGGATGTAAATCGGCAACTGACTCTCACCGTTTTTTAAGCCATGAATTTTGATGTTCCCTCCAGGGGATACACCTCGGCGCTTCGCTTCCAACGCATCAATCGCATCAGGGTAACTGATATGCACAGAACGATAAAAAGCAGAGTCCTCTATAACATAATCTAGAGTGTATTCGCCCTCTGGCGTGCGATTGTCTCCCTCTTCTTGTTTATGTCCTTGAGGGTTCGCTCCTAAAGCAATTCGGTATTCTTTTAGCACTGCTCCTTGTTCCATCAAATACATTCGACGCTTAGACTTGTCGACTTTAACGAGGTCAACAGCTGCGTGAGTGCCAGAAGCAAACATACAACACAAGAACATAGAGCACCATTTTACTGACATTGTCGTAACGCCTAAGCTAATAAAGTGAACAAGAAAAGAGCGATAATGCTAGTCAGTTAATGCTCGTAAAGCAAACAGTATCTAATGCGGAACCGTAAGATAGCACTCGCTGAAAGGCGTACTTCTTATTGTTATTTGATACAACAAAAGTCAAAGAGAAGATTTCTCTATTCATTGCGGCTAAGTTGCATTACTTTATAAGCATATTTATTTATAAAGTCCGCACTTTTTGAGAGGGAACCATGATTAACATTGCTTTTTTTAGTGCAAAATCCTACGACGAAGCCTCTTTTAATAAAATTAAAAATAACCGCGATTTTGAATTTCACTATCACGACTTCCGACTAACCGAAAAAACAGCCAAGATGGCGCACGGCAGTGATGTTGTATGTGCGTTTGTTAATGATGATCTTTCAGCTCCTGTCCTTAAACAGCTTTCTCTGGGCGGGACCAAGCTTATTGCTATGCGCTGCGCGGGATATGATAAAGTTGATCAACAAGCAGCCAAAGAACTAGGCTTACAAGTGGTTCGAGTTCCTGCTTACTCACCAGAAGCAGTGGCAGAGCACACGGTTGGTTTAATGATGTGCCTAAACCGCCGTCTTCACAAGGCCTACCAACGCACACGTGACGCCAACTTCTCGCTAGAAGGTCTTGTTGGCTTTAACTTTTACGGAAAAACTGTTGGTGTTATTGGTACGGGTAAGATTGGTATCGCGACGATGCGTATCTTCAAAGGGCTTGGCATGGAACTGCTTTGCTACGACCCCTACGAAAATCCATTAGCACTAGAAATGGGAGCCCGTTACTGTTCGCTTGAAGAAATCTACGCTAATGCGGATGTTATCTCTCTCCATTGTCCAATGAGTGAAGAAAACTATCACTTATTGAACGAAAAAGCCTTCGCGCAAATGAAAGATGGTGTAATGATCATTAACACCAGTCGAGGCGAGTTGCTAGATTCACTAGCGGCGATAGAAGCGTTGAAACAAGGTAAGATTGGTGCGCTTGGCCTAGACGTGTATGACAATGAAAAAGACTTATTCTTCCAAGATAAATCTAACGATGTCATTGTAGATGATGTTTTCCGCCGTTTATCGGCTTGTCATAACGTGCTGTTTACTGGCCACCAAGCATTCTTGACTCACGAAGCACTTAATAATATTGCCTCTGTGACGCTTGATAACGTCGAAGCCTTTTTCTCTGGTAACGTATCGGGCAATGAACTGATTAACTAAAGCCAGACAATCGAGAAGTATAGTAGAGCGTGTGATCTCAGCTATGCTATACTCCTCGACTATTTAAAATTTGAGCCAAATTACCATGAGCATAAAAACTGATATTCAAAAGCTGCACAACCGTTTAGATACATGCCAACGTAAACTTGATGCGGCACGTTCTCGTGGTGATCACGAAATGATTACAAAGTTCACGGATGAAGTAGAACAGCTGACCAAAAAGCTTAACCAGTTAAAGCACAAGCAAAACTATGAGCTGAACAAAGAACGTAAAAGCTTACTTGATATGCCTTTCTCTCGTGAAATCACCAAAGCAGAACAAGCGGACATAGGCAAACTAAAAAAACGCGTACGCGGCTTAGTAATCGTTCACCCATTAACAAAAGTTGGTAAAGAACTTCGCCTTGATGTGATGACAGGCTTTGCGCCAAAAGAATTTTAAAACTCGCATTAACATTTATGGAGCCTAAGCATTTGCTTGGGCTTTTTATTTTGTACTGCTTCATTAAATTTCATCGAAATATCAATCCATAAGCTATTAAAAAGGCCAGCGACAAAAGCCACTGACCTATTTCGACCAATATCGTCCGCATTACATCTCAACGTTACGACAGTTGCTGCAACTTGTGCTCCACAACGGGGTCATTCGGAACTAACTGCTGAGCCACTTCCAAAAGTTGTACTGCATCTTGCGGATTGTCATGCTCATGCTTCATCGCAATATCAACAAGTGGCTGAATATCGATTTGCGCTTGATGCTCCTTCACATGTTCTTTCTTTTCTTCAATTAACACATTATGAGCGGTACTCAGTAAGTTCAAACGATGCTGTGAACTCGCATTCGCCTTGTTAAGGCACTGATAGTAATCTTCTTTTAATCGCAGCGTTTTAGTCTGATGACGAAACTGCGCTATATCTATCTTCTGATAACGTATAAAGTCTACAGCCACTTGCTTATAAAAACCGAATTTATTCAAATACGTCGCGTGGGTACCATGTCCCATCCCGAAGACTCTTAAGTGAGTGAGCTCTGGGTAGCGTTTGGCGTGAAGGCGGTCGATTTCATTAGTTGGATCATAAATGATGTAGCCTTTTGCATCGCCAAGGTCAAGGTCGTGATACTTTCCTTCCCAATCAAATTGTTGGGCTAGTTCAGTACTTGGCCTATCATCCCATGGCACCAAAACTTTGTTTTTTGTGCTGACCGGGTGAAACATCAATACTTGATCCAACTTTAATAGATTGGAAAAGGCACCAATAGCAAAACCACCGCGGCTAAGCCCATAACCTAAACGACATTCAAAAGGCTCAAGTAAAGTTGATAGCTGCTCTAGAAAGAAAATCAAATTACGGCTGCGAAACCAGTTACTTTTCCCAAGATGCTGAAATGAAATAATATTTACTTTTTGTTTCTGGGCTAAGCGATAGCCCCAAGGCGCAAAGTCTGAGTGTAAGTCCTGTACTTGTAGATTCGTACCAGCAGGGGAAAAGGTGAACAACAACGGTTTATTGCGGTCGACAAACTCATACTTAACAAATACATCATCAAGTAAGTCCTCCCCGGACATCGGTAGCCTGGTTTGCTGTTCTTCACGAGAAAGAGCCAGCCATTCATCCAACCAGTACAGTAACTTCATTAATCCTCCATCTAAATTGCGCCTAGCAATTGTGTTAAAAATCTAGTTTTTAGTGTGTGATCATCTCCCCCTGGTTACAGGGGACTCTGATATCAGTCCTCTTTTAAAACAAAGCGTGAATTTGCTTATTAAATTGGTCAATATCTAAGGTTTGATGGCGAACAAACTCCTGCGCCACCAGATTAAAAAATTCTAATTTATCTAATTGTGTGGATTGAGTGCCGTGTCCCATACCGACGACTTTTAAATGGGTAAGCTCTGGATAACGTTCAGCATGAAGACGATCAATGCGATTGGATGGGTCATAAATAATATAACCTTTGGCATTGCCCAAATCTCGATCATGGTAGCCGCTTTCCCAAGCAAACTGCTGAGCAAGCTCAGTACTCGGCCGATCATCCCAAGGCACTAACGCTTTATTTTTAGTGCTAACAGGATAAAACAACAAAAGATGTTCTAGTTTCAGCAAGTTAGCGAACGCGCCAATTGCAAAGCCACCTCGACTTTGCCCATAACCCAAACGACATTTGAAGGGATGAAGCAACTCAGATAGCTGATCCAGAAAGAAAATCAAATTCCGACTACGGAACCAATTACTTTGTCCTAAATGTTGAAAGGCAATAATGTTTACTTGTTGTTGTATTCCGAGCTCGTAGCCCCAAGGAGAAAAATCCGGAGTTAAATCTTGTACCTGCACATCAGTACCGGAAGGAGAAAATGTAAACAACAATGGCTTGTTAAGATCGACGAGTTCATACTTCACAAACACATCATCAAGTAAATCGTAGCCAGAGATAGGTAAAGCCATCTCTTGTTCTTGTTGAGTAAGAGCTTGCCATTCATCTAACCAGTAAAGTAGCTTCATTTTTTCTCCAAGTGCATCCGCAGTATTTAGACTGGAACTCTATCAAAATGCGTTTAAGCATCCCACGTTGAGACTTAAGAAAGCTCTATTTGAAGCCCAAATGAGACGTATGGAAATGTCTTCGATTGAAGGTATTACTGCGTAAACTAAACCCAAAGTAGGTACGCAAAAACTTGGAGAAAGAGCTAGAGAAAAATCAATTAGAAGTTTCGATAACAGCGGTTAAAAAACAGCAGATACAAAAAAACCGCTGTAAGAACAGCGGTTTTTTTAAAAGTGGCGGAGAGATAGGGATTTGAACCCTAGATACGCTATTAACGTATGCCGGTTTTCAAGACCGGTGCTTTCAAC
>NZ_JAWOVT010000005.1:0-85541 GCF_033340055.1 Vibrio sp. 1580
TGGTGCCGACTACCGGAATCGAACTGGTGACCTACTGATTACAAGTCAGTTGCTCTACCTACTGAGCTAAGTCGGCACATTTTATTCTTTAACATTGTTCGTGCTAAGCACCAACAATTAATAAATTGTGGTGCCCGGAGGCGGAATCGAACCACCGACACGAGGATTTTCAATCCTCTGCTCTACCGACTGAGCTATCCGGGCGACGAGGTGTATTAAAAGGCTTTTCGGCTTTCAGGTCAACAATAAAATTAAAATAAAATATCGTTTGATGAATTTGTGCTCGGAGTGGGCTGTTTTTATGCGTTTTTAGCAGCAATGCGCCATGCTTTAAGCGATGTTTTAACATTGATAGTGTATTCACTTGCAAAATAAAGGCGATAAAAACAAAAAAGCACGTCTGAAAACGTGCTTTTTATTGAACAATTGACTTTAAACTAGTGCTTTACTGAGAACTTGTTTACCCAACCTTCTAGCTCATTCGCTAGTGAAGCTAAACTTTGAGTACTTGATTGACTCTCGGTTACGACAGAGTTTAGTTGGCCTCCGCTTTCATCGATAAGGTTTATGCGTAGCGCAATATCATCGCTAACCTGCGTCTGCTCAGCGGCAGCAGTAGCGATCTGCTGGCTCATTGTGGTGATAGATTCTAACGCCGTTACAATTTGCTGTAGAGCTTCAGAGGCATTCTTAGACTCTGTAACAGTGCTTTCACTGGTTTCTGCACATATTTCCATTGTGTGAATGGCATTGCGAGAGCCTTCTTGCAGATTGGAGATCATATACTGAATCTCTTTTGTGCTGTCTTGTGTGCGTCCTGCTAGGTTGCGTACCTCATCAGCAACGACTGCGAAGCCTCGGCCTTGTTCTCCAGCACGTGCTGCTTCAATGGCTGCATTGAGTGCCAATAGGTTTGTTTGCTCTGCGATATCACCAATCACATCGAGCACTTTTACAATATTATTTACATCCTGATCTAGATCGGCGACCGCTTTACTCGCAGTATTTAATTGAGAAGCTAAACCTTGAATGTTTTTAACCGTGTTATGAATGAGTTTCTGAGTATGTTGGCTTTGTTTGTCTGCCTCGTCCGTATTGTTTGCGGTGTCGCTTGCTGAATTGGCAACATGGTTGGCTGAAGATGCCATTTCAGTCATCGCAGTGGCAATCATCGCCGTTGATTGCTGCTGAGATACGGTAAGATCGGCAATCGTATTTGATCGAGCCTCTACGGCAAACAACTCTGCGCGCAGTGCATGCATAGACTTCTCTAGGTTTGTCACCATAGTAGCTAGTGATTGACTCATATCTTGCACGGCACGATAGATACTTCCTCTCGGTGCCACAGTATCAAAACTGGTCTGAATGTCTCCTTGAGCGACAGCTTGAACTGCTTTGCGCACGTCGTTAGGCTCTCCTCCAAGTAGATTAAGCATTTTGCGAATCGAAATGATCAGGCCACTTAGAATACTTCCCGCGATAATCAGACACAGCGCAAGCTGCCATTGTGCTGTCGACCAAAAACGTGCGTTAACTTCATTAAAGCCAATACCTGTACCGACAACCCAGCCCCAGTGTGGTGTTTTTTCTGCTATCGAGTGTTTTTCTTCAATGCTGCCATCTGCTTGTTTTTGGCTCCAGGTATATTCAACGATCTGACCTGTTTTGTGCCCCAATACATCTAGAATGAGTTGGCCTACGCTATTACCACTGCCATCTCTAAAGTCATGGAAGCTGGTTCCGTGCAGTTGAGGGTCTAGTGGTGCGGCGATGAACATCATATTTTCATCTGCGACATAAACGTATTCGTTGTCTTTGTAGATATTGTTACGAAGTAGGCGAGTGGCTAATGCTTTCGCTTCGTCTTCCGGCATTTTGCCTTCGATAGCCATCTTTTCTACTTCGGTAAGTATGCTGTACGCACTTTTAAATAGCTCAGTAACTCGAGCTTTGTTATCAAGGTTACTTGCGACGCGAAGTGTCCATAAGCCCGTTGCGGTCAGAGCTAGGAGAGCTAGCAATATGATCGCAGATAATAAATAGGCTTGAGTTTTTAGTTTCATATTTAGCTCACAAATAAAGTGTTATCACTATGCAAGGCATAGCTAAAAGAAGAAATGTAATAACTCGGGCATCTTAGTGAAGATAAATATGCTCGGATACTAATGCGTATTGAAATTACGATGAGGATTAAATTTTTAGCGTGAAATAAGTGTTTTTGAAGAAAGGATTTAATGTTCGCTGATGTTTAGAAATGAAGTGCAGATAAATGGGAAAGTGAGAAATGACGTATAAAGCAGATACAAAAAAGCCGCATCAAGTGATGCGGCTTTAAAAGTGGCTCCTCCTGCTGGGCTCGAACCAGCGACCTGCGGATTAACAGTCCGTCGCTCTACCGACTGAGCTAAGGAGGAATTATTCTTTTTTGTGTCTTGCTTATGAAGCAAGTGCACCAAATATGGTGCCTCGAGGCGGAATCGAACCACCGACACGAGGATTTTCAATCCTCTGCTCTACCGACTGAGCTATCGAGGCAAAAGAATGGTGCCGACTACCGGAATCGAACTGGTGACCTACTGATTACAAGTCAGTTGCTCTACCTACTGAGCTAAGTCGGCACACTGTATTCTTTCTAGAAGAGATTATCTCTTCAGTTTTTAAAATCTCACTTAAGTAAGATTCTAGAAATTGGCTCCTCCTGCTGGGCTCGAACCAGCGACCTGCGGATTAACAGTCCGTCGCTCTACCAACTGAGCTAAGGAGGAACTATTCTTTTTTGTGTCTTGCTTATGAAGCAAGTGCACCAAATATGGTGCCTCGAGGCGGAATCGAACCACCGACACGAGGATTTTCAATCCTCTGCTCTACCGACTGAGCTATCGAGGCAAAAGAATGGTGCCGACTACCGGAATCGAACTGGTGACCTACTGATTACAAGTCAGTTGCTCTACCTACTGAGCTAAGTCGGCACACTTTATTCTTTGTGCTTTTGTCCGTGTTATAACATTTCGTTAAGACACCAACAAATCAAATTGTGGTGCCCGGAGGCGGAATCGAACCACCGACACGAGGATTTTCAATCCTCTGCTCTACCGACTGAGCTATCCGGGCAACGGAGCGCTATTAAACGGATTTTCCCGCGTTGCGTCAACCACTTTTTTTAAATAATTTCAAAAAAGTGGTTGTTCGAACGCTTTTTATTCAACTGTCACTACAAAGTTTGCTTCGAGTTAAATTCCTTTTTGAAATTTGTAACTTTTTCTAGGTAGCGACGCGCTTCTGCGTTCGGGTGTTTCTTGGTTAACGCCCAATAAACTTGGTTGGGTTGCAATGAATTAAGATCTTGCATTGCGCGTTTGCGATCACTGCGATGAAATGTGTTTAAAACTCCTCCAGTACCGCCATTGTAAGCTGAAATCATGCTGTACTCGAGAGAGGTAGGGTGGCGGACTTCTCTTAAATAACGATTTTTTAAGATATAGAAATACGCAGTACCAGTATCTATGTTGTTTTCTGGATTAAACAAATATTCAGGGCTTGGTTGGCCCGAGCGCTTTTTCACGAGTTTGAACACATCTCGTCCCGCTGTTTTAGGTACAACTTGCATTAGGCCATATGCATTTGCCCAACTTACCGCGTATGGGTTGAAACTGCTCTCGGTTTTAATAATGGCGTATATCAAGTCTTCTGGAATGTCGTATTTCTTGGAAGCTCGACGCACGATATCGGCGTATTGGTAGCTGCGAGTTGAAAAGTGGTCTTCAACCATGGGAATTTCGACGTAATACGCTTTCTTGAAATCTACATTTTTGGTTTTTATTTTATTTGCGATGAGGTATTCCGCAAATCGGTTTGCCCGCCAAGACCATTGAATTGGCTTATTGTCTTGGTCGACAACTTGTTTATACAGGAATGGTTGCCCCTCTAACGTGATACCTTTAGAGGAGAATAAGTCGACGTGAGCGGGATCGTCTGGTGTTAATAAGGTGGTGACAATCGCGTCTTTTAGGTGTTTTTGGGGCTCTGTCGGTGATACGGTCTCTATCGTGATCACGCCTTTGCGAAAGTCGACCTCGGCGCGGCTAAGGTAGTTATCGATGTACTTAACGTAATTACTCTTGCCAGCGTACTTGATTTCTTTTTTACCCCAGCGCTTTTGAATATTGCCTGAAAAGCTATTGATTAAGGCATCTAGCGCCGCAGTATCTTTTTCAAATTGTCCTGGTAGCTCAGCTAAGTTATTGGCAAAACGGTTTGTTGGCTCGTAGTTGACGTCATAAATCTTTTCGACGAATTCACGGCTACAGCCTGCCATTAAAAGTGCGGCAGCAATAAAGACAATTTTTTTCATAAGTATCAGAGTTATTGAAGGTAATAGAAAAATGACACCACAAATGGTTGTGATGTCATTGTTTAACTCAAGCGACTTTATTCGCTCGGCGGTGTGTAACCTTCGATATGAACGTCTTTTCCTTCGAAGAGGAAATTTACCATTTCTGTTTCGATCAGTTTGCGGTGTTCTGGATCCATCATGTTGAGTTTCTTCTCGTTGATCAACATGGTTTGTTTGTGTTGCCACTGAGCCCACGCTTCTTTCGAGATGTTGTCGAAAATGCGTTTACCTAGTTCACCAGGGTAAAGTTGAAAGTCTAGACCTTCGCCTTCTTTCTTTAGTCGAGCACAAAATACAGTGCGGCTCATAATGACTCCTTGTATTCAATTAACGAAGTTCGTGGGGTAGCGTTTCCAGCAATAGTTTTACTGGCGCGGCTAAACCGACTTCTTCAGGTTTAGATAAGTTATACCAAAGACCTTTGTTGCCTTCCATTATCACGTCCGGTTGCTTTGATAAATCAAACAAAATTGGCGTGATATCTAGGTGGTAATGGCTGAATGTATGACGAAAGGTAATCAGTGTTTGCTTCTGTTTGATATTGCTGGCTTGAATGCCGCGTTGATCCAGTAGCAATTCAATGTCGCTTTCTGCATCCACATGTTCGGTTTGTGGGAAGCAGAATAAGCCACCCCAAATGCCTGTTTGTGGTCTTTGCTCCAACCACACCTCATGACCATTTTCGGTGTTGTGGTGAAGCATCACGAAACGAGTTTGCTTGATTGGCTTATCTTTCTTCGGTTTTTTGCCCGGGTAGTCGAGCACATTACCTTGTTGCTTTGCCACACACAGATCAGCAACAGGGCAGAGGCTACATTTGGGTTTGCTGCGAGTGCAGACCATTGCGCCCATGTCCATCATTGCCTGGTTATACTTATCTACATCCGTTTGTGGGGTATGCGTTTCGGCAATTTCCCACAGCTGGTTTTCAACCTTTTTTTGTCCTGGCCATCCTTCGACTGCGAAACAGCGGGATAGGGTGCGCTTCACGTTACCATCAAGAATCGCGTGTGGTTGTTTATACACAGACGATAAAATGGCGGCAGCAGTAGAGCGACCAATCCCCGGTAGGGCGTTCATTTTCTCTATATCAAGAGGAAACTCACCATTGTATGTAGAGGCGACCTCTTGTGCTGCTTTGTGAAGGTTACGGGCTCGGGCGTAATACCCTAAGCCAGTCCAAAGGTGTAGGACTTCATCTTGCTCAGCATTGGCAAGATCGATCACGGTTGGAAAGCGCTCCAAAAAACGTTGGTAATACGGAATAACCGTAGTGACCTGAGTTTGCTGAAGCATAATTTCAGACAACCAGACACTGTATGCGGTCTTATTTTGTTGCCACGGAAGATCTTTTCTTCCATATGCGTCATACCATTCTAGGATGGCACTGGCGAAAGGTGTCACGACTTGCTCTGTATTCTATTATTGGTTAGGTGCAAAATTGCACCACATAATGGGCAAGAAGTACAACGGATAAACAGTAGGGATATAAAGAGGTGTGTCGTTGCTTTTGGGTTGCCATAGACCAAGAGCTCAACAAATACTTGCACCTAAGTAAATTCTTTGGATAATCCCCGCTTTGATTAATCAATGTGCAGGCAAAATCAATGAGTGAAGTAACCACTAACGAATACAACGAAGACGGAAAGCTGATCCGCAAAATCCGCAGCTTTGTACGCCGTGAAGGGCGTTTGACTAAAGGTCAAGAGAGCGCGATGAATGAATGCTGGCCTACGATGGGTATTGACTTCAAAGCTGAACTTCTCGATTGGAAAGAGGTGTTTGGCAACGATAACCCAGTAGTGCTTGAGATCGGTTTTGGTATGGGTGCTTCATTGGTTGAAATGGCAAAGAACGCGCCAGAGAAAAACTTCATCGGTATCGAAGTTCATAGCCCAGGCGTTGGTGCTTGTCTTGCCGATGCTCGCGAAGCGGGAATTACTAACCTGCGTGTAATGTGTCACGATGCGGTAGAAGTATTCGAACACATGATCCCAAATGGCAGCTTATCGACACTGCAATTGTTCTTCCCAGACCCTTGGCATAAGAAGCGTCACCACAAGCGTCGTATTGTTCAATTAGGTTTTGCGGAAATGGTGCGTGAGAAGCTTATCCCTAATGAAGGTATTTTCCACATGGCGACCGACTGGGAAAACTACGCAGAGCACATGATTGAAGTGATGAACCAAGCGCCAGGTTTCGAAAACATTGCTAAAGATGGTGATTTCGTTCCTCGTCCAGACGATCGCCCGCTAACGAAGTTTGAAGCTCGTGGTCACCGTCTTGGTCACGGTGTTTGGGATATCAAATATAAGCGTATTGCGTAACCAGAGGAGTTCATGGGATGTACCATTACGCGATATTAGCGAATCCGGGTCATAACCGAATTTACTTTGATAGCGCAATGACCATTGCCTGTTCTGAACTAAAAGCAATTTTAGCTTCACAAGGCGTGGATGTGACAGAAATTGGTAGTAAAGACGTTGGCTTACCTGCTGCGTTGGTGTTTTCTTGTCAGGAAGCGCTAACCGATGAGCAGGCGCGAAGAATCGCAGCCTCTTCGATTTACTATGCGCTATTTGAAGTGCGCGAAGATGGTTTACTTCGACCAGTTCAAGCGCCCGTATTTAACACTTTCCCGGAAAGCATGAGCCAGATTTTGCGCTACACCGGGAAAACAAATGAGCAGTTTACCCGTTTGATGGTGAATATCGGCATTAGTGCGTCCAATACGGGAAGTGAACAACTGACCTTAATGGATCCAATGTGTGGTAAAGGTACAACCTTATTTGAAGGCTTGATCCACGGTTTGAACGTGGTAGGGGTTGAGATCAACGCCAAGTGGGTGCAAGAGATCCAGACCTTTATTGTTAAGTTCATGAAGAATGGCCGCTTTAAGCACAAAGTGAGCAAAGAAAAGCGCACTGCGGGTGGCAAGAAAGTGGCGGATGGTTTCGTGGTTGAAGCTGCAGCAAATAAAGAAGATTACAACCAAGGCAATCTTCAGTTTATGAAGCTGTATTCGGCTGATACTCGTATCGCTGATCAAGTCGTGAAAAAGAACTCAGTTGATGTGATGGTGTCTGATCTGCCTTATGGCGTGCAGCACGGCAGCAAAAATGCCAAGGACAGCAAACTGAACCGTAGTCCACTAGAGCTTTTAAAAGAGGCTCTGCCTGCATGGAAAGTGGTATTGAAAAAGCAAGGTTCAGTGGTGTTGTCTTTCAATGAATTCACATTGAAATGGAAAGATGTCGCGGCATTATTTGAAGAGCAAGGTTGGAAGGTACTTTCAGAAGAGCCTTACATCGGTTATCTTCACCGTGTTGATCAATCTATCAACCGCAATATTATTGTGGCAGTAAAACCATAATCGACTTGAGTCGAACGAACCCTATGGAAAAGCCAACGACACGTTGGCTTTTTTTACCTCTGAGCTCAACGAGTTCTCTTGTAAATAGAAGGTAGAGAATGAAACCGACAGTGGAAATTTTGACAGATATTTTGGCGGAAGTACGCCCTTTAATCGGCCAAGGTAAAGTGGCTGATTACATTCCTGCTCTGGCAAAAGTACCCAGCAACAAGTTAGGTATTGCGGTATACACCAACGAAGGTGAGGTTATTAAGGCGGGTGATGCCGATGAACCTTTCTCTATCCAATCTATTTCAAAAGCATTGAGCTTGACGTTAGCGATGTGCTTGTACAAGCAAGAAGAAATTTGGTCTCGAGTGGGAAAAGAGCCTTCGGGGCAGGCATTTAATTCGCTAATCCAGCTAGAAATGGAGCAAGGTATTCCTCGTAATCCATTTATAAATGCTGGAGCGATAGTAGTGGCAGATTTGTTACAAACTCGCTTATCTGCACCTCGTCAGCGCCTGTTGGAATTTGTGCGTCAGCTTTCTGGTGATACCCATATTGTGTATGACAAAGTCGTTGCGGCATCCGAAATGATGCATGGTGATCGTAATGCGGCGATTGCATATCTCATGCGTTCGTTTGGCAACTTCGAAAATGAAGTGATTCCAGTACTACAAAACTACTTCCACGCTTGTGCGCTGAAGATGAGTTGCGTCGATTTGGCTAAAACGTTTAGCTATTTAGCAAACAAGGGCACATCGGTACAAACGGGTAAGCCTGTAGTTTCTCCTGTGCAAACCAAACAACTTAATGCACTGTTAGCAACGTGTGGCTTGTATGATGGCGCGGGCGAGTTTGCTTATCGCGTTGGTATGCCTGGTAAGTCTGGTGTTGGTGGTGGCATTATCGCGGTAGTACCTGGTGAAATGACCATTTCAGTATGGTCTCCAGAGCTTGATCCTTCAGGTAACTCGCTTGCGGGTACTAAGGCGCTTGAGCTGCTCTCAGAGCGAATTGGCCGTTCAATTTTCTAATGTTAGAAATGTGTCAACCTTATTTAGGACGGCACAGTTTCTAAATAAAAAGCCTCTCAATTGAGAGGCTTTTTTTGTTTTTGGGTTGCGTTACTCTTCGCTTTCTTCGGCCATAAAGGCTTCGAGCAAATCATTAAGGAAGAGCTTCCCTTTTTCAGTAATTTGCCAGTGGGTAGGCGTTTCACTCAGGTAGCCCATTTCTATCGCCCAGTTGATGGTTTCTTGAATCGTACTAAGCGGTAAGCCCGTGGTGTCCACGTAATCTTGCTTCGGACAGGCTTCAATTAAGCGGAATCGGTTCATAAAGAACTCGAATGGACGATCTTCATCCGCGACGACATGTTCCGTATGCAGATAAGGTTTGACCATATTTTGATAAGCCGCTAAATAGCCTCGCGGGTGTTTTACCTTTGTCGTTCGAATAATACGTCCGTCGGTAAAACTGAGTTTGCCATGAGAGCCACAACCGATACCAAGGTAATCACCAAAGCGCCAGTAGTTGAGGTTGTGCTGACACTGATAGCCCGGCTTACTGTAACCGGAGATTTCATATTGCACATAACCCGCGGCTGCAAGTTTTTGGTGTCCGAGCTCGAAAATATCCCACAAGTCATCATCGTCAGGTAGCGTTGGTGGCTTGTAGTAGAACATGGTGTTTGGTTCGATGGTCAGCTGATACCAAGACAAGTGCGGCGGTGCCAACTCAATCGCTTTGTCCAAATCTGCCAAGGCTTGTTCGATGCTTTGATCAGGTAAGCCGTGCATGAGATCGAGGTTAAAGCTGTTCAAACCGATTTGGTGCGCCAGCTTAGCAGCATTGACGGCTTCGTCTTGGCCGTGAATGCGCCCCAAACGCTCAAGCTTCTGCTGCTCAAAGCTTTGTACGCCGATAGAGATACGCGTTACACCAGCTTTGCGGTAGCCAACAAAACGCTCTGCTTCGATGGTGCCTGGATTCGCTTCCATGGTGATTTCGATTTCAGGCTTGAACGGAATACGCGCTTCAATGCCCTTAAGTAGACGCTCGATGCCTTCTGCCGAAATCAAACTCGGCGTACCACCACCAATGAAGATTGAATGCAGTGGACGTGGCGCTTCGTTAAGTCGGTATTTCTCAATGTCGGTATCCAAATCTTCTAAAAGGGCACTGATGTACTCTTCTTCTGGAATCTCGGTTTTGAGCGCGTGAGAGTTAAAGTCGCAATACGGGCACTTTTGCACACACCAAGGGATGTGTACATACAAGCTGAGTGCTGGGGGCGTTAACATGGTCTAATTCGCTCGTGATTACTGAGACACTTGCTCAGACAGTTGAGCAAACAACGACTTGAGCGCTTTACCGCGGTGAGACAGTTGTTTCTTACGTGCAGGTTCAAGTTCGGCTGACGCACAGTTGTCTTCAGGAACAAAGAAGATAGGGTCGTAGCCAAAGCCATTTTCACCGTGAGCTTCAGTTAGAATTCGGCCTTCCCATTTACCGTGACAGACGATAGGCGTTGGGTCGTTCTCGTGACGCATGAGGACTAATACGCAGTGGAAACGTGCTGTACGCTCTGCTTCTGGTACGCCTTCCATTGCCGCTAGCAATTTTTCTAGATTCTCTTGATCAGATGCGCTCTCGCCTGCGTAACGTGCAGAGTAAATGCCCGGAGCGCCTTTTAAGAAATCGACTTCTAATCCAGAGTCGTCTGCAATGGCAGGAAGCCCTGTTTCTTGTGCGGCATGGCGAGCTTTAATGATTGCGTTTTCAATGAAAGTTGTACCCGTTTCAGCTACTTCCGATACATTGAATTCACTTTGCGCTAATACTTCAAAGCCGAAGTCAGACAATAAATCTGCCATTTCACGAACTTTGCCTTGGTTACCAGTTGCTAGCACAATTTTTTTCATGGGAATCTCTTTTAATAGTGATAGAGGAGAACAAATCGTTCTCCTCTAGATATTCTTTAACTAATAAGTGGTTTTTAGCCTGCTAAGATCCAAAAGCTTTTGGAACATCACAACCCAATTACTCTTCAACATAAAACTTCTGGGTGAATTTAAGCTTACCTGAGCCTTTGTTTCCAGCTTTTACGTCAATATCGAAAGTAAAAGTTTCTTCGTGGGTAATTGGTAGTTCGGCTAAATAGTATATCGCATTGCCTTCTTTGACTTCACGAAAGGTCAAGGTCTGAGTTTGGCCGATAAGGTTCTTCGCGCGTCCAGCAATTTTTGCTTCTAATGCTGGTTTACCCAATGAAGCTCTATCTAACACGCTAATATTAACCACAGCGAGGTATCCATTACGTTTGATATCGTAGCTACGTGCGACTTTGGGTGTTAGGAATGTTGAGTTAAACGCGACATAGTGTACTTCGATATCTTTCATATTTTTAAACTGATCGGCGAAGCTTGGTAACGACAACAGGCTAATCAGTAATGCGGTAATCCATTTGCTCATTGTTACTTCCTCAAAGCACTTGTTATAAAACAACCATAGCTGCAATTTTACCTTGGTCAGGGGGTAAAAAATGCGTACTCAGTCGTTGGTATTAGTAAGTGTGGTACAAAATCGTAAATAAAAAGCCATCATATGATGGCTTTAATTTCTGTCGGTATCTGGGTAGGCGATTCTATCCGAATTTGTTTGTGCCGTCCTAATTCACCTTTTTCTATGTGAACCAAACCCTTAGCGATTTTAAACTGCTTGGCTAAGAACTTAGTTAGGTGTGCATTAGCTTTGCCATCGACAGGTGGAGCAGTAATGGCGATTTTTAGCTCTTCACCATGCAAGCCAACGATTTTATCGCGGCTAGCTTTAGGTTGAATATAGAGCTTCAGGATGATGTCCTCACCATCTTGCCAAACTGCAGCTGACATTATAGCTGGAACCAAATTGGACCAATGATATCGCCCATTAAGAAGTTCGCGAACTGCAAGCCGATAAATAACACCAGTACGCTTAAATCAAGACCACCAATAGCCGGAAGAATACGACGGATTGGAGCGCACATTGGCTCGGTCAGTTGATGGAATACGTACTCGATAGGGCTGCGGCCTTGGCTTACCCAGCTCAAAATTGCACGGATCAATAGTACCCAGAACAATAGGCCACCTGCGGCTTTGATTAATGATAGTAAGCCCAAGAATAAGAAGTCAGCGCTGAAAGAGACGGAACCGTTCGAAGCTATTAGGATAAGCACGACAAATTTAAGCACACACAACACGTAGGCAAACAACACGGTTGCTAGGTCAATATTCCCCACGGAAGGGATAACGCGGCGCAATGGACCAATGACCGGCTGAGTCGCTTTTACTATGAATTGCGAGAATGGGTTGTAGAAGTCTGCGCGCGCAGCTTGCAACCAAATTCGCAAAATTACGACCATGATGTACAGGTCAAATAGGGTTGAGATGAGAAAACTCATTGAATTCATAAGGTACCCTTAACAAGTGATGGATGATACTAAACGGAGTTCATCCAAATAATTAAAACAGTTTTTCCATTTCTTCCGCGCGAGCCACAGCCGCTTGCATGGCTTTAGCGACAATATCTGAAAGTTGATGTTCGTTGAATGTACGCAGTGCTTCTGCCGTTGTCCCACCTTTCGATGTTACGTTCTCACGCAGGGTCGATAGCTCAGTTTCTGGGTTGCTAACCACCATACTAGCCGCGCCCAGTGCAGCTTGCTGAACCAATAGTCGAGCGGTCTCTTTATCAAAGCCTTGCGCAATCGCTTCTGCTTGCATCGCTTCCATAAACAGGAAGAAGTATGCTGGAGCACTGCCCGCTGCGGCAATCACATTATTGATACCTGACTCTTGCTCAACCCAACATACTTTACCGACCGCTTCCATTAACTCTGCGGCAAAAGCTTTGTCGTGCTCGGTTACATGAGTTGGTGCGAATAACCCACTCATACCCAACCCAAGTTGTGATGGCGTATTTGGCATAACACGAACCAAGTTCAATTTGGTGGCTAGCATATCATCCAATCGAGAACAGTTGATGCCTGCGGCAATAGAAATCACCAGTTTATTAGTGAAATCGATCGATTGCAGTGGTTTACAGACATCAGCCATCATTTGCGGTTTTACAGACAATACCACCACATCCGCCTCGGTCGCAGCTTGGATGTTATCGCTGGTGGTACGGATGCCAAAATCTTGTTCTAGCAGAAGGCGGCGAGCCTCTGAAGGAGCTGTCGCGGTAATGTTTTGCGCTGGGTATCCGTTAGCAACCAAGCCTGAAACAATGGCTCTCACCATGTTGCCAGCACCAATGAAGGCGATTTTTTTATGTTCCATTTGTCTGATTTCCATCATGATATTTAGAATTTGTTGTGCGCCCAGGTGTATAATGGCGCCGCTGTTACTTACTGCTCCTATTGGCGAGTAAGATGATTGCGCATTTACGCTCTAACGATTGACGACATAACTTATGTCGCGAGTGAGCGTTTTGTTGATTTAGCTGTAGTCTCGTGCGCCGAAAATAGCGGTTCCAATACGAACCATTGTACTACCAGCTTCGATTGCAGCGGTCATATCACCACTCATTCCCATTGATAATGTATCGATTTCTGGGAACTGTGCTTCGAGTGTTTGCTTCAACGTAGCCAACTTCTGAAATTCACGGAGTTGTGATTCGTAGTCAGACACGTTGGCAGGAATCGACATCAACCCTCTTAAAGTGAGGTTGGGTAGGCGAGAAATCAACTCCGCCAGCTCGAATACTTCCGCTTCAGTGACGCCAGATTTAGATACCTCACCACTGGTGTTAACCTGAATCAGAACTTGTAGCGGTTTAAGTTCGCTTGGCCGCTGATCATTCAGGCGTTGAGCAATCTTGGTTCGATCGATGGTGTGAACCCAATCGAAATGTTCAGCAACAAGTCGCGATTTATTCGATTGAATCGGGCCAATGAAGTGCCATTCGATTCGATTATCTGGATAATGCTCGGCAAAGTGCTGAACTTTACTGACGCCCTCTTGAACGTAGTTTTCACCAAAGGCGGTTTGTCCCGCTTGGTAGGCTTCGAGAATTGCCTCGACAGGTTTAGTTTTGCTTACCGCTAGAAGTTGCACTGACTCTGGAGTTCGACCACATTTTTGCTCGTCATATCGAATTTGAGAGGTGATATGTTCAATATTTTGTTGAATACTACTCATAGCTGTACTTTAGACTTAAGGATTTTAAATGGATATCACTGAGTTACTGGATTTTAGTGTAAAACATAATGCCTCGGATCTACATCTTTCTGCAGGTGTCCCACCAATGGTTCGTATTGATGGGGATGTAAGAAAACTAGGCATTCCAGCGTTTACACACCAAGAAGTGCATCGTTTGGTTTTCGAAATCATGAACGATGCCCAGCGCAGTGAGTTCGAAGAAAAACTCGAAGTCGATTTCTCTTTTGAGTTGCATAACGTTGGCCGTTTCCGTGTCAACGCTTTCAACCAATCTCGCGGTTGTGCGGCAGTATTCCGTACCATTCCAAGTAGCATTCCAACTCTGGAAGAGCTAGAAGCGCCAGAGATCTTCAAAAAAATTGCGAACGCTGAAAAAGGCTTAGTTCTGGTCACTGGCCCAACAGGTTCAGGTAAATCGACGACCTTAGCAGCCATTGTTGACTACATTAACCGTAATCACAACAAGCACGTACTCACAATTGAAGATCCGATTGAATTTGTTCACAACAACAATAAATGTTTGATTAACCAGCGTGAAGTTCACCGTGACACCCATAGTTTCCAAAACGCACTGCGCAGCGCATTGCGCGAAGACCCAGACGTTATTCTGGTTGGTGAGATGCGTGACAAAGAAACCATCAGCCTTGCCTTAACGGCGGCAGAAACGGGTCACTTAGTTTTCGGGACGTTGCACACCAGCTCGGCGGCAAAAACCATTGACCGTATTATCGATGTGTTTCCTGGTAGTGATAAAGATATGGTTCGCTCGATGCTATCTGAGTCCCTTCGTTCGGTTATCGCGCAAAAGCTTCTGAAGCGTAATGGTGGTGGCCGTATTGCATGCCATGAAATTATGATGGCAACGCCTGCGATTCGCAACTTGATCCGCGAAGACAAAGTCGCGCAGATGTATTCGATCATTCAAACAGGTGCGGCTCACGGCATGCAAACCATGGAGCAAAATGCTCGTCAGTTAATGGCGCAAGGCATGGTTGCTCGTGAAGAGGTCGATAGTAAGATCGGATTAGAAGTGCAGCAATTCTCGTAACGTTCATACAGATAATGGTGAATACGGAAGATGGATCTAGATAAATTTCTCGAAGGCATGCTGGCGCTGAAAGCGTCGGATCTTTACATCACGGTTGGAGCGCCAATTCTATTTCGTGTGGATGGCGAATTGCGTCCGCAAGGGGAAAAACTCACCGAGAGCGATGTGGCTGCATTACTCGACAGCGCTATGGAACCAGATCGGCGTCAGGAATTTCGTAAAAGTCGCGAGTCGAATTTTGCCATTGTGAGAGATTGTGGTCGCTTCCGTGTGAGTGCCTTTTTTCAACGCGAGTTACCAGGCGCAGTGATTCGTCGTATTGAAACTAATATTCCTACTTTTGAGCAGTTAAAGTTACCGTTAGTGTTGCAAGATTTGGCGATAGCTAAGCGTGGTTTGGTGCTGGTGGTCGGTGCTACTGGTTCGGGTAAATCGACCACTATGGCGGCGATGACAGGCTATCGAAACAGTAATAAAACCGGGCACATTTTGACGGTCGAAGATCCGATCGAGTTCGTGCATGAACACAAGCGCTGTATCGTGACTCAACGTGAAGTTGGGTTAGATACGGAAAGCTATGAAGTTGCGCTTAAAAACTCGCTGCGCCAAGCACCAGATATGATTTTGATTGGTGAGATCCGTAGCCGTGAAACAATGGAATACGCGATGACCTTCGCCGAAACGGGTCACCTGTGTATGGCAACGTTGCACGCCAACAATGCAAACCAAGCTTTAGAGCGCATTCTTCACTTGGTACCGAAAGATCAAAAAGAACAATTCTTGTTCGACTTGTCGATGAATCTGAAAGGCGTGGTTGGTCAGCAGCTGATCCGAGATAAAAATGGGCAGGGACGTCATGGTGTATTTGAGATCTTGCTAAATAGCCCACGTGTGTCGGATTTGATTCGTCGCGGAGATTTACATGAGTTGAAGTCAACCATGGCTCGCTCAAATGAGTTTGGTATGCTGACGTTCGATCAATCTCTTTATAAGTTAGTGATGCAAGGTAAGATCAGCGAAGAGGATGCACTACATAGTGCCGACTCGGCAAATGATCTGCGCTTGATGTTGAAAACGCAGCGTGGTGAAGCATTCTCTACGGGCAGTTTGGCGAACGTTAAGATCGATATGGATTAATCCAATCCAGAAACAAAAAAGGTTGGCAGGAGCCAACCTTTTTTCATTGTGCTTGAAGTGTTTACTCACCCCAAAGGGCTTCAAACCAGCTTTCTAGAATCACCACCGCTGACTGGCAGTCAACATTACCTTTCGATAGGGCTTTGTAGCCGCCCATGCTGAACAACTCCGCACGAGCTTCTGCTGTAGATAAACGCTCATCATGCAGTTCAACTGGCAATCCGTATCGGCCTTGCAGACGCTTAGCAAATTTTCGTGCACGAGGGGTTATGGTCTCAAGGTCTTTACCATGCAGATCGGTCGGTAAACCGACCACTAGCAAATCTGGTTGCCACTCTTTGATTTGCTTTTCGATATCGTCCCAGTTTGGAATACCGTCATTGGCTTTAAAGGCTTTTAATGGGGAAGCTGTACCAGTAATTTCTTGGCCAATAGCGCTACCAATGCTTTTGGTTCCAAAGTCAAAAGCCATAATTGTGCGTGACATAAGGTGTCTCTATCTAATGTAACTGTATATTTGGACTAAGCATGTCCAGAGTCTGCTGAAAGGTGACTTGGGTCGATGCCCAGCTTTTCGACCGCTTTCTTCCAACGCTCGTTGATTGGTGTATTAAAGATAATTTCAGGCGTCGCTTCAATGGTGAGCCAAGAGTTTTCGACCAGCTCACTTTCTAATTGGCCTGCACTCCAACCGGAGTAGCCAAGTGCCACTAAGTAATCACTTGGTTCTGCTTCTGTTCCTAACACCGACAGAATATCACGCGAAGTGGTTACCGCGAGGTCATCGGTCATTTGGACGCTGGACTCGTAGTAATCTTTGGGTTTATGCAAAATAAAGCCACGATCTTCCGAGATTGGGCCGCCATTGTAAACTGGTCTATCTAGACTGGCTTCAAATAGGCGCGGGTGTACTGGCTGAACTTCCACCTGCTTGAGCATGTTGCCGACGGTGATATCAACAGGAGCATTGATCATCAGCCCCATAGCGCCGTCTTCGTTGTGCTCACAAACGTAGATCACGCTGTTTTGAAAGTACGGATCTTTCATCCCAGGCATGGCAACCAAAAAGTGATTTGTGAGATTCATACTCATACTGACCCTTAACTCTCGTAAATGTCCTTAAGCAAACATCATACAGTTTACCATCTAGGTATGTGCATGAGTTTGCTTAAGTTAATGTACTACGCTCTCTATTAACTGTAATACAGTTTGAGTTATTCGCCTTTTACTCGACGCTCAATCGCATCCATCAGCTTGCCTGTGATTGAGATATCAAAAGCTGCTTCAATTTCGCGAATACAGGTTGGGCTGGTGACGTTGATTTCTGTTAGCTTGTCGCCAATTACGTCAATGCCAACAAAGATAAGGCCTTTTTCTTTCAGTGTCGGAGCAACGGTTTGCGCAATTTTGAGGTCGGTTTCGCTTAGCGGACGAGCTTCACCAGTACCACCAGCGGCTAGGTTGCCGCGCGTTTCGCCTTTAGCAGGAATGCGTGCTAGACAGTAAGGCATAGGTTCGCCATCTACTACTAGGATACGTTTGTCACCGTTGCTGATGTCTGGCACGAAGGTTTGTGCCATTGCGTAGTTTTGACCGTGGTTAGTCAATGTCTCGATGATCACAGAGACGTTTGGATCGTTTTCCTTCACACGGAAGATGGACGCGCCACCCATACCATCAAGCGGTTTCAGGATGACATCACCATGTTTTTCACGAAATTCTTTAATTTTTTCTGCTTTTCGCGTCACGATCGTTGTAGGTGTCAGCTCTGGGAACCATGCTGTAAACAGCTTTTCGTTACAATCACGTAAGCTTTGAGGCTTGTTAACGATCAGTGCACCTTGTTCTTCTGCACGCTCAAGGATGTAAGTCGCGTAGATGTATTCAGTATCAAACGGAGGGTCTTTACGCATTAGCACCGCGTCTAGCTCAGACAGTTCGATAGTTTGCTCTGATTTGAACTCGTACCAACCGTTTGGATCTTCTTTTAGTTCTACCACTTTAGTATCTGCAATGGCAACGCCTTGATCGAGATGTAGATCATTCATTTCCATGTAGTGGATTTCATAGCCGCGTCGTTGCGCTTCAAGCATCATGGCAAAGCTAGAGTCTTTTTTGATGTTAATGGACGAAATTGGGTCCATTACGATACCGAGTTTGATCATTATTTTTCTCCGTTTAACCAAGATCGCCGAAACGAACTTGTAAGGCTGTAATTGCTGTCAGAGCCGCTGTTTCGGTACGCAGAACGCGAGGGCCGAGTAGCGTTTCTTCAAATTGGTATTCTCGAGTCATCTCGATTTCTTCAGACGATAAACCGCCTTCAGGACCGATCAGTAGGCGCACTTTTTCAACCGGGGTTGGCAAAGTGTTGATTGAGTATTTAGCACGAGGGTGAAGGTTAAGCTTTAAACCATCGTACTCTTCTTTACACCACTCTTCCAAGCTCATAATTGGACGAATTTCGGGCACGACATTACGCCCACATTGCTCACAGGCACTGATGGCGATTTTCTGCCATTGCGCGAGTTTTTTCTCAAAACGCTTTTGGTCAAGCTTGACACCACAACGTTCAGAAATCAGAGGAGTGATGGTATTGACGCCAAGTTCAACAGACTTTTGGATGGTGAACTCCATCTTATCGCCACGTGAAATGACTTGACCAAGGTGCAGATCTAAAGGGGATTCAATACTGTTTTCTACGCGCTCGGTGATGTTAACCAAAACTGATTTCTTGCTGACTTCACTGATAACCGCTGGGAACTCTGCGCCACTGCCGTCAAAAAGGAGAACGTCTTGGCCTTCTTTCATGCGCAAAACACGACCGATATGGCCTGCTGCGTCGTCACTTAAAGCAAGTGAGCCAAGTTGATGAATGGTTTCTGGATGATAAATTCGAGGGGTACGCATGAGATTTCCAGCAAGAGAATAAACTTAAACCCTAACATGGATGCTTTGCACCGAAAAAACAAGGGGCAAGAAGCGTTTCAATATCAGTAATTGAAACGCTTCGAGGTCGGAGGTTACAGTGCGCGGCAGGCTTCTTGAACAAATGGGTTGTGATTGCCCTGTACTTTTGCAATGCGCTCGTCACGCTCACATTCCCATTTATCGACAGGATAGGTTTTGTTCCAAGCACTCATTAATTGCGTTTGCTGCTTCGACAGTTTGAAACCGTACTCTTTGCTCATGTATAGATAGGTACGAGCAATTGAGCCACGCGCACGGTCTGGTGGCATGACTTTACGCTGCTTAAAGTTCACTTGCATCTCACAGCGACCATAACTCACGCCATCCATACCGTTCCATTGGCTGAAGTTGTAGTTCGAACGGTCACCGTTTACTTCACCAATAGCAGGAGTTAGGTTGTGCAAGTCTGCTTCCATCAAACGAAAAGTTTTGTCTTTTTTCTTACAGTTTTTACGTCCGCCATCTTGCCAGCATTGACGCTGGTGGCCAAATTGCCACGCAGGAACCACGTGCTCCCATTCGATTCGTGCAGCCCGTTTTTCTTGTTTACGGACTTGGTAGCCGCAAGAGGCTAAATCGGGTAAGCCTTTCTTGCCTTGCCATTGAATGTTACAGCCACAGTAGAAGCTTGTTGGATGGTCTTGATAAATTTTGACCGCCTCACGTTTGGCAGCTGAGAATGAGCTCGGTGGCGCGGCAATCGCAGTGCTAGAAAGCGCGATAAGCAACAGAGAGAGTAAGTATTTCATGATAAAAGTCTTTATAAAGTATGACTTTATTCATGATAACACGCATAAAATAGCTTTAGTGATGAGTAAGTTAACAATAAGTGGCGAAGGGAAGGTTTTGATCAACTCGATCTTTATTTTGGGAACGCAAGTAACACTATGAGGTAAGGGCTACGATAATTGAATGCCGGTGAAGTTAAGTGGTTGGCGGCATTTTTGACAAGAGTACGTCGCCTCTTTGCGCAGCACTTTATTATGACGGCGAATCGATAGAGGGTAGGTCATACAACCACAACGATACTCAAAGGTTTTACCTTGAACGGATTTTACTTCAAAGCTGTGAGTGGTTTTGGCTGGTACGTTAAATACGGCTTCCATGACGCCTTTCCATTCTTTGCCGTGAGGCCTAACTCGCCCGTAAACCTGATAAGTAATCAGGTGTGCTACTTCATGAGGAATGACTTCATCTAAGAATGCTTGGGTGTTCTCGCGAAATAAAACAGGGTTTAGGCGTACTTGATTTAATTGAAGGTAGGCTTTTCCTGCCGCTTTCCCACGGACGTCGAAGGTGATTGTTGGAATTGGGAAAGAACGTTTGAAAGCTTGTTCCGCCATCGCGATACAGCCCGCCATCACTTGCTTGGCTTTATAGCTGAGTTCTATATCCACAATTCACCTCGATAAATCAAATAAAAAAGCCCCCGCATTTGCGAGGGCCAGATCATAGCATCAGTTAATTATGGTGTGTGTTTTTTCTTGATGGTGGCATGGTAAGCGTGCCATGTACCGTAGCCTAGAATTGGCATGGTAAACAACATTCCGATCCCGTAGGTCGCAAAGCCGATAAGAATACCGCCACAGATGATCGCTGCCCAAACAATCATTGCTGGAATGTTGGATTTCACTGCATTAAAGCTGGTAAATACAGCGGTCATCATGTCTACGCGACGCTCCATCATGAGCGGAATAGAAAAGGCTGAAATACTAAACACCACACAAGCCAAAACAAAGCCAACTAAAGAGCCGATGACAAGGAAGGGTAGAAACTCACTTAAAGGTGCCCCTTGAACAGAAGGGTAGAGCGCATGAAGTAGAGCGGCAATGCGCATCCAAAATATCATACACACTGCGAGTAACACGGCGAACGCCCATTGAGATGTTGAGTTACGACCGATCGCTTTCATTGAATGGAACAAGCTTGCTTTGTGTCCGCGCTCTCTCTCCCAACTGGCATCATACAAGCCGAGCGCGAGAAACGGACCGATTAACATGTAAACAATCAAACTGGGCATGACGACCAAGTGTGTGCCTTGCCACTGTACGAGCAAAACAATGCCTATGGCTGCTGCCATAAAACAGATGCCATAGAAAGCACTAATAAGCGGCATTCGCACGAAATCATGCAGACCTAATGCGAGCCAATGAAAAGGTGCAGAAAGATTGACCGTATTGCACGGTATGGTTCTGGCGTATTCGTTGTCTGGCACTTCCTTTCGCTTGTTGTGGAAGTCCGATGGATTAACAGTTCGAGGCATAACTCCTCCTTGATTTATTCCCACATTATCAGCTTATACCAACTGACAGCGGTTTTTGTTCAGTCAAACTTGAAGCGACTTTTTCAAGTTTACATCTGAGCATTGGCTTAGTTTGGTATCGGCCATAAAGATGCCTGACTCATGTCTTTACTTAAGTGTTGCTTCCACAGTCGCCAGCATCCGACGTCTCTATTTAAATTGGAGTTAACAATATTTTAACTATTGGCGGAGATGGGATAATTTACAAATAATTGCTTAAAATTTATTCGGTATAAAAATGAGGGAGAAACAGGACTGCTTTGTGGGGCAGGGCGGTATGAGCCGAAATGGCTAGATAAAAGTTGCTGAAAATAAAAAGCCCCCACCATAGGCGAGGGCTTGATTGATTCTTGCTTGGCTTGATTATTTGATGCCAGCGAAATCGCGTAGAAGTGCAGCTTTGTCTGTCGCTTCCCACGGGAATTCTTCACGACCGAAGTGACCGTAAGCCGCTGTCTTTTTGTAGATAGGTTGAAGAAGGTTAAGCATTTCTTGTAGACCGTATGGACGTAGGTCGAAGAATTGACGAACCGCTTCAATGATGATGTCGTGAGATACTTTCTCAGTACCGAACGTTTCCACCATGATAGACGTTGGATCAGCAACACCGATTGCGTAAGAAAGTTGGATCTCACAACGGTCAGCCATGCCTGCGGCTACGATGTTTTTCGCTACGTAGCGTGCTGCGTATGCTGCACTACGGTCAACTTTTGATGGATCTTTACCAGAAAACGCACCGCCACCGTGACGAGCTGCGCCGCCGTAGGTATCTACGATGATCTTACGACCAGTTAGACCACAGTCACCCATAGGACCACCGATTACGAAGCGACCGGTTGGATTAATGAAGAAGTTTGTTTCTTTGTTGATCCACTCAGAAGGTAGCACTGGCTTAATGATCTCTTCCATTACCGCTTCACGCAGGTCTGAAGTTGAGATTGAATCACAGTGTTGAGTTGAAAGAACAACCGCGTCGATACCAACGATGTTACCTTGATCGTATTGGAATGTTACCTGAGATTTTGCATCAGGACGCAACCAAGGTAGTGTGCCGTTTTTACGAACTTCTGCTTGCTTTTGAACAAGACGGTGAGAGTAAGTAATTGGCGCTGGCATTAGTACTTCAGTTTCGTTACAAGCGTAACCAAACATGATGCCTTGGTCGCCTGCACCTTGTTCTTTAGGGTCAGCTTTATCAACACCTTGGTTGATATCTGGCGACTGTTTACCGATTGTGTTTAGTACCGCACAAGAATCTGCGTCAAAGCCCATATCTGAATGTACGTAGCCGATTTCACGAACGGTTTCACGAGTTAACTCTTCGATGTCTACCCATGCTGAAGTCGTGATTTCACCACCCACCATTACCATACCGGTTTTAACGTAAGTCTCACATGCAACACGAGCCTTTGGATCTTGCTCTAGAATCGCGTCAAGAACCGCATCAGAAATCTGGTCTGCAATTTTATCTGGATGACCTTCTGATACTGACTCAGAAGTAAACAGGTGCTTAGCCATGTTAGCTCCACTATATCTGGTTTAAAACTGGGGAATGATAAACTCTCCAGCGCAAATTAATACTAATTTTTGTAGGTGTATCTACATCTAGACGTCTATTCTAAATTTGATTGCTCGAATTACAAGCTCTTTTTTGGTTTTTGTTATAACCAAACGTTTGCCTGATTTATTGATAATTTTAAGAACTTCGAACGATTTGGCGCGAAAGGTGCAATATTTGTGAGGTTTTGGACTGGAAAACGTTTGCACACCCAACAGGGCTTTGAGAGAATTATGACCTACTTTTCGTTTCGCTTAATGTACTCAGGAGCAGACATGTCGTCTCGTAAACATCTTGCCAATGCAATTCGTGCTCTAAGCATGGATGGTGTTCAACAAGCTAACTCAGGCCACCCAGGCGCACCAATGGGTATGGCTGATATCGCTGAAGTTCTTTGGCGCTCTCACCTAAACCATAACCCTTCAAACCCAGAGTGGGCCGACCGCGATCGCTTTGTGCTGTCAAACGGTCATGGGTCAATGCTTATTTACTCTCTACTGCACTTAAGCGGTTACGAGCTATCTATTGACGATCTGAAAAACTTCCGTCAATTGCACTCAAAAACCCCAGGTCACCCAGAGTACGGCTACGCGCCTGGTATCGAGACAACAACGGGTCCTCTAGGTCAAGGCATCACTAACGCTGTTGGTATGGCGATCGCAGAGAAAGCACTAGCGGCACAGTTCAACAAAGAAGGTCACGATATCGTTGACCACTTTACGTATGTGTTCATGGGTGACGGCTGTCTAATGGAAGGCATCTCGCATGAAGCATGCTCTCTTGCAGGTACTCTTGGTCTAGGCAAGCTGATTGCATTCTGGGATGACAACGGCATCTCTATCGACGGTCACGTTGATGGTTGGTTCTCTGACGATACACCTAAGCGTTTTGAAGCGTACGGCTGGCATGTAATCCCAGCAGTCGATGGTCA
Organism: Vibrio sp. 1580; assembly: GCF_033340055.1. NCBI lineage: Bacteria > Pseudomonadati > Pseudomonadota > Gammaproteobacteria > Vibrionales > Vibrionaceae > Vibrio > Vibrio sp. 1580. The sequence continues at coordinate 23,901 of NZ_JAWOVT010000005.1, forward strand.
CGACTCAGACGCGATCAACGCAGCAATTGAAGCAGCAAAAGCGGACCCACGTCCTACGCTTATCTGTACCAAAACAATTATCGGTTTCGGTTCTCCTAACAAGTCTGGTTCGCACGACTGTCACGGTGCACCACTAGGTCACGATGAAATCCAAGCGGCTCGCGAATACCTAGGTTGGGAGTACGGCCCATTTGAGATCCCGGCAGATGTTTACGCTGAGTGGGATGCAAAAGAAGCGGGCGCCGCGAAAGAAGCAGCTTGGAATGAAAAATTCGAAGCATACGCTGCAGCTTACCCTGCTGAAGCGGCAGAGCTTAAACGTCGTCTAAACGGCGAACTTCCTGCACAATGGGAAGAAAAAGCGAACCAAATCATTGCCGATCTTCAAGCAAACCCAGCGAACATTGCATCACGTAAAGCATCGCAAAATGCACTAGAAGCGTTTGGTCAAATGCTTCCTGAGTTTATGGGTGGTTCTGCTGACCTAGCGCCTTCTAACCTGACCATGTGGTCTGGTTCTAAGTCTCTAGAAACGGAGGACTTCTCTGGCAACTACATCCACTACGGTGTACGCGAATTCGGTATGACTGCTATCATCAACGGTATCGCATTGCACGGTGGTTTCGTTCCTTACGGCGCAACATTCCTAATGTTCATGGAATACGCTCGTAACGCAATGCGTATGGCTGCGCTGATGAAAATTCAGAACATCCAAGTTTACACGCATGATTCGATCGGTCTTGGCGAAGATGGCCCAACTCACCAACCTGTTGAGCAAATGGCGTCTCTACGTGTAACTCCAAACATGAGCACATGGCGCCCATGTGACCAAGTTGAGTCTGCAGTTGCATGGAAACTAGCGATTGAACGTAAAGATGCACCAACTGCACTTATCTTCTCTCGTCAAAACCTAGCGCAACAAGAGCGTACTGCTGAACAAGTCGCAGACATCGCGAAAGGTGCTTACATCCTGAAAGATAGCGAAGGTAAGCCTGAGCTAATCCTTATCGCAACAGGTTCTGAGGTTGAGCTTGCAGTGAAAGCCGCTGAGCAACTAACTTCAGAAGGCAAGAAAGTACGCGTTGTTTCAATGCCATCAACAGACGCATTCGACAAACAAGACGCTGCTTACCGTGAATCTGTACTGCCATCAGACGTAACGGCACGTATCGCTATTGAAGCGGGCATTGCGGATTTCTGGTACAAGTACGTAGGCTTCGACGGTCGCATCATCGGTATGACAACATTCGGTGAATCAGCACCTGCTGGTCAGCTATTCGAGATGTTTGGCTTCACGACTGAAAACGTAGTGAACACAGCTAAAGAATTGCTAGCGTAATTGCAGGACCATCTAAACAGTCGAACGTAAACGACAACTGTTAGATGCTAAAGTTAGAAAGGCCATCATTATGATGGCCTTTTTATTTTTGTCAGGTTTTCCAACCTTGTGGAATGCTTTGGTGAATGCAGTCTAAAAGTACGGATAAGCGCAGTGGTGGTCGTCCTGCTGGTGTATAGCAGTTAATGGAAATAGGCTCAGAAAGCCAACCTTCTAAGCATGGTGTGATTCGCCCTGGGTGATGTTTCTCATAGCCGCATGCTGTCCAAGTCGGCAGCAGTCCAATACCATGACCATTCGCGATACTGTCTATTTGCATTGCTATGTTGTCGCTGTATAAGCGACTAACAAAGGGTTCTAAAAAGAACTCACCGTGTTGAGGGTGTGCTAGCATCAATCCATTTTCTTGCACTGAACCAAAATCGATCCATGGATGTGCTTCAAGTTCTTTGGGGTGCGGTATAGGCCCATGTTGTTTTAGATAATTTGGAGAGGCAAAAGGCGTATAGCGAAATACCCCCAGCACTTCTTTTCGCCAGTCTAGCTCTTTACGTTCACCGAGCCAGATGAACAAATCTGGGTCATGATGCGCCTCAGAAAAGTCACTGGTAAGTTGAACTCTAACATCGGGATTATCAGCAAGAAAACGATTGAGTACGCCGCCGAGCCAGCTTCTAACTAAGGCAGTGTGACAAACAATATGCAGTGGCCCTGAAACTTGGTTCGTTAAACCTTGAAGTGCATCATAACTCTCTTCACTTAACTCAAGAATCTGGCGGCTGTAGTGGGCAAAGATCTCTCCAGCTCTTGTCAGAACTAATCGATTACCTTGTCTGGCGGTTAGAGCCTGACCGAAGTCTTCTTCTAATTGTGCCAAGCGACGACTTAGCGTTGATTTTGGCTGATTAAGGGCTTTAGCAGCGGCTGTCAAACTTTTATGCTGATTGAGCGCATCAAAGGCTCTAATTGATGCTAAGTCGTGCATATTTCTTTTACTCCTTACTGCGTTATGTACGAGTTCCATAAATGGAAAGAACCGTTCCATAACTCTCACTATGCATCTCATTCTATTTGTGAATAATTCACTTTCGAAAATAATAATCATTATCAATTATGGAGATGTAGATGTCTACTCTTAGACTGCCAGTTATTACCGCAACTGGTATTTTAGCCTTCGTCAGTGTCCCTCATGTTTTTGCCAATGATGCAGTTTCTAAAATGGAAACAGTGGTTGTAACTGCATCAAGCTACGAGCAATCTCAAGCGGACGCGCCTGCAAGTATTAGTGTTATTTCACGTGAGGAGTTGGACTCCCGTTATTACCGCGATGTGACTGATGCACTAAAAAGTGTGCCAGGTGTTGTCGTGACAGGTGGTGGTGATACCACCGACATTAGTATCCGTGGTATGGGTTCTAAATACACTTTGATACTGGTCGACGGTAAACGTCAAAGCACGCGTGAAACTCGTCCAAATAGTGACGGTCCTGGTATCGAACAAGGTTGGTTACCTCCTCTTCAAGCGATTGAGCGAATCGAAGTTATTCGTGGCCCAATGTCGACGCTTTACGGTTCTGATGCGATTGGTGGTGTGATTAACGTCATCACACGAAAAGATGCGCTAGAGTGGACAGGTAATGTTCAACTGGGCACGGTACTACAAGAGAATAGCCGCTCAGGGGGAGAGCAGAGCGCGAACTTTTTCGTTAATGGTCCGTTGGCTGAAAATTTATCTCTCCAAGTATATGGTCAGTACACAACCAGAGAAGAAGATGACATCGAATACGGTTATGAAGATAAAGATATGCAGAGTATCTCTTCAAAACTGACTTACCAGATTAATGAGCGCCATTCGGTGCAATTAGAAGGTGGCACGTCGGCACAAAGTCGTCGTGGTAATGTGGGCCTTTCAGTGCCGACCACTGGGTGTCGTGGTGGGTGTGAAGACTCACTGAATGAATATCGTCGTAATTACGTAACGGTAAGCCACAACGGTGATTGGGATTCGATTGGCATTTCAGATACTTACTTACAGCGAGAAGAGAGCGAGAACAAATCTCGTGAGATGACGATCACCAACACCACGTTCAAATCGAGCTTGGTGACTGGTATCGGAAACCATACGTTGACGACGGGTGTGGACGCCACTCATGCAGAGCTTGAGGATTTCACCTCCAACAAAGCGTCATCGAAGACTGAAACATCGAATACGCAGTGGGCTGTTTTCATTGAAGATGAATGGAGAATCGCCGATCCGTTTAGCGTTACGCTTGGTGGTCGTCTAGATCATGACGAAAACTATGGCGCGCACTTTAGTCCGCGTGTTTACGGTGTATGGCGAGTTGATCCGTCTTGGACGGTGAAAGGCGGTGTGGCAACAGGTTTCCGTTCTCCACAATTACGTGAAATTACTCCTGGCTGGGCGCAAGTCAGTGGTGGCGGTAATATCTACGGTAACCCAGATCTTGACCCTGAAACGTCGCTAAACAAAGAAATCAGCGTCTTGTATCAAGGTGATTCTGGCTTAGATGTCTCTTTGACAGCGTTCCATAACGAATTCAAAGACAAGATCACACGTGTTGTTTGTCCAGACACTATCTGTACTGATGGTCCAAACCAATGGGGCGCAGATCCAACGTACCGTATTAACGTGGATGAAGCCGTCACACAAGGTATTGAAGCGACCTTAGCATCGCCGTTAACGGAAACCATTTACCTTAGCTCGAGCTACACATTTACCGACTCAGAGCAAAAAACAGGTGAATACAAAGGCATGCCGCTGCAGCAGTTACCAAAGCATCTGTTTAATGTGGATGTGACTTGGCAAACGACAACAGATCTAGAGAGCTGGGCGAAAGTCACGTACCGAGGTAAAGAAATGGATCCGGTTACTGGCCCATCAAGAAACAGTATTGTAGAACCAGCTTATACCTTTGTGGACGCCGGTGTGACATACCAGTTAACCGACAATACTCGTATTAAAGGCGCTATCTATAACTTGCTGGACGAGGAAATCAGTTACGAAGAATACGGATATATTGAAGATGGTCGTCGCTACTGGTTAGGTTTAGACGTCGCATTTTAATTATCTATCGTTGTAATAAGGTCGAGCATAGTCTCGACCTTTTTTAATCCTGCTTTACTTTGATTCAACAGGTGCGTTTGTCAGCCTGATCAGGTAGTATCTGTGACACGAAATTTTTGGTAGGGCGAAGGATAAATGCTAAAGGTTGCGATCAATGGATTTGGACGTATAGGTCGTAATGTTCTGCGAGCGGTGTATGAAAGTGGAAAACACCAGCAGATCAAGGTTGTGGTGGTTAACGAACTAGCTCAGCCAGAGGCGATGGCACACCTACTGCAATATGACACCAGTCATGGTCGCTTTGGTAAAAAAATTTCCCATGACCAAGAACATTTGCATGTTCATCATGACAGCGGTGAATATGATTCCATTCGCATTCTCCACCTCTCCGAAATCGAATTACTTCCTTGGCGTGATTTAGAAGTTGATATCGTCTTGGATTGCACTGGCGTATTTGGTTCGCAAGCCGATGGGCAAGCGCATATAGAAGCTGGCGCTAAGAAAGTACTGTTTTCGCACCCGGGCGCAAACGACCTAGATAATACGATTATCTATGGCGTGAACCACGAAACTCTGAAAGACGAGCACCGTGTTGTCTCCAATGGCTCTTGCACCACCAACTGTATCGTTCCCATCATTAAAGTATTAGACGAAGCCTTCGGCATAGAGTCTGGCACCATTACCACAATTCATTCGTCCATGAACGATCAACAAGTAATTGATGCGTATCATAACGACTTACGCCGTACCCGCGCTGCAAGCCAATCTATTATTCCGGTGGACACTAAGTTGCATAAGGGGATTGAAAGAATCTTCCCGAAATTTTCCAACAAATTCGAAGCAATTTCTGTTCGTGTTCCAACGGTTAACGTCACTGCAATGGATTTAAGTGTCACAATTAGTACAAATGTGAAAGTTAATGACGTAAATCAAACCATTGTTAACGCATCTCAGTGTACATTACGTAACATTGTTGACTATACTGAATCGCCACTCGTTTCCATCGACTTTAACCACGACCCCCATAGTGCGATTGTGGATGGAAGCCAGACTAGAGTGAGTAACGGGCAACTCGTAAAAATGCTCGTTTGGTGCGACAACGAATGGGGCTTTGCTAACCGGATGCTGGATACTGCCTTAGCAATGCAAGCTTCTTCGCAAGTGGAACAGTAATGACGAAGAAGTGATGGAGAATTTTTATTTCAAGCCTTGAAATAAATCCATAATATCTCCATATCTATAACCAGTTTGAAGAATTAACAGGCTTGGCAGGGTTGCCGAGTTTTCAAAAACTTTAATTATTAAATATTTGAGAGGACACATCATGTCTGTAATCAAGATGACTGACCTGGATCTTGCAGGTAAACGTGTATTTATCCGTGCTGACCTAAACGTGCCAGTAAAAGACGGTAAAGTAACTTCGGATGCACGTATCATCGCATCTCTTCCAACTATTAAGCACTGCCTAGAAGCAGGCGCTAAAGTAATGGTTACGTCTCACCTAGGTCGCCCAACTGAAGGTGAATACGCTGAAGAGTTCTCTCTACAACCAGTTGTTAACTACCTAAACGACGCACTAGATTGCGAAGTGAAGCTAGCAAAAGACTACCTAGATGGCCTAGAGCTAAATGCGGGTGAACTTGTTGTTCTTGAAAACGTTCGCTTCAACAAAGGCGAAAAGAAAAACGACGAAGAGCTATCTAAGAAATATGCAGCACTATGTGACGTATTCGTAATGGACGCATTCGGTACGGCTCACCGTGCTCAAGCATCTACTCACGGCGTTGGCATGCACGCAGACGTAGCATGTGCTGGTCCTCTACTAGCAAACGAACTAGAAGCGCTAGGCAAAGCAATGGACAAGCCAGCTCGTCCAATGGTTGCTATCGTAGGTGGTTCAAAAGTTTCTACTAAGCTAACTGTTCTTGAGTCTCTATCTAAAATCGCTGACCAACTCGTTGTTGGTGGTGGTATTGCTAACACATTCATCGCAGCTGCTGGCCACAACGTTGGTAAGTCTCTATACGAAGCAGACCTAGTTGAAACAGCTAAGAAGCTAATGGACGAGTGTGCAATTCCAGTAGCAACTGACGTTGCATGTGCGAAAGCATTTGACGAGAACGCAGAAGCTGAAATCAAGCACGTTTCTGAAGTACAAGACGACGACATGATCTTCGACCTTGGTCCAGATTCAACTGCTGAACTAGCTGAAATCCTTAAAAACGCTAAGACTATCCTATGGAACGGTCCAGTAGGCGTATTCGAATTCAAGAACTTCGAAGCAGGTACTAAAGGTATCTCTGAAGCTATCGCAGCTTCTGAAGGCTTCTCTGTTGCAGGCGGTGGTGACACGCTAGCGGCTATCGACAAGTTCGGTATCAAAGCGGATGTATCTTACATCTCTACTGGCGGCGGCGCTTTCCTTGAGTTCGTAGAAGGTAAAGTTCTTCCAGCAGTAGAAATGCTAGAAGCACGCGCTAAGTAATTAAAGCAAAGCGGGGGAGTGATTCTCCCGCTTTCTTGTTTGCTGCAACGTGTGAGGAACTCTGCTAGAATAGCCTCAGTTGTGAGCAAACGTTTGCAAGATTTTCAACTTAACAAGTTTTGTTTAAAAACGACAGATAAATAGGATTACATCCATGTCTAAGATCTTCGACTTCGTAAAACCAGGTGTTATCTCTGGCGATGACGTTCAGAAAGTATTTGAAGTTGCAAAAGAAAACAGCTTTGCACTTCCAGCAGTAAACTGTGTGGGTACTGACTCTGTAAACGCAGTACTTGAAGCAGCTGCAAAAGTTAAAGCTCCAGTTATCGTTCAGTTCTCTAACGGTGGCGCTGCTTTCTTTGCTGGTAAAGGTCTAAAACTTGAAGGTCAAGAAGCTCAAATCCTAGGTGCTGTTGCTGGTGCGAAATACGTTCACGCTGTAGCTGAAGCTTACGGTGTTCCAGTAATCCTACACACTGACCACGCAGCTAAGAAACTACTTCCTTGGATCGACGGTCTACTAGACGCTGGTGAAGAGTACTTCGCGCAAACTGGTAAGCCACTATTCTCTTCTCACATGATCGACCTTTCTGAAGAGTCTCTAGAAGAGAACATCGAAATTTCTGCTAAGTACCTAGAGCGCATGGCTAAAATGAACATGACTCTAGAAATCGAACTAGGTTGTACTGGTGGTGAAGAAGACGGCGTTGACAACTCTGATATGGATGCGTCTGAGCTATACACTTCTCCAGAAGACGTTGCATACGCATACGAGAAACTAAGCGCAATCAGCCACCGTTTCACTATCGCAGCATCTTTCGGTAACGTACACGGCGTATACAAGCCAGGTAACGTTGTACTAACTCCAACTATCCTACGTGATTCTCAAGCGCACGTTTCTGAGAAATTCGGTCTTCCAGCGAACTCTCTAAACTTCGTATTCCACGGTGGTTCAGGTTCTTCTCTAGAAGAAATCCGTGAATCTATCGGCTACGGTGTAATCAAAATGAACATCGATACTGATACACAGTGGGCTACTTGGGATGGTATCCGTAAGTTCGAAGCTGAAAACCACGATTACCTACAAGGTCAGATCGGTAACCCAACTGGTGAAGATGCACCAAACAAGAAGTACTACGATCCACGCGTATGGCTACGTGCAGGCCAAGCTTCAATGGTTACTCGTCTAGAGCAAGCATTTGCTGACCTTAACGCAGTTGACGTACTATAATCGTTACTGATTAAGTTACTTAAAAACCCGCTCTTTGAGCGGGTTTTTTTATATCTATCATTTTCTTCCCCTCTGCTTTCTCCCGATATTTTTATGCGTTAGGTTGTATTTGCTAGTGAGATATCTCACCTTTAACGTTTTTTTTAAAGAAAACATGGGAATATCAGTCTTAAGAGTGGCGAAATCAGAGTGCATTGCGTAACCTGTAACAAGTCAGTGTCAGAAAGCTCTGATAAAGTCTTGTTTTGCATATCTTTGCGAAACTCTGACTTTGAAAAAAGTCAGAGTTGGGATATTGTGCCAAAAATCTGACACTGTTCAGTGGAGCAATAGGGATGTTGTTTTAGAAAAGAGCCTTTAAAAAACAAGGTTCATAAATTAACGGCAATTGGATTTATATCTCTTTATTTTTGAGGATAAGAATTATGGCAGGTGAATCGGTGGGTATCGATACCACTTTAACGGATGGTCTAACTCAGGCTGAAACTTGGCTGACAAACAATTCAGATCTACTGGTTCAGTACGGTGTGAACATTATCTCTGCGGTGCTTATTCTGTTTATCGGTAATCTTATCGTTAAGGCAGTCGCTGGTAGTGTTTCTAAAGTACTAGAAAAGAAAAACATGGATAAGGCCGTCGTTGAATTTATTCACGGTCTTGTTCGTTACTTGCTATTTGTAATCGTGCTAATCGCGGCTCTTGGTCGATTAGGAGTTCAAACCGCTTCTGTTGTTGCTGTGATTGGTGCGGCAGGTCTTGCTGTTGGTCTTGCACTACAAGGTTCACTATCAAACTTTGCAGCAGGCGTACTTATTGTTGCGTTCCGTCCATTCAAATCAGGCGACTACGTAGAAATCGGTGGTGTAGCGGGTAGTGTTGAAGCAATTCAAATCTTCCAAACCGTTCTAAAAACACCAGATAACAAAATGGTTGTTGTGCCTAACTCTTCAGTTATCGGCGGTGCCATTACTAACTACTCTCGCCATGCGACACGACGTGTCGACCTAGTGATTGGTGTTTCATACAAAGCAGACCTTAAACTAACCAAGAAAGTGATTCGTGAGACGCTAGAGAAAGATCCACGTATCTTGAAAGACCCAGATATCACAATTGGTGTACTTACGTTAGCAGACTCTTCAGTTAACTTTGTGGTTCGTCCATGGGTGAAAACTGCAGATTACTGGGGCGTATACTTTGATGCAATGCAAGGTATTAAAGAAGCATTGGATGAAAATGGTATCGAGATTCCATTCCCACAAATGGATGTTCACCTGAACAAAGTCGACGCTTAATCAAAAGCAGTCGATATTCAAAAGCGAGGCCAATAGCCTCGCTTTTTTATATTTCGTAAAGGGTGTGATGACCAGCAAGTAAGAGGCGTTTTAGATGTTTACCTGCAAATCCAAATGTGAACTCAGGTAAGCCAGGCGTATAGAGCAACTCTTGATGTTGATAGAGATTGGTATCAACAATGATAGTGATGTATTCCGGTAAGCCTATTGGGCAAACCGCGCCGGGTACGCAACCTAACACTTCGACCATTTCATCGTCATTACAAATAGAGGGACGTTTACCTGTAATCGCTTTAATCTGCTTGGCATCGAGGCGCGAGTCCTTATCTGTCAGATAAACCGCGTAACCTTGTCCTTTGAGTGTTAAAAAGAGGCTTTTGGTATGCGTACCCTTCCAACCAAGCTCTCTCGCAATGCGTATATCTGTCTCAAAGTCTAAGATGGCTTCGTGCTGCCATTCCCGAACAGGAATAGAGAGCGCGTTGAATCGCTCTCTATTGTTGTTATAAATACGTTTTAGTGACTCCATGTCTTTGCTGCCTTACTACCTGGTGATTACCAATACTTATCAATAAGCTCACTCGCTAAGATATATGCGATTGTGAACATCATCATTGCGATTGCAATGTCGATGGTTTTTTTCACTTTTGGTTTAGAGAGTGTTGGACCTAGTTTGGCTGCTCCTATCGATAAAGTGTAGAACCAAACAAAGGAAGCCATAATCGTACCTAGTGCAAAAGCAATGCGATCATGGCCTTCAAATTGTCCACCGATCGAACCTAGAATAACGACAGTATCTAAATATAAGTGCGGATTAAGCACAGTGACGGCTAACGCACCTAGAATAACCGTTCGACGACCTCGAGCTACGATCTCCCCTTTTGATTCCGATTCACTCTCTGGCTTAAAAGCACTTTTTAGTGAGAGCAGTCCATAGAAGCTCAAGAAAGCAATACCACCAAGTGTCACCGACGTCAGTAAGATTTCATTTTGAGACAGAATTGCACCACCACCAAAAATACCTAGAGAGATGAAAATCATATCTAGCACGCTACAAATAGTGGCGGTTGTTAGGTGGTGGTTACGCTTTATGCCTTGATTCAAAACATACGCATTTTGCGCGCCGATCGGAATGATCATTGATGCTCCTAAACCAAAACCTTGCAATAGAACCCACAAGCTCACACTTCACCTCACTTCAAAATAACAAATACATTTACAGAAAAGGGAAAGATAAAGCGTTTATCTAAATAAGTATAATTAATGATTTTAATCTTACATTAGATAGACTAATTTAACGGGAGGCGTTTGATCAAGAGTGAGAGGAAAGGTATGCGAGGGTTAGATTACAAATGGATTGAGGCATTAGACGCTATAGTTTATCAGGGTAGCTTTGAGCGTGCTGCCGAGCATTTATTTGTTTCTCAATCCGCCATTTCTCAACGTATCAAGCAGTTAGAGAAGTTTCTCGCGCAGCCTGTTTTAATTCGAAGCCAGCCACCTAAGCCAACGCCAATTGGTAAAAAATTGTTGGGTCTTTATCGGCGAGTACGCTTGCTAGAGCATGAAATTCTCCCCGAACTAAAAAATGATACCAGTACGCGACCTGTGCAACTCTCTTTAGCGACTAATGCAGATAGCCTTGCAACATGGCTACTGCCAGCGCTGCAAAATGTTATGAAGCAGCGTCAAGTTGAACTAAAACTGACTATCTATGGTGAATACCGCTCTATTGAAAAACTCAAAAGTGGCGAAGTGACAGGAGCGATCAGCTTGGAGTCCCAGCCAATCCCCGGATGCAGAGCAGACTATTTAGGTCGCATCGATTATGTTTGTGTCGCGAGCCCAGAGTTCTATCAGCGTTATTTTTCTAAAGGCGTAAATAATCAGACATTGGCAAAAGCACCGGCCGTTTCATATGACCAATATGATGATCTACATAAAACATTTCTTACCGAGCATTTTAACGTCAATCCTGACAGCGTTATTCATCACAACATCAGTAGTTCTGAAGCGTTTCTAAAAGTGGCGTTAGCTGGTGTTGCTTATTGCTTGATCCCCCGCTTGCAAATTACCGACGAATTAGACAGAGGTGTGTTGGTTGATGTGACTCCAGGTTTTTTAATGTCCCATCGGATTTATTGGCACCACTGGCAGTTAGAAACTGGGGTATTACAAGAAATCTCACACGCGATAGTGGGGTATGCGCAGCAGCATCTACCTCAATAAGTTTGTCAGAGCTGCATATCGTTAACTTAGTGTGTTTTGTTTAAAAATTACGCCAATGTTACATAGTCAAAGTTGTGTTAGAAGTCACTATGGGTGCTTGGATAATCGGCGGAAGTTTCTATTATGAAACCACACGCTTTCTCAGCCATGATAGTGATGTTGGAATCTGAGATTAAGTACTTAATTTTGTATGGATGGATTTATTGAATGAAATTGTATTCATTTTTGCTGGCTTCAGCACTCAGCCTTACCAGTGCTTCAGTTTTGGCGAATACGCCAGAGTTTGCTCATGTTACGACAACGGGGTATGGCGAAGTGACGGCCACACCTGATATGGCTACGTTTTCTGTAAAAGTAGTCGATACGACAATGACGGCTGAACAAGCGAAATTGTCCGTAGATAAAACCGTTGAAGAGTTTCTAAAAAGCTTGTCGGATGCCGGCTTGTCAAAAGACAATATTACTAGCTCGAATTTATACCTTGCTCCTCAGTACCATTACCCTAAATCAGGAAAAGCAGAACTTGTTGGGTATCGAGCATCTCGCAGTATTGATGTCACGGTGACGGATCTGAAAAACCTTAACCAATACCTAGATATGGCGTTAGAAGCGGGAATTAATCAGGTTGATAATATTCAACTTAAGGTAAGCAACCAAGCCGAGTATCAGCAAAAGGCACGAATGGCTGCGATTAAGGACGCAAGAGAAAAAGCAGGGTCATTAGCGACTGGTTTTGAGAAAAAGTTGGGCGATGTATGGCAGATCAATTACAGACAGATGCACGTTCAGCCTGTGTTAATGCGTTCAATGGCGATGGATAGTAAAGAAGGAGCGAATAGCTACCAAGATTCAACCATGATCATTCGCGATCAAGTCGATGTCATTTATAAGCTAAAGTAAGGCTTAGCAAACAGTAAAAAGCAAAAGGCAGGGAGTTACAACCCCTGCCTTTGTCGTTTCTGTTTCACTGTTTAGTGAAGGATACGAGCACGGATTGTGCCTTCAATGTTTTTGAGCTTTGTTAGAGCTTCTTCTGCTCGTTCAGTTTCAACGTCGATCACTACGTAGCCTATTTCAGCGGCTGTTTGTAGGTACTGCGCGGCAATGTTAATGCCTTCTTCAGCAAAGATGGTGTTGATCTGAGTTAGAATACCAGGACGGTTCTTGTGGATATGAAGCAGACGAGAGCACTCACCACTGTGTTCTGGCAATGACACTTCAGGGAAGTTTACGCTTGAAAGTGTCGAGCCGTTATCAGAGTACTTAGCCAGTTTGCCCGCCACTTCTAAGCCGATATTCTCTTGTGCTTCTTGCGTTGAACCACCAACGTGTGGAGTGAGAATGACGTTATCGAATTTTTGTAAAGGAGACTCGAACGGGTCAGCATTTGTTTTTGGTTCAGTTGGGAATACATCAATTGCAGCGCCGGCAAGGTGACCAGCTTCTAAGCTATGGCAAAGTGCAGGAATATCCACAACGGTGCCACGTGCCGCGTTGATAAAGATGGAACCTGGTTTCATTCGAGCAAATTCAGCTTCACCCATCATGTTTTTCGTTTCCGGTGTTTCGGGAACGTGCAAAGAAATCACATCACATTTGTTCAATAGTTCACTCATGGTATGTACTTGCGTCGCATTACCAAGGGACAGTTTGTTCTCAATATCGTAGTAGTAAACGCGCATACCTAAGTTTTCGGCAATAATACCAAGCTGCGTACCAATGTGACCGTATCCGATAATGCCAAGGCACTTACCACGAGCTTCGTAAGAGTTGTCTGCACTTTTCTTCCAAATACCGCGATGTGCAAGTGCATTCTTTTCAGGAATACCACGCACTAGTAAAAGGATTTGCCCAAGTACAAGCTCTGCCACGCTTCGAGTGTTAGAGAATGGTGCATTAAAGACAGGAATACCGCGTTTTGCTGCTGCATCTAGGTTTACTTGGTTAGTACCAATACAAAAACAGCCAATTGCAACCAGCTTGTTCGCCGCATTGATTACCTCTTCGGATAGGTTCGTACGGGAGCGGATACCAATGAAGTGCACGTCTTTTACCGCTTCAATTAGTTCTTCTTCCGGAAGGGAACCTTTATGGTATTCAATGTTGGTATAACCAGCTGCTTGAAGAACTTCAACTGAAGAAGGGTGGAGTCCCTCTAACAAGAGGATCTTAATCTTTTCTTTTTCCAGTGAAACTTTGGCCATTTTTTCTCGTCCTTAAAATGGAAAGGTGGGCTAATGTGGCGCACATTGGGCAAAACTATTAAAAAGGGGATAATTAACAGTTTTGTAGGAAGACAAACGTTTCCCTGTGCGTCTTCTGTTCAATAAAGTAACAAAAAAAAATTGCTTTGGGTAAGAAAATTACGGAATAAGAGATAATTTTCTTATAGAAAGGAATAAAAAACGGTGCCTTGCAGCACCGTATGTAATGAAATAACAGAAAAGTGAACCAGATAGGTTCATTTTGGGCTGTTATTTATTCTTCAATTTTTGCACCTTCTGGTGTGCCAGTGATCACTACGTCAGCACCACGATGAGCGAAAAGACCCACAGTCACCACACCAGCGATGCCGTTTATTTTGTCTTCCATTTCTTTCGGGTTGGTAATTTGCATATTGTGCACATCCAGAATCACGTTGCCGTTGTCAGTCACAACGCCTTCACGGTAAGCTGGATCACCACCTAGTTTTACCAATTCACGAGCCACGTAAGAGCGTGCCATTGGGATTACTTCAACAGGCAATGGGAACTGGCCAAGTACGTCAACTGCTTTAGTGCCGTCAACGATACATACGAACTTATCAGAGATTGCTGCGACAATTTTCTCACGAGTCAGAGCCGCGCCGCCGCCTTTGATCATTTCACGTGCTGGGTTGATCTCATCTGCGCCATCAACATACACATCCAGCTTCATTACATCGTTACACTCGTATACTTCAATACCAAGCTCTTTAAGGCGCTCAGTTGAAGCGACAGAGCTAGACACTGCACCTTTAATATCATCTTTGATAGTGCCTAGTGCATCGATGAAGTGATTCACGGTAGAGCCAGTACCAACACCGACAATGCTGCCTTTCTCAACATATTTTAGTGCTGCCCAACCAGCCGCTTTTTTCATTTCATCTTGAGTCATGCCAATCTCCTGAATAGATGTTCGTTAACGTTTGCGGGCGTGATTATAGCGGCTTACTTGTCACTTTCCCATTGCCATATTTGGCTTGGGGTCACGATCTTAGGTAATGGAATGTCCCAGCTTTCAATTGGTAAGCGTTCTACATGTTGGCAGTCATGAGCGATACCAACAGGTTTAGCTCCCTCTCCAGTTATAAACCAACGTGACAGAGTACGATCGTAGTACCCTCCTCCCATGCCTAAGCGGTGTCCGATACTGTCGAACCCAACTAAAGGCGTGCAGATTAAATCAAGCTGGCGAACGGGTTTGAGGTGTCTGATATCGAGCTTGGGCTCTAAGATGCCGTACTTGTTGTAGACGAGCTGTTCATCACTTACATACTGAAGAAACAGTAACTGACCTTTAGAAAAGGGATGGATGACGGGCAGATAAACCGATTTTCCCTGTTGCCATAACCATTCAATGAGCGGTTTAGTATCAAGCTCACCGTCTGCAGAAAGGTAGATGGCAATATGTTGCGCCTGATCGATTTCAGGAAGTTGGGAAAATTGAGTAATAAGGTCGATTCCCGCTTGGTATTGCGTATCACTGCACAGAGCGTTGCGCTTTTCACGAATCAGTTTGCGGAAGTCTTGTCGAGAGAGGTCTGACATAGAGAGAATACCCCAGGGTGCCGTTGAGGATTGTGGCCCTTGAACCAGCTGGTTCAAGGCGGATCAGCAATGACAACCGTAGGCTTCTCGGTGCATGCCGAGCTTGCTCAATAGTTACCAAATACTAACCCTTAGGTATTGCTTATCGGCTCAGGGACTTAAATCCTGCTGACGCACACCCCAGGGTAAATTTTGTATTTACTGCTGTCCTTGCGTAACTTTGCTTAGTGCGTTCTCTAAAGACGCGGTGAGCTTTTCCATTCGCTCAGTAATTTCTTGCTGTTGACCATTGGATTCGTATGACTTGGTGTGCAACTCATAGCAAATATTCAATGCAGCAAAGGTCAGCAGTTGGATTTCATTGGTTACCTTAGTACGTTCGCTCATTTCTTTCAATCGGCGATCCAGATCTTTTGCCGCTGCAACAAGAGACTCTTCTTGTCCTGTCGGACAATTCACTCGTGTAAGTTTGCCTAATATTTCAACGTCGATCGCTTGATTGCTCATGATGAATAAACTCTATATTCGCGCTATCTAAGGTGTTGCTTCATACAACTACCGAGGAGCAAACTATAGGAAAACCGCTATTAAGATTCAAGCATTTCCCATCACAGAAAGAGAAATGATGACGAGATCACACAGGAATTGGGCAAATTGAACAAATGCTGTCCAAAATTGAATTTGATAGCCGTTTCAGACCACTAACCTTGATGGTAGGATATACCAATACATTATTACGCAAGAATGAGCCAAGTTATGAGTGAAATCACCCTTCCTGAATACCAATCTATTGCTGCTGAACTGCAATCTGCAAGCCTAGCAGTAACACCGGCGGAGTTACATGGCTTATTTGTCGGCATGTTAAGTGGTGGATTGGCGATCAATGATCAAACTTGGCAGCCTATTCTGTTTGACTACACCAATGATGGTATGGGTTGGCCTTCTACCGCACTAGCTTTTGCTCAAAGCGTATTCACTGTTACTGTCAATGAACTAACTGGCACGTCGATGGAGCTGTCTTTATTATTGCCAGATGAGCCGGGCGAAGAAGGCTTATTCGCATTAGCCGACAGTGTGTCCGACTTTGTAAACCACTTTATTTCTGGGCTAGGTCTAGCAGGCGTTGCGCTTAATAAAGCATCTGATGACGCTAAAGAAGCACTGGCTGACCTAGAAGAGATTGCCAAATTAGGCATCGATGAAGATGACGATCTTGGTGAACAAGCGCAATTGCTAGAGCAAGTGATTGAGCACATCAAAGCTTGCGTACTAACGATCCATGCTGAATTTGGTGTTCGTCCTGAAAGCAGCGACAAAAAACCTACTATTCACTAATCGTAGACCGTCCAGAGGTTAGTATGAAGCAATATGATGTAGTCATTGCTGGTGGTGCCATGGCTGGTGCAACGTTAGCATTGGCGATTGACCATTTGTCTCAGGGAAAGCTCCGCATTGCCGTCGTTGAGCCTTTTAAAGCACAATCAGATATGCACCCTGGTTTTGACTCTCGCTCAATCGCATTGTCTTACGGTACTGTCAATCTGTTGCGTCAACTACAGCTCTGGACGTCAGTAGAACCGTTTGTCACACCCATTGAACATATCCACGTTTCTGACCGTTCTCATGCTGGGATGACGGAGATTACCAAGCAAGAGGTTGGGGTTGAAGCTCTAGGGTATGTTGTAGAATTAGCCGATGTTGGGCGTGTATATCAAGAATTATTAGACAGCAGCGAGTCAATTACGCTGTTTTGTCCTGACTCCGTTACCGATATCGAGCGCGAGCAAAACTGTACCCATGTGACGTTGAAAAGTGGTGAGCAACTTGAAGCAAAACTGCTGGTGGCTGCAGATGGTGCTGTTTCGACCTGTTGTCAGAAAATTGGTCTAGAACTTTCTGAGCAAGATTTTGAACAAGTGGCTGTCATTGCCAATATTGTGACTCAAGAACCTCATCAAGGTAGAGCCTTTGAACGTTTTACTGAGAATGGCCCTGTTGCTTTATTGCCAATGAGTGACAATCGAATGTCCTTAGTTTGGTGTTTGCACCCTGAAGAAGCCCAAGCCGTTCTTGAGTTATCTGATCAAGCATTTCTCCAGCGTTTACAGAACGATTTTGGTTGGCGTTTAGGCGCGATGAAAAAAGTGGGGCGCCGTGCAAGTTACCCATTGCTTCTTCGCCATCGAAAGCAAAATATTTCACATCGCTTTGCGATTGTTGGAAATGCGGCGCAAACGCTGCACCCGATAGCTGGACAAGGCTTTAATCTCGGTATTCGCGATGTAGTCTCACTAGCAGAAGAAATTGTGCAGCAAAGTGAGGATGTGGGTCTTTATCAAGGCCTGATGCGCTTTAGTCAACGTAGAGAAGCAGATCGAAGCGAAACTATTTGGCTAACCAGTGCCTTAGTGCATGTTTTTTCAAATGATTTACCCGCGATGCGAATTGGCCGAAATACTGCCTTAGCAGCGATGGATAACCTTTCTATTTTTAAGCAGCCGCTACTACGCCATACACTTGGCTTGGTAAAACGATGAACGGCCGCACTGAATTAGGTAATAAAAAGCAATGATGCAAAGTGTAGATATCGCCATCATCGGCGGAGGGATGGTTGGGTTGGCACTTGCTGCCGCGTTCAAAGACAGTGATCTGCGTGTCGCCATTATTGAAGGTAAAGTGCCAGATGATTCGTTGAAAGAATTACCCGATGTTCGTGTGTCTGCGTTGAGCCGCTCTAGTGAGACGATTTTGCGTAAACTTGGTGCTTGGCAGGGCATAGAACAGCGCCGAGTTTCGCCTTACCATGGCATGGAAGTATGGGAACAAGATAGCTTTGCCAGCATTGAATTTAATGCACAAAGTATGGCACAACCTGATTTAGGGCATATTGTTGAGAATCGTGTGATTCAACTTGCACTGCTTGAACAAGTCCAAAAGCTCGATAACGTCACTATGTTTATGCCTGCACGTTGCGCGACTCTCGCGGTCGGTGAGCAAGAAAGCTGGCTGACGCTCGATAATGGCCAAGCCATGACCGCTAAATTAGTGGTCGGAGCCGATGGGGCGAATTCGTGGCTTCGCCATCAAATGGATATTCCATTAACGCATTGGGACTATGGTCATCATGCTTTGGTCGCGAATGTCAAAACTGCCATGCCACACAACAGCATTGCGCGCCAGATATTTACTCCTCACGGACCGTTGGCATTTTTGCCAATGTCGCAACCAGATATGTGCTCTATTGTTTGGTCCACGGAGCCAAATCGAGCAGAGCAGTTAGTGGCAATGAGTGAACATGATTTCAATAAAGCGTTGACGAGTGAGTTTGATGCTCGACTTGGTCTATGTGAAGTAGTGGGAGAGCGTGCTGCGTTTCCTTTGAAAATGCGCTATGCGCGAGATTTTGTTGTCGAGCGAGTCGCGCTGGTTGGTGATGCAGCTCATACCATTCATCCATTAGCGGGGCAGGGTGTGAATTTAGGTTTATTAGATGCGGCCAGTCTTGCTCAAGAGGTGTTAGCACTTTGGAAGCAGGGACAAGATATCGGTAGTAAACGCAACCTAAGAAGCTACGAGCGTTGGCGAAAAGCGGAAGCGGCAAAGATGATCGCTACTATGCAAGGGTTTCGAGATTTGTTCTCTGGCGAGAACCCAGCTAAGAAGCTCGTTCGTGGCATTGGCTTAAGTTTAGCGGGGCAACTGCCGGGAGCGAAAGATGAGATCATGAAGCGCGCGCTTGGTTTAAAGGGACACTTGCCGGATCTGGCGCGTCAGTAAGTGCAAAGCGAACTTCAAATACACAAAAGGCTGGTTAATCCAGCCTTTGTTTTATCAACATTTTGCTAAGCATATGCGCATCGGAGTTTCATTATTTCTTGATTGATCTCTTTGACCGCTCGGAAATGGCGTTGCTCTGCTTTCTCCGGCAGTATTAACTTACCGTTATCAAACTCGAATCTACCGACCCCGTAAATATAAATTCTTCCTTTAAAAAGACGACTTATATGTTTAGCAATCATACTTGGTGTATAGCGCTTAAACAGTCTCATATTTACTTTCCTTTTATCTAACCTAGCCTAGGTATTCTACGTTCTGGACGCGAAAATTATTGTGACAGCAATAGTATTAAATACAGATGTAGGGTGTTGCGTCAGAGAATTGTGTTGTCTTAGACAATTTGACAGTGTCATCTCTTAAATAGCGTGAGGATTACCCCAAAAATAACCTCTCTAAAGGAACCCTTATGCCAATACACTCCTTTTTACGTGACGCATTAAGCAATAGTTTTGTTACAGAATTAAGAATAGAACGAAAACGGTTGTTTGCTAGTTGTTTCTATTAAGGCCGTGCTTCGCGTAACACACTTTACGTTCTAACGATTAGAGGAAATGAAAGAGAAAAAGTTCCACGTAAAAAAAAGCCCGCTTCAGCGGGCGAATAGTCACAGATGCATTACACAAAAGTGGATAACTAACTGCATGAATGCTGTCACTCAGCTAGCTGACTCACTTTATATCGGTTAAGTGCTTGTTTGAAACTTAACCAACAAATTCAGCATATACGAGTTTTATTCCTGTGACTATTTATGTTTTATATGTGATTAAAAATTCTAATGTCTATTTTTGTAGATATGAGCGAGATCACGCAGTGATAGAAACACTACGTGTTATTACATTGTTTTTAGACGATTAACGACAGATCTCAGCTACGGTCGGCTGGCACAATTGGATAAGATCTTGAATAGAAAGCGCCAGCCCAGCCATTCGATCGCCACTGCTGATCGTGACTTCCTGTTCTTCTAGTAAGCTAGGGTCGAACACGATTGGCATATGACGTTTGAGTAACAGAGGAGTGACAGTACCAATTTTGTAACCAGTGATGGACTCAACGTCGGCTTGATCAACACAAGTCATCCGGCGACATTTCAGTAACGAGCGCACTTTTTTGGGATCAACGCTACGATCACCTGGCGCACAGGCGAGTGCATATTGATTACCCATGTCTCGTAGCAAGATTGCTTTCACCATTTGAGAAGGGCGAATGCCGCGTTGGTGCGCGGCATCCTCAATGGTGGTTGCTGGTCTTTGATGCGGTAACAGACGAAACGGAATGTGTTGGTCTGTGAGAAATTGCATCAAAGGAGTATGGATTGTATTACTCATCATCAAGACTGTAAGGCAGTGATTCGATTGTCCATTCACACTCTGGTTGCGCAACCAAACGAAGACGAGTGTCCTCATCGAGATTATTAGGCAGCACGATCAGGCCAATCGCATGATTGTCACTGAACTGGTAGTGATTTAATAAAGCACCTACTGAACGCCAGTTTTCACCTACGCTGCGTTCGAGCTCAATTGGTTCGTCACTGAATGGAGCAGAAGTTGCACCTTTTACGATATACATCGCACGTTTATTGGTACCGCGATACTTCGCTCGTGCTACCGTTTCTTGTCCCGTGTAGCAGCCCTTTGTGAAGCTTATGCCTCCTAAAGCTTGCACGTTAAGTGCTTGTGGAATGTGAGCATTCTGCGCGGATGCAGAGACAAATGGTAAACCTGCCTTAATATCGAAACGATTCCAAAGCTCATTTGTCGTAAAGACAGCGTCGGTAGTTTCAACGATTTGCTGTGCTTCTGGCGCACTTAATATCAGTAACCAGCGATCTTGGGCAACTTGTACTGCTGTGCCACCGTTAACTGGGCGAACGCTGCCAGTTGTCTTGCTCATTGTTGAAATGAATTCGTCGGCTTTGACGCCAGCAACGCCTAAGATAACGTCATCAGAAGCTTCAATCGTTACTTTAGAGAAAATAGCGTATTTCTTTATTTCACTAAGTTCTACGTCAATCGCCGATTTTGGTTGGATCATGCCGTAGCCATCATGATGATGGAAAAGGCGGAACACGCTCCACACTTTTCCTTTTGCATCACAATGTGCGCCCAGTGTTGATTGGTCTTGTTCTAAAGAAACAACATCGCAGGTAACCTGACCTTGTAAGTATGATTTTTTATCGTCACCGATCATGGTGATCATGCCGAAGTTATCCAGCAGTGAGATAGATAACTCTGGAAGTGCGTCTTGAGTTGAGAGAGGTAATGCTGAAAAACGAGTTTGCCATTCCATAATTACAATGCCTTTTGAAGATATTTTTCCGCTATGTTATACCCAAATAACCTTGAGATACTAGGGGAGCGATTTACGAATCAACATTTGTCTGCTTTCACTATCGTATTGTGACCCGCACACTAGTGACGTAGCACATCCCTTGTTACACTCCGCACTAACAACAAGACATCTATGAAGGAATAGTGAATGTACACTCCGGAAGAAAAAGCGCGTATTAAATGGGCTTGTCGTCGAGGCATGCTTGAGCTTGACGTAGTAATTATGCCGTTTTTTGAAGAGTGCTTTGATACTCTGAGTGAACAAGAGCAGCGTGACTTTGTTTCTTTACTTGAATGCGATGATCCTGATCTGTTTACTTGGGTAATGGGGCATGGCCGTAGCGAAAATTTAGGTCATGCAGCAATGGTTGATAAAATTGTCGCCCATAACCTCAGCAAAGTTCGTTAATTTTACTGCTTCTCCCTCTCTGACTGCCCGAGTCTTCAATGTTGTACTTTTCTTATTGATGACTTGGGCTGTTATCCTCTCTAGCATTCCGCTCGTATTATCGACTTATTTGTTATTACTGATTGTGAAGGCTTTCTCAAACCAAAGTCTTGTTCAACCTACAAGTCATGGGCATTGGTATGTGCACTGCGATGGCTCGGTTAGGTTTGATGCCCTTGAGTGTGGCGAATACTCGGAAGATATTGAGTCCGAAAAGGGTCATTTACAGCGAGTTGATACATCGGCATCACCATTCAAGATAACATTCCAATTGCAATCTGGCCGTAGTGTTACGATTTGGCGTGATAGCTGTGACGATGAGCAGTATCGTCAATTATCTTTGGTATTACGCCAATGGGAAATGAAACAGGGAGCTAATGCTCCCTGCTGATGTAATAGTTTACTTGGTAAAGTTAAAGCTGTTTAGCTGGAACCAAAATCGTTGGGCCGCTGTTTTCCAGTTGGTTCGGATAGTCAAGCGTGTAGTGCAAACCTCGACTCTCTTTACGCTGCATCGCACAACGAACCATCAACTCTGCTACTTGTAAAAGGTTACGCAGTTCTAATAAGTTGTTCGACACTCGGAAATTGCTGTAGTACTCGTGTGTTTCTTGTTGCAACAGTTGGATACGGCGTAAGGCGCGCTCTAAACGCTTGTCAGTTCGCACAATGCCCATGTAGTCCCACATAAACAGACGAAGCTCGTGCCAGTTGTGCTGAATAATCACTTCTTCATCACTATTGGTTACTTTGCTTTCATCCCAACATGGCACCTGTGAAGGTAGCTCAACGTTAGTGTGATGTTTTAGAATATCTTTTGCCGCAGACCAAGCATAAACCACGCATTCGAGAAGTGAGTTTGATGCCATGCGGTTAGCACCATGCAGCCCGGTGTAGCTAACTTCACCAATCGCATACAAATTTTTCAGATCGGTGCAGCCATTTCTATCCACCATGACACCGCCACAAGTGTAGTGTGCAGCAGGTACGATTGGGATTGGCTCTTTAGTCATGTCAATGCCCAAGTCCATCAAACGTGAATAAATGGTTGGGAAGTGTTTCGTAATAAAGTCAGCAGGCTTATGGCTGATGTCGAGATACATACAGTCGGCACCTAAACGCTTCATTTCGAAGTCGATAGCACGAGCCACGACGTCACGCGGAGCAAGCTCTTTACGTTCATCGAAATCCGGCATAAAGCGAGAGCCATCTGGACGACGCAGGTAAGCACCTTCGCCACGCAACGCTTCAGTCAGCAAGAAGTTACGTGCTTCTGGGTGATATAAACACGTAGGGTGGAACTGGTTAAATTCCATATTCGCCACACGACACCCTGCACGCCAAGCAATCGCAATACCATCACCAGACGACACATCTGGGTTAGAGGTGTATTGATAAACCTTTGAAGCACCACCTGTAGCGAGAACCACAAATTTGGCTCGCACGGTTTCGACATGCTCTTCGTTGCGGTTCCAAATATAAGCACCGATAACTTTGTTTTTATCACCGCCAATTTTGTCTTCGGTGATTAAGTCCAGAGCATTGTGACGTTCGAGAACATGAATGTTTGGATGGTTATGAGCGTTATCTTGCAGGGAGGTTTGCATCGCCATACCTGTCGCATCTGCCGCGTGAAGAATACGACGACGGCTATGACCACCTTCACGAGTTAAGTGGTAGCGAGGTTCATCGTCAGAGTCATCTTCTTCACGATCAAATGGGACACCACCGTCAATCAACCACTGTACACACTCTTTTGAATGCTCAGCAATGAACCTTACGGTCTCCTCATCGCAAATACCATCCCCGGCGATTTGCGTGTCTTCAACGTGTGAATCAATGGTGTCTGACTCATCAAATACGGCAGCGATACCGCCTTGAGCATAGTAGGTTGCCCCTTCGCTGCGTGGTCCTTTACTCAGCACCATCACCTTACAGTGGTTAGCAACGCGCAAAGCCAACGACAAACCTGCCGCGCCACTCCCTACCACTAATACATCACACTCATGTTCACGATTTGTGTTCATATAACTTTTATAATCCCAAGCTAAAGTAACAAAGTTACCTTGTGTATTATTTGCACACCATGTGCATTCCATTATCGCGACATCTGTCGCTAAGGGCTAAGTTGGGAGACCTATCGACGTCCGTGTTACGGCGGTGACTGAGCCACTCTTCTTTTTCATGCAGAGCATGAGCATGCTTCCTAAGTTATAATTTGTAACGCGGTGTTCAGATAGCCATTAGCCATGCAAATGAAAAGTAATAGTTTGTCAATGCCATTGCTTTTCCATGCCCGACCCAGCACAATCTGGGACAGAGATCATTCATTATACCCATTTCCCTCCAAGATGCTCGCTTGTCAAACTTAGACTAAAGTCAGGCAGCGGTGGTCATTTGGGTATAGACATCACATTGTGAAAAAACAATGACAAAAAACTTGAGAAACCATGGAACTTTCTCATTCACGTTAGGGTCACAATAGTGCTCAAGTAAGCAGTGGTGTCAATACTACGTTTTGCATAATTAGTACCCATATCTGAGAAGAGTAGGGGCATAACAAATAGGAGTATCCGCTCGAATGAACGAGCAGCTGACCGATCAAGTATTGATTGAGCGAGTTCAGAATGGCGATAAGCAAGCATTCAACCTGTTGGTAACAAAGTACCAGAATAAGGTATGTAATCTTATTTCCAGATACGTTAGTAATCCTGGCGATGTACCAGATGTAGCACAAGAAGCGTTTATTAAAGCTTACCGAGCTATCCCTAGCTTTCGTGGGGAAAGTGCGTTTTATACGTGGCTGTATCGCATTGCAGTGAATACTGCGAAAAATCACATTGTTGCTCAAGGGCGTAGACCTCCAGCGACAGATGTCGATGCTGAAGATGCTGAATTTTACGAAACAGGTAGTGCACTTAAAGAAATATCGAACCCTGAGAACTTAACGTTGTCCAAAGAATTGCAACGGGTGGTGTTCAGTGCAATCGAAGCTTTACCTGAAGATTTAAAAACCGCAATGACATTACGAGAGCTCGATGGCTTGAGTTATGAAGAAATTGCAGAAGTGATGGATTGCCCGGTAGGAACGGTACGATCGCGTATCTTCCGTGCTCGTGAGGCGGTGGAAAAGAAAATCAGACCTCTTTTGCAACGCTAGTACAAGTAATAACTATGGTGAAAATAATGGCTGACAAAGAAAAACTTTCAGCTCTCATGGATGGAGAATTGGTCGATAAGGCTTTAATTCAAGAGTTAGAGCAAGACCAAGAGAGCCGTGATGCTTGGCAGAACTATCACCTGATTGGTGATGTGATGCGAGGCGAAGCGCCAGCAAAACCTGAGTGGAATATTGCTGAAAGCGTGGCGTTAGCGTTAGAAGATGAACCTGCACACCGTGCGTTTGATTCGCACAGTGCAAATGTTATCTCAATTGCGGATACGCCAAAAGAGTCGCAACCAGAACCGCAAAAAGCAAAACGTCAGTTGCCAGGTTGGTTGACGCAGTTTGGTCAAGTTGCTGTTGCTGCATGTGTATCGCTTGTTGTTATTTTAGGTGTACAGCAGTACGGTGGTAGCGATTCAATGTCGCCGCAAACAGATCAATTACCTGTATTGCAGACGGTTCCGTTTGCTGGCAGCGCAGAACCAGTGAGTTTGACTCGTGAGTCTGTAGAACGTTCTGTAGGCGAGGCAAATATGCAAGAGCAGCGCAAGCGTGTTCATGCTATGCTGCGAGACTACGAATTGCAGTTACGAATTAACAGTGATGCATCTCAACAAGATGCAAATCTGAATCCGGATATTGAATGAAAAAATTTCTGATCAGCGCTTGCGCTCTGTTCAGTATGATGTCTTCTCAAGCCTTTGCTGGTGATAAGCCAGCGGAGGCTTTATTGCATCAAATGAGCGAGGCGAGTAAGAATTTAAGTTACGAACTCTCTTATATCCTTATCAAAAAGAACAGCATTGAGCCGTTGCTGTATCGTCATGCCACGCATGGTGACGATCAATATGCTCATCTTGTCTACTTAAGTGGCCCTGTGCGTGAAGTGATTCGTCGCGGAACTGAAGTAAGTTATATCGAAACGGGTTTAGAACCGTTCACCATCGAGTCAGGTAAAATGGTCGCTCCGACTATGCCTATGCTCAACACCAATATCGATGAGCTAAACTTGTATTACGACTATGTAAAAGTGGGCAGAGCTCGTGAAGCTGGTGTGGCAACACAAGTGCTGCGTATTGTTCCTAAAGACGGTCTGCGCTATTCATACGTACTATGGATCGATGAAAAGAGTAAATTGCCGTTACGTGCCGACCTTGTGGACCGCGATGGTGAAATGCTTGAACAATATCGCACTATTTCTTACACGGTAAACCCAAAAATCGCAGAGTTAATGAGTGGCCTGCAAGATGTTCAATTACCTGCTGTTCTCACCATGCCAAAAGGCGATATTGGGACCAGTAATTGGCAGGTTGGTTGGATCCCTGAGGGTTTCGAGCCGAACGAGCTCAACCGCTATCGTATGGCCGTTACTAACCAAATGGTGGAGAGCCAGCTGTATTCTGATGGTCTGTTTAGCTTCTCTGTTTACGTAGCAAACAAGGATGAGCATTCGTTAAAAGGGCAGTTGGTTCGCCAAGGCAGAAGAACGCTACACAGTTTTGTGAGCGGTCAACATGAAATCTCTGTTGTAGGAGACATTCCACCGACCACAGCACAGCGTATCGCCCAATCAGTCACATTTAATGTAACAAAGAGTAAATAACAATGATGACCGCGTTGGCTACCGTGACAGACGTGCATCGTCGCGGCAAGCAATACGAAATTGATTTAAGTTGCGAACAGCAGACCAGTTGCAGTAGTTGCTCTTCACAGAAAAGCTGTGGAACGGGCGTTGTTACTAAAGCCATTGGTAACAAGAGTTTATCTTGGCACCTGCGCACGGATAAATCGGTGAAAATAGGTCAAGTCGTCGAGATTGGTTTTCCTGAGTCGAGCCTAATAAAATCAGCAATGGCGGTTTATTTACTGCCATTGTTTGGTTTGATTATCGGTGCGATGTTTGGTCACTTCCTATTAGCGCCGCTGACAGCCGGCGGGGAAGGCATCATCATATTGGCATCGGTATTGTTTGCCGCTGGTGGAATGTGGATCGCAAAACGTGTTTCTCGTCCGTTAGAAGATGAATCCAAGCGCCAAGTTACCCTCGTTCGGGTACTTGGAGAGCCAATCCAGTAAGTGCTGTCCCCCTCCACTAAAGGTTATTTGGGTATGTACTTTAAATTACGTGCGCCCGTTAACGAAATTCGGTAGAATCTGCCAACTTGATTGAAATGCCGTCAGTAGATGGCGTTTCTTACTGTCCCTATTTGTAAAGAGTTAGTCACCCTAAATCTATGAAGCACATTCGTAACTTTTCGATTATCGCCCACATCGACCATGGTAAGTCGACCCTATCAGACCGTCTAATCCAAGTTTGTGGCGGGTTAACCGATCGTGAAATGGCCGCACAGGTTCTGGATTCTATGGATCTTGAACGTGAGCGTGGCATCACCATCAAATCTCAGAGTGTGACGCTAAACTACACCGCTAAAGACGGTGAGACGTATCAGCTGAACTTCATCGATACTCCGGGGCACGTTGACTTTGCATATGAAGTATCACGTTCTCTAGCGGCTTGTGAAGGTGCGCTATTGGTTGTGGATGCGGGTCAAGGTGTTGAAGCTCAAACACTGGCTAACTGTTACACCGCGATCGAAATGGATCTAGAGGTTGTGCCAATCTTGAACAAGATTGACCTACCAGCAGCCGATCCTGAGCGTGTAGCGGAAGAAATTGAAGAAATCGTTGGTATCGATGCAATGGAAGCAACCCGCTGTTCTGCGAAGACAGGCATTGGTGTTGATGACGTTCTAGAGAACATTGTGTCAGCGATTCCAGCACCGGAAGGTGATCCAGATGCGCCACTACAAGCGCTGATCATTGACTCATGGTTTGATAACTACCTTGGCGTTGTTTCTCTAGTGCGTATTAAAAACGGCGAACTGAAGAAGAACGATAAGATCAAAGTGATGAGTACGGGCCAAGTTTGGGGTGTAGACCGCCTTGGTATCTTTACGCCAAAACAAGTAGATACCGATACCCTTCGTACTGGTGAAGTAGGTTGGGTTGTTTGTGGCATCAAAGACATTCTTGGTGCCCCTGTTGGTGATACGCTGACTCTAGCGAAGAATGGTTGTGATAAACCGCTACCAGGCTTTAAGAAAGTTAAACCTCAGGTTTACGCAGGTCTGTTCCCTGTATCTTCCGACGATTACGAAAACTTCCGTGACGCACTAGGCAAACTAAGCCTTAACGACGCATCGCTATTCTACGAGCCAGAAAACTCTGCGGCACTTGGCTTTGGTTTCCGTTGTGGTTTCCTTGGCATGTTGCACATGGAAATCATCCAAGAGCGTCTAGAGCGTGAATACGACTTGGATCTTATTACCACAGCACCAACGGTAGTTTACGAAGTTGAGAAGACGGATGGCGATCTGCTGTATGTTGATAGCCCAGCAAAACTACCAGCGATCAATGATATTGAAGAAATTCGTGAACCGATTGCGCGTTGTAACATCCTTGTGCCTTCAGAGTACCTAGGTAACGTAATCACACTGTGTGTTGAAAAGCGAGGCAGTCAAGTTGATATGGTTTACCACGGTAACCAAGTCGCTGTGACTTACGATATTCCAATGGCTGAAGTGGTACTGGATTTCTTCGATCGTCTGAAATCAACATCACGCGGTTACGCATCTTTGGATTACAACTTCCAGCGTTTTGAAGCTTCGAACATGGTACGTGTAGACGTTCTTCTTAACGGTGACACTGTTGATGCATTGGCGATGATCACACACAAAGATCAGTCTCAGACTCGCGGTCGTCAGTTGGTAGAGAAGATGAAAGAATTCATCCCTCGCCAAATGTTTGATATCGCAATCCAAGCGGCAATTGGTAACCACATTATCGCTCGTTCAACGGTAAAACAGTTGCGTAAGAACGTTATTGCGAAATGTTACGGCGGTGACGTAAGTCGTAAGAAGAAACTTCTGAAGAAACAGAAAGAAGGTAAGAAACGCATGAAGCAGATCGGTAACGTTGAGCTGCCTCAAGAAGCGTTCCTAGCCATCCTTCACGTAGGTAAAGACTAAAGTTGAACTTTGTCTCACACTTGTCGGTCTTAAGACGTTAGATATTAAAATAAGTGAAAGGGTTTCGGCTCTTTCACTTTCGTATTTTTAGATAAGGGAATTTAATGGCGAATACATTCTCACTGATGTTGGTTATTGCGACTTTGGTAACTGGCGTGGTTTGGCTATTGGAAAAGCTGGTTTTCGCGAAAAAGCGTCAGGAAAAACTGGCTGAGATTCAAGCTCAGACGTCTAATGGTTTGGATGCAGTGACCTTGCAAAAAGTTGAGCGTCAGCCTTGGTGGGTTGAAAATAGCGTCTCTATTTTCCCTGTGATCGCGTTCGTTTTAGTATTACGTTCTTTTATCTACGAACCATTTCAAATCCCATCAGGCTCAATGATGCCTACCTTGCTGGTTGGCGATTTCATTTTAGTTGAGAAGTACGCGTACGGTCTAAAAGACCCAGTATGGCGTACTCAGCTAGTGGAAACTGGTAAGCCTGAGCGTGGTGATATCGTGGTATTCAAATACCCACCACAACCAAGTGTGGACTACATTAAGCGTGTAGTTGGTTTACCTGGTGATATCGTGCGTTATTCAAGTGATAAGCAGCTTTGCGTGCAAAGCCAAGGCGAATCGGCATGTAAGCCAGTTAAACTGAGCAATGTTGAAGAAAGTCAGTTTAGCTCGAACGGTATTCCAATGATCCAACTGGATGAAAAATTGGGTAACGTTGAGCACAATATTTTGGTTAACCCTCTTGTGCGTAACCGCGTGGAGCAATATTTCCCACGCAGCGGAACGACAGAGTGGGTTGTACCACAAGGTCAGTATTTTGTGATGGGTGATAACCGTGACAACAGTGCTGACAGCCGTTACTGGGGCTTTGTTCCAGAAGCAAACTTAGTCGGTAAAGCTGTCGCGATCTGGATCAGCTTCGAGTTTGATCGTGGCGCAGATAGTGTTCTACCTTCATGGATTCCAACTGGTGTGCGTTTTAACCGCATCGGTGGCATTCACTAACCATTCAAATATCGAGAGAGTATGAATTCTCCAATTGATAAACTAGAGAGAAAGCTCGGCTACCAGTTTCAAGATGCCGGGCTTATCAATTTGGCGCTGACGCACCGCAGCGCCAACAGTAAGCACAATGAACGTCTTGAGTTTCTGGGCGATTCAATTTTAAGTTTTGTCATCGCTGATGATCTGTACCATCGTTTCCCAAAAGTGAACGAAGGTGACATGAGCCGCATGCGTGCTACTTTGGTTCGCGGACATACATTGGCGGAACTGGGTCGTGAATTCGATCTAGGAGATTATTTAAAATTAGGTCCAGGTGAATTGAAGAGTGGCGGTTTTCGCCGAGACTCTATTTTAGCCGATGCGGTTGAAGCCATTATTGGCGCAATTTACCTAGACAGTGATCTTGAAGTTGTGCGAGGCATTGTACTGAGTTGGTATCAGTCACGCCTTGAAGCCATTAAACCAGGCGTTTCACAGAAAGATCCGAAAACTCGCCTACAAGAGTTCCTACAAGGCAGAAGAAAACCGCTGCCTGTCTACACAGTGACTAATATTAAAGGTGAAGCGCACAACCAAGAGTTCACGGTTGAGTGCGAAGTAGCAGGTGTGGATAAGCCTGTAATCGGTAAAGGCACCAGCCGCCGCAAGGCAGAACAAGCGGCTGCTGAAACAGCACTTGAGCAATTAACAAATGGCTGATAACGAATTCGATATCGATGCGTTTTTCGCATCACAAGGTGAGCCAAGCTCGCCAGAAAACCAACACTGTGGCTTTATTGCTATTGTTGGTCGTCCAAACGTAGGTAAGTCGACACTTTTGAACAAGATTTTGGGTCAGAAGATTTCGATCACCTCTCGTAAGCCGCAAACGACACGCCACCGTATTATGGGTGTGGATACGGACGGCGATTACCAAGCGATTTACGTCGACACGCCTGGACTTCACATTGAAGAAAAGCGTGCGATCAACCGTTTGATGAACCGTGCTGCTAACTCGTCATTGAGTGATGTAAACCTTGTGTTCTTCTTAGTCGATGGTACGCATTGGACTAAAGACGATGAGATGGTACTGACCAAACTTCAAAAATCGAACTTCCCAGTTGTGCTTTGTGTAAACAAAGTCGACAACGTACAAGATCGTAACGACGTGATGCTACACATGGCGGAGATGTCGAAGAAGATGGACTTCGTGGATGTTGTGCCAATCTCTGCCAAGCAAGGTAAGAACATTGACGTACTACGTAAGCACGTGCGTAATCACTTACCTAAAGCAACGCATCACTTCCCAGAAGAATACGTGACTGACCGTTCTCAGCGGTTTATGGCGTCTGAGATTGTGCGTGAAAAGCTGATGCGCTTTACTGGTGAAGAGCTGCCATACTCAGTAACGGTTGAGATTGAACGTTTTGATTACAACCCAGAAACCGACGGTTTCCACATCAATGCCTTGATTCTTGTTGAGCGTAATGGCCAGAAGAAAATGGTGATTGGCAAAGGTGGCGAGAAGATTAAAACCATTGGTCGCGAAGCGCGTTTAGATATGGAAGAATTGTTCGGTCGTAAGGTTTACCTAGAAACTTGGGTAAAAGTGAAATCTGGCTGGGCAGACGACGAACGAGCGTTGCGATCGTTGGGTTATATAGACGATTTATAATCTTGGCTGCGAAGGTGCTTCGCTCCAACATCGATGAAAAATCAGTATCGATTAAAATAAGGAGCCGCTCGGCTCCTTATTTTTTATTTCACACTTTTTAGGCACAATGACTTAGATGAGTAATCTGTCTTCCGAAGGTTTACAGCGCTGTTTTGTATTGCACCGACGCCCTTACAGTGAATCGAGCTTAATCCTTGATGTATTTAGTGAGGAATATGGCCGAATGACTTTAATGGCCAAAGGCGCGCGCAGTAAGCGTTCGAACTTAAAAGGCGCATTGCAACCTTTTACCCCGCTATTACTTAAATGGTCGGGGAAAGGCTCAATGAAAACTTTGCGTCAAGCCGAGCCGATAAGTCTAGGTTTGCCGTTAACGGGCATTAATCTCTACTCAGCCATGTACGTCAATGAACTGATTGGCCGTATTTTGATGGCTGAAGTGCCGATGCCAGCACTATTTCATGATTATTTGCATGCGTTAACCGAGTTGGCGCACAACGAGAACCCTGAGCCTGCACTGCGTCGTTTTGAGTTAGCCTTGCTGTCTTCGATGGGGTATGGCGTGGATTTTTTGCATTGTGCAGGTACCGGCGAGCCCGTCGACCCAGAAATGACCTATCGTTACCGGGAACAGAAAGGGTTTATTGCTTCTGTTAGGCGCGATAACCTCACGTTTTTAGGGAATGAACTGATTGCTATCAGTGAGCGGCGGTTCGTCACTAAAGAGCAGCTAAAAGCGGCAAAACGCTTTACACGTATAGCCTTAAAGCCGTATCTTGGCGGCAAACCTTTAAAAAGTCGTGAATTTTTCATTCAGACCCCCAGAGCACGGAGTAACGGAAAATGAGCTCAATTTATTTAGGCGTCAATATCGACCATATTGCCACTCTACGTAATGCACGTGGTACAAAATACCCAGATCCTGTTCACGCTGCTGAAATTGCTGAGCGTGCAGGCGCGGACGGTATCACTATCCACTTACGTGAAGACCGTCGCCATATTTTGGATCGTGATGTACGTATTCTGCGTGAAACCATTCAAACGCGTATGAATCTAGAGATGGCAGTGACGGACGAAATGGTTGAGATTGCGCTGCAAACTAAACCAGAGTTTGTGTGTTTAGTGCCTGAAAAGCGTGAAGAACTGACGACGGAAGGTGGCTTAGATGTAGTAGGGCAGCTTGAAAAAATTAAAGCTGCGACGAAAAAGCTGACAGATGCAGGCATCAAAGTTTCGCTCTTTATTGATGCTGACCGTCAACAGATTGAAGCTGCGAAAAAGTGTGGCGCTCCGTTTATTGAGCTACATACTGGCCATTATGCAGATGCGACGACAGAAGACGAGCAACAAGCTGAACTGAAGAAGATTGCCGCTGGTGCTAGTTATGCACATGATCTAGGTATTATTGTTAATGCCGGGCATGGCCTGACTTATCACAATGTCGCACCAATTGCTACATTACCAGAAATTTACGAACTCAACATTGGTCACTCAATCATTGGTCGCGCGGTATTTGATGGTTTAAATAAAGCGGTTGCTGACATGAAAGCATTGATGATTGAGGCTCGCCAGTCATAGGGCTATCTAGATGGCGATTATAGGGTTAGGGACCGACATTGCAGAAATTGAGCGTATTGAAAAAGCGTTAGCTCGTAGTGGTGAACCTTTTGCTCAGCGGATTCTTTCAGAAGAAGAAATGGCCAAATTCTCACAGCTTAAGCTGCAAGGTCGTTATCTTGCTAAGCGCTTTGCTGTTAAAGAGGCTGCCTCAAAAGCATTGGGGACAGGGATCGCAAAAGGGGTCACGTTTCACGACTTTTCCATCTCGAACGATGAGCTTGGAAAACCAGTACTCGCATTGACGGGCACAGCCAAGCAAATAGCGGATGCGATGGGTGTTAACCACATTCACCTGTCCATTTCCGATGAGCGTCATTACGCTGTGGCGACGGTCATTTTTGAATCCTAGCTTGTAAGTCTTAAACAAAATACTAAAAAGCCAGAGCATTTGCTCTGGCTTTTGTTTCTCTTCAATAGATCACTGTTCAAGGTATAACTTTGCGGTTGTTGTTACTTTAATCATTTCATCTTGCAGCTCGAACATTTCAGGCTCAACCTCCTCAAGACTGATCCCTGAGCGCAGTGCTTGCTCAAGCGTCGCACAGAGTGACTTCAGTCTTGGAACGCCACAATATGAACTACTGCCGTGCAGCTTATGTATGACATGAATTAGGTCATCACGAGAGATATCTTCTTGCTCCAGAGCTTGGTCAACGACTGCTTCTACTTCAGGGATGAACTCAATCAACATGCGTAGCATGTCTTTAGCGAGATCCTCTTTATTCGCGCTCTGTTTCAAGGCTGCTTGCCAATCAATAATCACATCCTGCTGAGGCGAAGAAACGGATTGTGGTGCGCTTCCTTCAGGTTCATCAACGTATGAAGGGGCGACTTTGCCAATGCTCTCTGTACAAGCATTTGGGTTCCAGTGAACCAAAACCTGTTGTAGCACATGCTCTTCAATAGGTTTGGTCAAGTAGTCATCCATTCCTGCCGAGAGCAAGCGGTCTCGTTCCCCTGCCATGGCATGTGCCGTTACCGCAATCACTGGCGTGTCTTTATTTAGCTCCAACTCTTTAATGTGCTTACAAGCGGTCACCCCATCCATTTGTGGCATTTGAATATCCATGAAGATTAAATCGTACTTTTTCTCTGTCGCCAGGTTCACCGCTTGCTGGCCATTGCTACAGGCGGTGACGGTTTCTACTCGTTCGCGGAGCAGTGCAGAGATCAGCTTCAAGTTTGCAGGGTTGTCATCCACTGCTAGTACAGTGAGAGGTAAACGGTCCCCTTCGCTTGGCGTAATTGGAGCGCTTAATACCGGTGGCGATTCTACATGTTCGCTAATCAGGCTTTGTAGCAACTTACGGCGAGACAATGGTTTCGTCAGGCACTGGACGTGATGCTCTGTCATTATTTGGTCCGCAAGCGCCAATTCGGTACTCGGTGTCCCTAGGAGAACACTCGGAGCCATGCGTTTCGCTTGTTCTATCCAAGGTGTAATAACTTCCGCATCGTGAGTCTGGTTGGCCGCTAAATTCAACAGTACATAATCATATTGTTCTTCGTTGTTTGGTAGCGAAGAGCGGTAGGTTACTAAAATACCCTCCTGACTTAGAATCTGTTGGGTTACGGATGCGGCTTGCATGTTTGGTTCAATCAGCAGTAACTGCTTCCCAGTCAGAAGTTCCACTTCAATCAGTTCGCTCATTGGCATCTCAGTTGAGTGCAAGCGCACCGTAAACCAGAAGGTTGAACCTTGGTGTAGACGGCTGGTTAAACTGATTTCGCCGCCCATCTGGCTCACCAGTTTCTGAGTGATAACCAGACCAAGACCAGTACCGCCGTAACGACGTGAAATACTTGCATCTGCTTGGCTAAAGGCTTGGAACAACTGCGCTTGCTGACGCTCAGAGATACCAATACCGGTATCACGCACCATGAATTGCAGTTCGACGGAGTCTCCTGATTGAGAGCGCATTTCTACGCTAACATCAATGTTGCCTCGCTCGGTAAACTTGATTGAGTTACCGACTAAGTTCGTCAAAATTTGCTGGATACGTAGTGGATCCCCAACTAAACCTGGTGGAATTTTAGGGTCCACTTTTAGGGTGATTTCTAACCCTTTCTCATGTGCACTTGTGGCTTGTAGGTTAATTACCTCTTCTAAACTTTCTCGGAAATCAAAAGGAATGTTTTCGAGTGCCAGCTTACCCGCTTCAAGTTTCGAGAAGTCGAGAATGTCATTGATGATATTCAGCAGGTTGTTCGCCGATTTCTCAATCGTCTGTAGGTAATCCGTTTGGCTGTTAGAAAGCTGCGTTTTAAGCATTTGACGAGTAAAGCCAATCACCCCATTGAGCGGAGTACGCAGCTCGTGCGACATGTTCGCCAAGAACTCTGACTTAACCCTGGCCGCTTCTTGCGCGCGTTTCTTCGCGATATCCAACTCAACGTTCTGAATTTCTAGCTGCTCAAGCGTTTCACGTAAGTCGGACGTGGCTTGGTCTATACTGTGCTGCATCTCCACGTGATATTCTGATAACGATACCGCCATGGCGTTGATGCCATTTTTTAGCTGGTCTAACTCACCGTGCATTTTGCCTTCGATACGCACATCCAGATGACCACGGCGAATGCGGTCAACGACATTCTTCATGTGGGTGATAGGTTGGGTCACATCGTGCATTAGACGTGAAGCAAACACACTTGCTAAGCCAAGACCGAGAACCAGAACTAAAAAAGCAGAGAAGACTTCTTGATACTGTTGCAGCCTCAAGGAGGAGAGATCTAACTCGACGGCGATGTAACCAATCGCTTTTGTGCCTTGGCTTTCGTTCGACAACTCCGCTAAGTAGTGACCTTCTGACAAAATGGGGACACGCAATATCAGTGAGTTTTCGTAGATTTCCGAATTACCCAGTTGCGGGATCGGTTTATCTTTGGGAAACATCAAGGCTTCAAAATTAGGATGAAAGTTAGAGGTCACAAAGAGCTCATGATGTTCATCAAATACCGCGATACTACGAACCAGTTTGGAGTTTTTGCGGTGCGCGTAGCTTATCAAGCGACGTACCGCCTCTCGGCTTTCTGATAGTAGATGAGTTTCACTGGCAATCGCCAGCGGCTCAATAATGCTGTTACCAGTGGTGATAACTTGTTTCTCAAGGTCTTGGTAGCGGTTAAATGAGAAAAAGCCGCTCAGTAATAAACCAATAATGAGAGTGGGAGCGAGAGTTAGTGTAATTACACGTGCTCGTAAGCCATATCTGGTCATGTTATCTAATTACATCGGAGTCTGGATATGGGAAAATAACGCATTATTTCTCAAGCGCACGATAAAGCCTTGAGCAAAGAAGTGACGTCACCGAATAAACGGTAAGCATAATCAAGTCACTCGAATCACACAACGGCTGCAATCAAGAATAGTGAAGCCGAAGAGCAATTACACATAAATCAGGCATAGAGCATGGCACGCATCTTTCAACCGAAAAAGAAAACCCAACTCAATACTCGGCACCAAGCAGTGCAAGTAGAGCGTTTAGATCACCACGGCGCAGGCATTGCTTACCTCAAAAAGAAGCCATTGTTTATTGATGGAGCACTGCCGGGTGAGGAGGTGGTCACTCAATTGGTGGAAGAAAAGAGCAAATACGCTCGCGGTAAGTTGATTAAAATCCTTAAGCCGAGTGAAGCTCGTGTGGAGCCATTTTGCCCACATTATCATGAGTGCGGTGGCTGTGATTTGCAGCATCTAGATTATGACCAACAATTGACGTACAAACAGCAAACGTTGCGTCAGCTAATGCGAAAATTTTCAGGCAGTGACATTGAACTAGATGCCCCGTTATTGGGATATTCGCAGGCCTACCGTCGCCGTGCGAGAGTGAGCTTGTTTGTTGATAAAAAAACACGTCAGCTACATTTTGGTTTCCGTAAAAAGCAGAGTAAGCAAATTGCGCAAGTGACCGATTGCCCAGTGCTGGCACCGGAACTGAATGTTTTGCTGCCAGAGATTTACTCAGCCCTAAAAGCGTTCAAAAAGCCGGAACAATTAGGTCATGTAGAGCTGGTACTTGGTGATAATGGGCCGTGTATTACGCTGCGCCACTTGAGCGCTCTGACAACGAGTGAAACTCAATCTC
Source organism: Vibrio sp. 1580 (assembly GCF_033340055.1). NCBI lineage: Bacteria > Pseudomonadati > Pseudomonadota > Gammaproteobacteria > Vibrionales > Vibrionaceae > Vibrio > Vibrio sp. 1580. Next base: position 61,518 of record NZ_JAWOVT010000005.1, read on the forward strand.
TAACGGAGTTGGCAAAACGTCATGGCGCATCGTTGTACTTAATGCCATCGACAGAACAATTAGACCTTATCGAAGGCGATATGCCTTTTTATCAAGAAGTTGGAGTGAAAATCCCTTTTGCACCAAATAACTTTATTCAAGTAAACCAAGGTGTAAACCAACAAATGGTCAAACAAGCGGTTGAGTGGTTAGACCCACAAAAGAGTGACCGAGTGTTAGATTTGTTCTGTGGTTTAGGCAACTTTAGTTTACCAGTTGCGAAATTAGCTAAGTACGTGGTTGGAGTAGAGGGTGTTGCAGAGATGGTAGAAAAAGCCACAAACAATGCATCTTTGAACCAAATCAATAACGCGCAATTTTATCACGCTAACCTTGAGCAAGATTTTGAAGGCCAAGCCTGGGCCGCAGAGCGGTTTGATAAAGTATTATTAGACCCGGCACGCGCGGGAGCGAGTGGGATCATCGATCAAGTTTCTGAGCTTGGCGCACAGCGTGTAGTTTATGTTTCTTGTAATCCTGCTACCCTTGCTAGGGATAGTCAAAGCTTGATAGAGCAAGGCTATAAATTAACTAAATTAGGTATGCTGGACATGTTCCCTCATACCAGTCATCTAGAATCGATGGCATTGTTTGAAAAGTCCTAACTTTAGGACTTTGACCCCTTATTTGTGGTGGGTGGTCATAAAGCCAGCGTGTACGCGCGGTAAAAAGAACTAACCTGGACGGTGTTAGTCAAACCACACGAATATAATAATTAGGATGATGAGATGGTTGCGGTAAGAAGCGCGCATTTAAACCAAGATGAACAGTTTGAACTCGAAAACTGGGTGGCTAGCCTAGGACAAGAGAAAAACACAGCCTCACGCTTAATCGAAGTATATCGAGATTGCCAGACGGTATTAGCTGATAACGAGCAAGCGGAGCTGTTGTTGTGGCGTGGACGAGAAATGATCGAAATTTTGATCACCTTGTCTATGGATCAAGCCACTTTAGTGGCTGCTCAACTGTTTCCTTTGGTTTCAAGTGGTGCTTTTAACAGAGAAATTCTGGAAGAGAAATACAGCAAAGAAATCATAAAATTAATCGACGGCGTTGAAGAAATGGCTGCTATTGGCCAACTCAACGTCAACATGGAAGGCAGTGCAGCGTCATCTCAGGTAGATAACGTACGCCGTATGCTGCTTGCCATGGTGGATGACTTCCGCTGCGTAGTTATCAAGCTCGCGGAACGAATTTGTAATCTTATTGAAGTTAAAAAAGCGCCAGATGAAGTTCGACGTGCGGCGGCAAAAGAGTGTGCCAACATCTATGCGCCGCTAGCAAACCGATTAGGCATCGGTCAGCTGAAATGGGAAATTGAAGATTACGCTTTCCGCTACCAACAACCGGAAACTTACAAACAAATTGCCAAACAGCTTTCTGAGCGACGCATTGTTCGTGAACAGTACATCAAAGACTTTGTTGAAGACCTCACGCACGAAATGGAAGTGTCGGGCATCAATGCGGAAGTGAGTGGTCGACCTAAGCACATCTACAGCATTTGGCGAAAAATGCAGAAAAAGAGTTTGGCCTTTGATGAGCTGTTTGATGTGCGAGCAGTGCGTATCATCGCAGACAAACTGCAAGATTGTTACGCGGCTTTAGGCGTAGTTCACACCAAATACAAGCACCTACCGAGCGAGTTTGATGACTACGTTGCTAACCCTAAACCAAACGGTTATCAATCGATCCATACAGTAATTCTAGGGCCAGAAGGCAAAACCATCGAGATCCAGATTCGTACCAAGCAAATGCATGAAGAGTCGGAACTGGGGGTTGCAGCGCACTGGAAATATAAAGAAGGGGCAAGCAGCCGAAGCGGTTATGATGAGAAAATCACGTGGCTGCGTAAGCTATTGGATTGGCAAGAAGAAATGTCTGACTCTGGCGAAATGCTCGATGAGTTACGTAGCCAAGTCTTTGATGACCGTGTTTATGCCTTTACACCACGTGGTGATGTTGTCGATTTGCCAATGGGGGCAACGCCGCTAGATTTTGCCTATCACATTCACTCCGAAGTGGGACACCGTTGTATCGGTGCCAAAGTCGGAGGTCGTATTGTGCCGTTCACGCATAAATTACATATGGGTGACCAAGTCGAGATTATCACTCAGAAAGAACCTAACCCATCACGTGACTGGTTAAACCCATCATTAGGCTTCGTTCATTCTGGTCGTGCGCGTGCCAAAATTAACGCCTGGTTCCGAAAACAAAGCCGTGAGAAGAACCTTGAAGCAGGTCGTGAAATCCTTGAGCATGAGTTAGCCAAAATTGGCGCAACGTTAAAAGATGCAGAGCATTACGCCCTCAAGCGGTTTAACGTCAAAACACCAGATGAATTGTATGTTGGTGTAGGTAGCGGTGATTTGCGCATCAACCAAATCATTAACCATATTAACGCGTTAGTTAACAAGCCAACGGCAGAGGAAGAAGACCAGCAAGCACTGGAAAAACTGCAAGAAGCTGAGCATAAATCACCCGCGCAAAGCCGACCGAAAAAAGACGCAGTTGTAGTAGAAGGCGTCGATAACCTAATGACACATCTAGCACGTTGCTGTCAGCCAATTCCAGGTGACGATATCTCTGGTTACATAACGCAAGGTCGTGGGATTTCAGTACACCGTAGTGACTGTGAACAGCTAGAAGAACTGCGCCATCATGCGCCAGAGCGCATCATCGATACGGTCTGGGGCAGCGGCTTTGTGGGGTCATACATCCTCACCGTGCGTGTTGAAGCGATGGAGCGAGGTGGTCTACTCAAAGACATTACGACACTGTTCGCCAACGAAAAGATCAAAGTGACCAGTATGAAGAACCGAGTCGACTACAGACGTCAACTTGCCATCATGGACTTTGACCTAGAAGTCACCAATATTGAGGTGCTTTCGCGGGTTTCGAAACGTGTGGAACAGATCAAGGATGTGATGACGGTGAAACGCCTCGGCTAAAACTCTCGTCATAGTTGTCGTTGTAGCGTTGTTGACTGCACGCACTCGCTCCATCACATGGTGAACCATGCTCAGGAGTCTCGTTTGTTTGTCGCCTAGCTATACAACTTCAACTATTTACAGAGTTACACTTGCGTCATATTTGGCTTTTTATCTGCGTTAGCTGCACTTATTCCGACGTGCCGGCTCAGGGGCATCACATAGTAGGCTATGCTCAGGAGTCGCGAAAACTTGTTGCCTTGTCAAAGTAACAGTTACTTAGTGAAAGCTGCTGAGAAAATATAATGTAGAAGGTGAGTGGTTTTGGCTGCTCACCTTTTTCTTTAATAGAAAGGTTTAAAGGAACAAAAAATGAGTCATCCAATTGAACAATTAGAACAAATCATGGCGAAGTTGCGTGACCCAGAAAACGGTTGCCCTTGGGACTTAAAACAAACCTTTGACACCATCGTTCCGTATACAATAGAAGAAACCTACGAGGTGGTGGACGCGATTCAAAATCGAGATTGGCCCAATCTAAAAGAAGAGCTAGGGGATTTGTTGTTTCAGGTGATTTTTTACAGTCAGCTAGCGAAAGAGCAAGAGCTGTTCGATTTTTCGGATGTCGTCGAAACCGTGAACGAAAAACTGACTCGTCGCCACCCGCATGTTTTTTCAGATGTTGAGTTTGAATCTGACGAGGAAATTAACGCGAACTGGGAAGCGGAAAAAGCAAAAGAAAAAGCCCTAGTAGGCAAAGCGGAAGAAAGTATCCTAGACTCAATACCAAACTCTTTACCGGCACTTTCTCGTGCTACAAAAATTCAGAAAAAATGTGCAAAATTTGGGTTTGATTGGGATTCACTTGGCCCGGTTGTCGATAAAGTACGAGAAGAAATTGACGAAGTCATGGAAGAGGCACTGCAAGTTCAGCCCGATGAAGAGAAAGTTGAGTTGGAGCTCGGTGATTTGCTATTTGCGACTGTCAATTTGGCTCGCCACCTTGATAAAAACCCAGAAGTCGCGCTAGGCAAAGCAAACGTAAAGTTTGCGCGACGTTTTAAACAAGTTGAAGGCAAGGTCCAGCAGTCAGGCAAAGTACTTACAGATTGTTCTTTATCAGAACTTGACCATTTTTGGGATGAAGTAAAACAAGAAGAATCGAGGCAGAGGTAAACTGGCAGAATACATAATATAAGGTCAGCTTGTTTGGTTACACGAAAACGGACTTTGGTTTGTCTTTGCTCACTTTGATTTGAAGCAAAAAATAAAAAATTACGGTGTGATAGATTTCACGTTGTGGCGGTAAGGAGCTTCTGGTATATTTATCTCCCGTCCAGAAGCACTCCATTTCCCTCATTCAACCAATTTCAGGTTAAACATGACGACAAATTACATTTTTGTTACTGGCGGGGTTGTATCCTCTCTAGGTAAAGGTATTGCAGCAGCATCTCTTGCGGCTATTCTAGAAGCTCGTGGTCTTAAAGTGACTATGATGAAGCTTGACCCTTACATCAACGTTGACCCGGGCACAATGAGCCCTACTCAGCACGGTGAAGTGTTCGTTACAGAAGATGGCGCAGAGACTGACCTTGACCTTGGTCACTACGAGCGTTTCATCCGTACCAAGATGACCAAGCGTAACAACTTCACTGCAGGTCGTGTTTATGCCGACGTACTTCGTAAAGAACGTCGTGGTGACTACCTAGGCGCAACTATTCAAGTTATCCCTCATATCACTAACGCAATCAAAGATCGCGTTATTGCAGGTTCTGAAGGCCATGATGTGGCTATCGTTGAAGTTGGCGGTACTGTTGGTGATATCGAATCACTACCATTTATGGAAGCGATTCGTCAGCTAGCTGTTGAGCTAGGCCGTGAGCGCGCAATGTTCATGCACCTAACACTTGTTCCTTACCTAGCGGCAGCGGGCGAAGTGAAAACTAAGCCGACGCAACACTCTGTAAAAGAACTTCTATCTATCGGTATTCAGCCAGACATCCTAGTTTGCCGTAGCGATCGCGTTATTCCTGCGAATGAGCGTAAAAAAATCGCACTGTTCTGTAATGTTCCAGAAAAAGCAGTAATTTCAATGAAGGATGTAGACTCTATCTACAAGATCCCTCAGTTGATTAAATCTCAAGGGCTAGATGACCTTGTGTGTGCTCGCTTTGGTATTACTGCTCCTGAAGCAGACCTTTCTGAATGGGAACAGGTTATCTACGAAGAAGCAAATCCTACTGGTGAAGTAACCATCGGTATGGTTGGTAAATACATTGAATTACCAGATGCATACAAATCTGTGAACGAAGCGCTTAAACACGCTGGCTTGAAAAACCGCCTAAGCGTCACAATTAAGTATGTAGACTCACAAGATATCGAAACAAAAGGCGTTGAACTTCTAGAAGGTTTGGACGCAATCCTAGTACCAGGTGGCTTCGGCGATCGTGGTATTGAAGGCAAGATCCGTGCGGCTCAATATGCACGTGAAAATAACGTGCCTTACCTAGGTATTTGTTTGGGTATGCAAGTTGCACTAATCGAATACGCGCGTAACGTTGCGGGTATGGAAGGTGCACATTCAACAGAATTTAACAAAGAGACTAAGTACCCTGTGGTAGGTTTGATCACAGAGTGGGTAGACGAATCAGGTAGCGTAGAAGAGCGTACTGAAAAGTCTGACCTAGGCGGTACGATGCGTCTTGGTTCACAGCTGTGTCACCTAGAGAAAGGGACTAAAGCTCGTGAACTGTACGGTAGCGCGACGATCCATGAACGTCACCGTCACCGTTACGAAGTGAATAACGTGCTTCGTCCGCAAATCGAAAAAGCAGGCCTAAAAGTATCAGGTCTATCTGCGGACAAGAAGTTAGTGGAAATGATTGAGAACCCAGCTCACCCATGGTTTGTAGCGGCTCAGTTCCACCCAGAATTCACCTCGACTCCTCGCGATGGACATCCATTGTTTGCAGGTTTTGTTAAGGCTGCGGGCCAAAACGCACGCGGCGAATTCGAGAAGTAAAAGGATACGGGCGGCGGCGAAGGTTGTGCTGCTGCCCTTTAAGATTGACATTTATATTTGAAACGAGAGGAAACATTAATGTCTAAGATCGTTAAAGTTCTAGGTCGTGAAATCATCGACTCACGTGGTAACCCAACTGTAGAAGCTGAAGTACACCTAGAAGGCGGTTTCGTAGGTATGGCGGCAGCTCCATCTGGCGCATCTACTGGTTCTCGCGAAGCTCTTGAGCTACGTGACGGTGACAAAGCACGTTTCCTAGGTAAAGGTGTTCTTAAAGCAGTTGAAGCTGTAAACGGCCCAATCGCTGAAGCTCTAGTTGGCAAAGACGCTAAAGACCAAACTGCAATCGACGCAGTAATGATCGAACTAGACGGCACTGAAAACAAATCTAAATTCGGTGCTAACGCTATCCTAGCTGTTTCTCTAGCAAACGCTAAAGCTGCTGCTGCTGCGAAAGGTATGCCTCTATACGAGCACATCGCTGAGCTAAACGGCACTGCAGGTCAGTTCTCTATGCCTCTACCAATGATGAACATCATCAACGGTGGTGAGCACGCAGACAACAACGTTGACATCCAAGAGTTCATGATCCAACCAGTTGGCGCTAAGACTCTTAAAGAAGGTCTACGTATCGGTGCAGAAGTATTCCACAACCTAGCTAAAGTTCTTAAGTCTAAAGGCTACAGCACTGCAGTTGGTGATGAAGGTGGTTTCGCTCCTAACCTTAAATCTAACGCTGAAGCTCTAGAAGTTATCGCAGAAGCTGTTGCAGCTGCTGGTTACGAACTAGGTAAAGACGTAACTCTAGCTATGGACTGTGCTGCATCTGAGTTCTTCGACAAAGAAGCTGGCATCTACAACATGAAAGGCGAAGGTAAAACTTTCACTTCTGAAGAGTTCAACCACTACCTAGCTGAGCTAGCTAACCAATTCCCAATCGTTTCTATCGAAGACGGTCTAGACGAGTCTGACTGGGATGGCTTCAAGCACCAAACAGAACTACTAGGTGACAAGCTTCAACTAGTAGGTGACGATCTATTCGTTACTAACACTAAGATCCTTGCTGAAGGTATCGAGAAAGGCGTAGCTAACTCTATCCTTATCAAGTTCAACCAAATCGGTTCTCTAACTGAGACTCTAGCTGCAATCAAGATGGCTAAAGACGCAGGTTACACAGCAGTAATCTCTCACCGTTCTGGCGAAACTGAAGATGCAACTATCGCTGACCTAGCGGTAGGTACAGCAGCAGGTCAAATCAAAACTGGTTCTATGAGCCGTTCTGACCGTGTTGCTAAGTACAACCAGCTAATCCGTATCGAGGAAGCACTAGGTGATCGCGCTCCTTTCAACGGTCTTAAAGAAGTTAAAGGTCAAGCTTAATTCTTCACTGAATTAGCAGCTTAACTTAAAGCTTTTAAAACACCCTGCTTTGGCGGGGTGTTTTTTTATATAACGGAAGCGCTAAGTGAGCGCACTCCTCCATGTTTCAAGTAAGCGGTCTCAAAGAAGTTAAAGATCAAGCTTAATTCTTATTGAGTAAAGTTTCGCTAAATAGCTTTTTGAAACCATCGCTACGGCGGTTTTTTGTATTTATAGGTTTGTATTTTTGGCTCTTACTTTGGTCATGGGTAAGGAGCGCTTCCTATGAGCTTGTTTCATTTTGCTGCTTATTTCTTGTAAGGAGCGTGTGAGTCTCCCTTTCTCCCCTAGAGGCAACCTCGCATTTATGCTATATATGTCACCTTATCTAATTCCTTCCGGTACAGAATGTTAGCAGCGATATGCGAATCTTTGTTATAGCCCTTACGCTACTGTTTGGCTTGCTTCAATACACTCTATGGTTTGGTAAAAACGGAGTGTCTGACTACTACACAGTAAAAGATGAAATTGAAGTTCAGCAACAAGTGAACAGCAAGCTACAAGCTCGCAACAATGAAATGTTCGCTGAGATTGATGACTTAAGGCAAGGTCTTGATGCGATTGAAGAACGTGCGCGTCATGAGCTCGGTTTAGTTAAAGATGGCGAGACTTTTTACCGCATTATAGGTGAGGAAAACCATTAAAATGTTGGATATGAACTCATCGCATATCGCAATTGTGCCTGCTGCTGGTGTAGGGAGCAGAATGAAGGCAGATCGCCCTAAGCAATATTTATTGATCGAAGGTAAAGCGGTACTGGAACATACCGTAGAGAAACTGCTTTCTCACCCAAATATTTCTAAGGTTGTCGTTGCCGTTACTGACGGCGACCCATATTACCCAGAATTGTCCATTGCTAAGCACCCAGATGTGATTCGTGTAGCTGGTGGTAAAGAAAGAGCAGACTCTGTGTTATCAGGGCTAAACTATGTCAATGAGCATCTGGAAAGCGAGTGGGTATTAGTCCACGACGCTGCGAGGCCATGTGTATTAACATCCGACATTGACCGTTTGATTGATGTTTGCTGCGCCCACTCAACGGGTGGCATTCTCGCATCTCCTGTGAGAGATACAATGAAGCGAGCAAACGCAGTACAAGATATCGATCATACGGTAGATAGAGAAGCATTGTGGCATGCACTGACTCCACAAATGTTTAAAACTCAGCAGCTTACTCAAGCACTGGCTGACGCATTAGAACAGGGTGTAACCATTACCGATGAAGCCTCGGCTTTGGAATGGTTAGGCGAGAAGCCAGCCTTAGTTCAAGGGAATGCGAACAATATAAAAATCACTCAGCCAGAAGATCTTGCGTTAGCCGAGTTTTATCTAAGCCGTGAGCGCGGCGAATAAAGAAAGGATAGAAAATGATTCGAATTGGTCATGGTTTCGATGTACATAAATTCGGTGGTGAAGGCCCAGTCATTATTGGTGGTGTAGCAATCCCTTATGAGCAAGGTTTGATTGCTCACTCAGATGGCGATGTAGCGTTGCATGCGTTAACGGATGCTCTGCTGGGCGCGATTGCTGCCGGCGATATTGGTCGTCATTTCCCAGATACGGATGATAAATGGAAAGGCGCAAACAGTCGTGAATTACTGAAAGACGTTTACCGTCGAGTTAAAGAGCAAGGCTACCGTCTTGGCAATGCTGATGTAACCATCATGGCACAAGCGCCTAAAATGGCACCACACATTGACGCAATGTGTGCGGCGATAGCCGAAGACCTAGAAACCGACATTAGTAACATTAACGTAAAAGCGACGACGACAGAACGTCTCGGTTTTACTGGACGCAAAGAAGGCATTGCAACGGAAGCCGTTGTACTTCTGTTTAAGCAATAACTAGCAATTTGCTCCTCTAAGCTGTGATATCAGCGGAAACACATCATGTCAGACATTTTATCTTCATTGGCTTACCTAACGGGTAAGCCAGTTGCATCGGCAAAAATTAAAGCGCAGCCAGAGCATTTTCAGGTTCGCGAAGATTTAGGTTTTGCCTTTACGGGCGAAGGCGAGCACTTAATGGTTCGTATCCGTAAAACGGGCGAGAACACCAGCTTCGTTGCTAACGAGTTAGCAAAAGCCTGTGGTGTTCAGTCGAAAGACGTTAGCTGGGCGGGTCTTAAAGACCGTCATGCGGTGACGGAACAGTGGTTAAGTGTCCATTTACCAAAAGGTGAAACGCCAGATTTTTCAGCGTTTTTGGCTCAATACCCAAGTATCGAAATCCTTGCAACAGATCGTCACAATAAAAAACTGCGTCCTGGTGACCTAGTAGGGAACGAGTTCGTGGTTACTTTGTCTGAAGTGACAGATATAGCGGATGTAGAGCAACGTCTTGAAAAAGTGAAACAAGTTGGCGTGCCAAACTACTTTGGTAGTCAGCGTTTTGGTAACGATGGCAACAACCTTGAAGAAGCACGTCGATGGGGACGCGAAAACGTTCGTACCCGCAATCAAAACAAGCGAAGCATGTATTTATCAGCGGCTCGTTCGTGGATTTTCAACCGCATCGTTTCAGCTCGTCTAGAGAATTGTGTGTTTGATAAGTTCATTGATGGTGACATTGCACAGACGAATTCTGGCACTCAGTTGATTGATGCAAACAACATCACTGATTTGCAAGTGCAATTTGCACAAGGTGAAGCGGCAATTACCGCTGCGCTTGCTGGCGATAATGCACTGCCTACTCAAGCCGAGGCTCTGGCATTAGAGCAACCGTTTTTAGACGAAGAGCCTGACCTCATGGCGTTGATTCGTGGTAATCGCATGCGCCACGATCGTCGCGATATTGCGCTGAAGCCAAAAGATTTAGCTTGGACGGTTGAAGGTAACAACATTACGCTGACTTTCTCACTGGATGCGGGATCTTTTGCGACCTCTATTGTTCGTGAGTTAGTTAATGAGGTTGAAGTAGAAAGAGAATACTAATGGAACAGGATTCACGAAACCCGAAGCCCTTAAGAGTCTTAATCAGCAATGATGATGGTGTTCATGCACAAGGGATTCATGCCCTCGCTGATGAGTTGAGAGATATCGCCGAAGTGACCATTGTCGCACCTGATCGAAATCGTTCAGGTGCTTCGAATTCACTCACATTAGAACAACCATTACGCGTGACTGAAATTGCCCCAAATATCTACTCAGTGCAAGGCACGCCCACGGATTGTGTGCATTTCGCGCTGAATGAGCTAATGAAAGATGATTTGCCTGATCTTGTTCTGTCAGGAATCAACCATGGCGCTAATTTGGGTGATGATGTTCTTTATTCTGGAACAGTAGCAGCCGCCATGGAAGGTCATTTCCTTGGCGTTCAGTCGGTGGCTTTTTCTCTAGTGGGTAAGCGACATTTCGAATCCGCCGCTAAAATTGCACGTCACATTGTACAACAGCATTTAGCGTCGCCGATTCCAACGAATCGTCTACTGAACGTAAACGTGCCTGACTTACCATCAGAGAATTTAGGTGAAATTGAAGTTACGCGTTTAGGTGCACGTCATCACGCAGAGAATATGATCAAGCAGAAAGATCCGAGAGGCCATGACATTTATTGGTTAGGGCCACCAGGAAAGGAGCAAGATGCAGGAGAGGGCACGGACTTTTATGCAATTGAGCATGGCCGAGTTTCAATGACGCCTCTGCAAGTTGATCTCACCGCTCACGAGTCGCTGCGTGCTATGGATAGTTGGTTAAAGGAAGAGAAGTAATGAGTAACCCACATGCTGACAGGTTGATAGCGTTTCTTATCTCCAGTGGCATCAAAGACCAAAGAGTTCTGGATGCTATCCAACGCTTGCCACGAGAAAGCTTTGTTTCTCAAGCGATGATGCACCAAGCCTATGATAACAATGCGTTACCAATTGGTCAGGGACAAACTATTTCTCAGCCTTATATCGTTGCGCGTATGACCGAGTTGCTTGAGCTAGAGCCGGCGAGTCGTGTTCTGGAAATCGGAACGGGATCGGGTTATCAAACCGCGGTACTGGCGCAAATTGTTGATCATGTATACTCCGTTGAGCGAATTAAATCGTTGCAATGGGAAGCAAAGCGTCGCCTGAAGCAATTGGATATTTACAATGTTTCAACTAAGCATGCTGATGGGTGGCAGGGCTGGGAAGCGAGAGGTCCTTTCGATGCTATTATTGTTACCGCTGCCGCTGAAGTGATTCCCCAAGCTCTTCTCTCACAATTAAGAGATGGCGGCAAAATGGTCATTCCTGTTGGAGATACGGAGCAACAGTTATTAAAAATAGAGCGTAAGGGAGACGAATATCTCTCTACCGTTGTAGAAATGGTTCGGTTCGTACCTCTGGTTGCGGGTGATTTAGCTTAAGGGTTGGGGATAGGTGAATAAGTTACTACGTCATATTGGTATTAGCTTTGTGTTTGCTGCAGGACTAGTTGGTTGTGCAGCGCATTCCCCTGCACCTGTCTCTAGCCTAAAAAAAGACTATTCAAGCCTTGAAAGAGGGAGTTACAGAGGGAGTTATTATGAGGTAAAAAAAGGCGATACGCTTTACTTCATAGCTTATGTCACAGATAAAGATGTAAATGATCTTGTTCGTTACAATGAGTTAACTCAGCCTTACACTATCTACCCAGGACAGAGGCTAAAACTTTGGGCTCCGAAATATGTCGCCCCTAAATATGGTCAAAAAGTTGAACCCGTTGTGGCTCCTGTTGTTACGCCCCCCCCAGCTCCAGTGACGAAAACATCAACAGCCTCTAAACCTAAACCTTCGAGTAAAAACTCTAGTCAAAAACCTACAGAGACTAAGCCTAAAGTCGTACAAAAACAGCCTCCAAAGAAGGTTGAACAATCGAAAACAAAGGAGTATGTTGGTTCAAAAGATAACCAAAAAGTGAAGCAAAAAGCGCCAACTACCACAGCAAAGAGTGATAAAGTCTCAAAGTGGTTGTGGCCAACAAAAGGGAGAGTAATCAAGAACTTTTCGGCGGGAGAACAGGGAAATAAAGGTATCGACATCGCAGGACAGCGTGGTCAACCTATCGTTTCAACCGCAGCCGGCACAGTCGTTTATTCAGGCAATGCGCTACGAGGTTATGGCAACTTAATTATAGTAAAGCATAACGACAATTATTTAAGCGCATACGCACATAATGACAAACTGCTGGTCACAGAAGGACAAAGCGTAAAAAGCGGACAAAAAATCGCTACCATGGGTAGTTCAGGTGCAAAGTCGGTCAAACTACACTTTGAAATTCGCTATCAAGGTAAATCAGTGAATCCAAAACGCTATTTGCCTTAAAACTTTGAAAAACAACTTGCGACATCATTTAGCGACATATTGAGTTGTCATGTCTTGCTAACTCGCCAGGGGGAGGCGTTATGAGTATCAGCAACACAGTAACCAAAGTTGAAGAGTTTGCATTTGATAATGCGTCAGTGAAGACCATTGATAACGAACTCGAAAGATCATCATCCACAGAAAGCAAAGCGACTGCGCGTGAAGAATTTGACGCGAGCAGTAAAAGCTTAGATGCAACTCAGTTGTATTTGGGCGAAATTGGCTTCTCACCTTTACTTACTGCCGAAGAAGAAGTGCTTTACGCAAGACGCGCCCTACGTGGCGACGAAGCGGCACGCAAACGTATGATCGAAAGTAACCTACGTTTGGTTGTTAAGATTTCTCGTCGATACAGTAACCGTGGTCTAGCACTACTCGATCTGATTGAAGAAGGTAACCTCGGCTTGATCCGAGCGGTCGAAAAATTCGACCCAGAACGTGGTTTCCGTTTCTCTACTTACGCAACATGGTGGATCCGACAAACGATAGAGCGAGCGTTGATGAACCAAACTCGCACGATCCGTCTACCTATCCACGTAGTGAAAGAGCTGAACATTTATCTGCGTACTGCGCGTGAACTTTCTCAAAAGCTCGATCACGAACCGACCGCAGAAGAAATTGCTGCTCAATTAGATATTCCAGTCGAAGACGTAAGCAAAATGTTACGCCTTAATGAGCGTATTAGCTCTGTCGACACGCCAATCGGTGGTGACGGTGAGAAAGCGCTGCTGGATATTATTCCTGATGCAAACAACTCTGATCCAGAAGTTTCGACTCAAGATGACGACATCAAATCATCGTTGATTCATTGGTTAGAAGAGTTGAATCCGAAACAGAAAGAAGTGCTTGCACGTCGCTTCGGCCTACTAGGCTACGAGCCTTCGACGCTGGAAGAAGTTGGTCGAGAGATTGGTCTGACACGTGAGCGAGTACGTCAAATACAAGTGGAAGGTTTACGTCGTCTTCGTGAAGTCCTAATCAAACAAGGTTTGAATATGGAAAACTTATTTAACGTAGAAGACGATTAAATAATCCGTATTTCACTAGATACGCAAAAGGCTATGGTTCCCCATAGCCTTTTTTCTTTTTTGCTCGTTGGTGTGAGTCTGTTTACAGCATCTTCTTCAAGCGATACAGCTCTTCAAGAGCTTGGCGTGGCGTTAAGTCGTCAGGATCAATACCTGACAGAGCTTGTTCGACCTCGCTAGGCTCTGGAATCAGGCTCAACTGGTTAGCCACATCTACTGCACTTGGACGCGGTGTGTCACTGTTTTGCCCCAGTTGCTCTAGCTGAGATAGCTTGTTACGCGCATTTTTGATGACCGTTTTTGGTACGCCAGCTAAGCCCGCAACAGCCAAGCCGTAAGACTTACTTGCCGCACCTTCTTGAACTGCGTGCATAAAGGCAATGCTGTCTCCATGCTCTACGGCATCCAAGTGAACGTTCGCTAAGTTTGGCAGTTGGTTCGGTAACTCTGTTAATTCGAAGTAGTGAGTTGCAAATAGGGTCATCGCACCAATTTGTGTTGCGAGCCATTCCGCACTTGCCCAAGCTAAAGACAGACCGTCGTAAGTACTAGTACCGCGTCCGATTTCATCCATTAGCACCAAACTGTTCTTAGTTGCGTTGTGAAGAATATTGGCTGTTTCGGTCATTTCTACCATGAAGGTCGAGCGGCCAGATGCAAGATCATCTGATGCACCAATACGAGTAAATATACGATCTAAAGAACCAATCTGTGCGGATTCTGCCGGTACATAAGAGCCGATATGTGCCATCAATGCAATCAGCGCAGTTTGACGCATGTAGGTTGATTTACCACCCATGTTTGGACCGGTGATGATCAACATCTTACGGGCTGGGTTAAGCTCAATTGGGTTCGCGATGAACGGCTCTGTTGTTACTTGTTCTACGACTGGATGACGGCCAGCTTGAATGTGAATTCCTGCGTCTTTCACAAGCGTTGGGCGGCAGTAATCTAACGAATCTGCACGCTCTGCAAGGTTTTGTAATACATCTAGTTGAGACAGAGCAGAAGCTAGGTTTTGCAGCTTCTCAAGGTTTGGCATCAATAGATCAAACAGTTCTTCCCACAACTGTTTCTCAAGTGCTAACGCTTTAGATTTCGAGTTAAGTACTTTGTCTTCGTGTTCCTTAAGCTCTGGGATGATGTAGCGTTCAGCGTTTTTGAGTGTTTGGCGACGTACATAATGCGGTGGAACCAAATGGCTCTGGCCACGGCTCACTTGGATAAAGAAGCCATGAACGTTGTTATAGCCTACTTTAAGCGTATCGATACCGTGTCGTTCACGCTCATCTCGCTCAAGCTGCTCAAGATATTCTGTTGCACCGTCTGCCAATTTTCGCCATTCATCGAGCTCCGCATTGTAGCCTTCAGCGATGACGCCACCATCACGAATAACAACCGGCGGATTTTCTTTAATCGCGCGTTCTAACAGGTCACATACTTCGTCAATCGGAGCTGCATACTTCGCCAATTTCGTTAGGTACGGATGGGTCAAAGAAGCGGTGACAGATTCTAGCTCTGGTAGCTGTTGCATGGCATTGCGAAGCCTAGCCATATCGCGAGGGCGAGCAGAGCGTAATGCAAGGCGCGCTAAGATACGTTCAATATCACCAATTTGCTTTAACGTTGGTTGAAGATCGGCAAACAGAGCTTGTTCTTTAATCTCACCAATTGCATCAAGACGATTGTTTAACGTTTCAATGCAACGCATAGGCTGATGCAACCAACGCTTCAGCATTCGGCTGCCCATCGGAGTTGCACAATGGTCGAGTACTGCAGCGAGCGTGTTATCGGTTCCGCCTGCTAGATTTTGAGTAATTTCCAGATTACGTCGGGTAGCAGCATCAAGGATGACGGATTGATCCTGATGATCAAACGTTAAAGAGCGAATATGAGGTAAAGCCGTACGTTGAGTATCTTTTACGTACTGGATCAAACAACCAGCAGCACATAACCCTAAGGACGCATGTTCTACACCAAAACCAACCAGATCTTTTGTGCCAAATTGTTGATTGAGTTGTTGCTTAGCCGTATCAAGCTCAAACTCCCAGACTGGGCGACGACGGTTACCATTGCGGCTCGCCATTAAATGTACAGGTTCAAAATCTTCTGGGAACAGTAGCTCACGTGGTGCAGTGCGTTGAAGCTCGGCTGTCATCGCTTCTTCAGTTTCTGGTTCTGTCAGTTGGAAGCGACCAGAGGTGACATCCAGCGTCGCATAACCGAACTTACCGTTGTGATGGTAAATTGCTGCGATTAAGTTATCGACACGCTCAGAAAGCAGCGCTTCATCCGTCACAGTACCTGGTGTCACGATACGCACAACTTTACGTTCTACCGGGCCCTTGCTGGTGGCCGGATCGCCAATCTGTTCACAGATCGCCACAGACTCACCAAGCTGAACAAGTTTTGCCAGGTAGCCCTCTACGGCGTGAAATGGCACACCCGCCATTGGGATAGGTTCACCTGCAGACGCACCACGTTTGGTCAATGAAATATCAAGAAGCTGAGAAGCTCGCTTGGCATCATCGTAAAAGAGTTCGTAGAAATCGCCCATGCGGTAGAACAGCAAAATCTCTGGGTTCTCAGCTTTTAGCTTGAGGTATTGCTGCATCATCGGAGTGTGTTTTTGTTCAGCTTTCACAGGTAAGTTCTTTTGTTTATTTCCGTAGCGGCTTAGGATACGTGAATCCCTATCAAGTAAAAAGAGACAAAGGGCATTTTGGCTATGGAAAAAACAACAAAATTGAGTGCCGATTTAGGCGCATTATTGGCTAAACACGGGCATGTTTTAACGACCGCAGAATCATGCACTGGTGGTGGTGTTGCAACCGCCATTACTGACATTGCTGGTAGTTCAGCGTGGCTTGACCGTGCGTTTGTCACCTACAGTAATGAAGCGAAAATGGAGATGCTTGGTGTGCAAGCTTCAACGTTAGAAGCGCATGGTGCAGTGAGTGAGCCAGTTGTGATTGAAATGGTACAGGGTGCAATTAAAAACTCAAATGCCACCATCGGTGTATCCATCAGTGGTATTGCAGGGCCGGGTGGTGGCAGTGAAGAGAAACCAGTCGGTATGGTCTGCTTTGCTTTTGCTGATAACCAAAGTTGGCAGCAAGTAGAAACCATGCATTTCTCTGGTGACCGTGCAGAAGTTCGCAAAAAAGCGGTCGAGCACGCGTTGACTCAATTGTATCAACATCTGCTCTAGAATTTCTTAACTTGTTTTAGCCCAGCATTGATAAGGGCTAGAGCAAATCATGACTTTAGGTCAGCCAAATTTTTTTCATACAGGTATGGACACTGTATGAATCAACAGTATAATAACTTTCATTGCTGAGCAGTTCTTCTGCTTAAGAAAAATGAATTACTATTCGTCGCCCAAAGAAGATGAATAAATCGGAGAAAGTAATGGACGAGAACAAACAGAAAGCGCTCGCCGCTGCGCTAGGTCAAATTGAAAAGCAATTCGGTAAAGGCTCTATCATGCGCCTTGGTGATAACCGCGCAATGGACGTAGAAACCATCTCAACGGGTTCTCTTTCTCTTGATATCGCTTTGGGTGCTGGTGGTCTACCAATGGGTCGTATCGTAGAAATCTACGGCCCAGAATCTTCAGGTAAAACAACATTAACGCTTGAGCTTATTGCTGCTGCGCAACGTGAAGGCAAAACGTGTGCGTTTATCGATGCAGAGCACGCTCTAGATCCTGTATACGCGAAGAAACTTGGCGTTGATATCGATGCATTGCTAGTTTCTCAGCCAGACACAGGTGAGCAAGCGCTAGAGATCTGTGACGCACTTGCACGTTCTGGTGCTATCGATGTTATGGTTGTCGACTCTGTCGCAGCACTAACACCGAAAGCAGAAATCGAAGGCGAAATGGGCGATAGCCACATGGGTCTGCAAGCACGTATGCTTTCTCAAGCAATGCGTAAGCTAACGGGTAACCTAAAGCAGTCTAACTGTATGTGTATCTTCATCAACCAAATCCGTATGAAGATTGGTGTGATGTTTGGTAACCCAGAAACAACAACAGGTGGTAACGCACTTAAGTTCTACGCTTCTGTTCGTCTAGATATCCGTCGTACTGGCGCAATCAAAGAAGGTGACGAAGTCGTAGGTAACGAAACGCGCATCAAAGTTGTTAAGAATAAGATTGCAGCACCATTTAAAGAAGCAAACACACAAATCATGTACGGCCAAGGCTTTAACCGCGAAGGTGAACTTGTCGATCTAGGTGTGAAGCACAAGTTAGTTGAAAAAGCCGGTGCTTGGTATAGCTACAATGGCGATAAGATTGGTCAAGGTAAAGCGAATGCATGTAACTACCTGCGTGAGCACCCTGAAGTGGCTAAAACTATCGATACAAAACTGCGTGAAATGTTGCTAGCGCCAGCACTTGCGGAAGCGCCTGAAGCTGGTGAAGCGCCAGAGCAAGCTGAAGAGTTTTAATCTCTCATAGATTAATAAATGACAAAGCCCTGCAATGCGGGGCTTTGTTGTATCTATTGAAATCAAAAATCGAATTATCACAAAGGCCATTGAGAGCCTGTACAGCAAAAATACTTTTAGGATCATCATGTACCAAAAACGCCAGGCGCCAACATTATCGAGCAAAGAGGCTGCTATACAATTGCTTAGCCGTCGCGATCATGGTCAGTATGAGCTTTACCAAAAATTATCGATGAAGGGCTATGAAGAATCAGACATCGACATCGCAATTAATTTTTGCCTAGACCATAACTATTTAGATGATTTACGTTACGCGAAGAGTCAAATTAGACAGCATGTATACAAAGGACATGGAGAGCGTCGAATTCGTCAAGAGTTAAACCAGAAGCGTGTTGCGGAATCGGTGATTGAGCAAGCTATGGCTGAAGAGCCGCAAGATTGGTTTGAACTGGCTAAACAGGCGGCAGAAAAGAAATTCAAAGGTATTAAAGCCAAAGACCAAAAAGAGTACGCAAAACAAGTTCGTTTTCTGCAGTATCGCGGCTACAGTTTTGACCAAATCAGCTACGCGCTGAGCTTTGAGGACGAAGATTAACGGTCAGTCGTCCGCACTGATTTTTGTTTTGCTTCAAATTTTTTCTCCTACTCCCTCTTTTCCTCAAGAAAACTAGTCTCAGCTGTTTGCATGATCTACAATACGGCAAAATTCTAACTCGACTATTTTCAGGAAGAGCTGCATGTACATGAGCACTGATGAGGTTCGTAACGCGTTCCTCAAGTTCTTTGAGAGCAAAGGACACCAAATCGTAGAAAGTTCATCGTTAGTTCCACATAACGACCCAACCCTGCTGTTCACAAACGCAGGTATGAACCAATTTAAAGATTGTTTCTTAGGCTTAGAAAAACGAGCCTACACTCGAGCGACTACGGCTCAGCGTTGCGTACGTGCTGGTGGTAAACATAACGACCTAGAAAATGTTGGCTTTACTGCTCGTCACCACACATTCTTTGAAATGTTAGGCAACTTCAGCTTTGGCGATTACTTCAAAGAAGATGCGATCTCCTTTGCTTGGGAATTCCTAACCGAAGTTCTTAAACTGCCAGCGGATCGTTTATTGGTAACTGTTTACGAAACCGATGACGAAGCGTTTGACATCTGGAACAAGAAAGTTGGCGTACCCGCTGATCGTATTGTTCGCATTGGTGATAAAGAAGGCGGCAAGCCGTACGAGTCTGATAACTTCTGGCAAATGGGCGACACTGGCCCTTGTGGTCCATGTACTGAAATCTTCTACGATCACGGTGAGCACATCTGGGGTGGCCGTCCTGGCACGCCTGAAGAAGATGGTGACCGTTTCATCGAGATCTGGAACAACGTATTCATGCAGTTCAACCGTCACGCAGACGGGACTATGGAACCGCTACCAAAACCATCGGTAGATACTGGTATGGGTATCGAGCGTATCTCTGCAATCATGCAGGGCGTTCACTCAAACTACGAAATCGATGTATTCCAAGCTCTTATCAAAGCAGCAGCAGAAGTGATCGGTTACGAAGACCTATCAAACCAATCACTACGCGTTATCGCTGACCACATCCGTTCATGTTCATTCCTGATCGTGGATGGCGTTATGCCTTCAAACGAAGGTCGAGGTTACGTATTACGCCGTATCATCCGTCGTGCAGTTCGTCACGGTAACAAGCTGGGCGCACAAGGTGCATTCTTCCACAAGTTGGTTGGCGTTCTAGCTGACATCATGGGTACGGCTGGTGAAGAGCTGAAGCGTCAACAAGCTGTGGTTGAAAAAGTACTGCGTATCGAAGAAGAAAACTTTGGTCGTACACTTGAGCGCGGTATGGCGATTCTAAACGAAGCACTAGATAACCTAGACGGTAAAGTACTAGACGGCGAAACCGTGTTTAAACTTTACGATACTTACGGCTTCCCAGCTGACTTAACTAACGACGTAGCACGTGAGCGTGAGTTCGCAATCGACGAAGAAGGTTTCGAGAAAGCGATGGAAGAGCAGCGTCAACGTGCGCGTGAAGCGGGTAACTTCGGTACTGACTACAACGCAGCAATCAAAGTTGATACGCAAACAGAATTCTGTGGTTACACAGGTACTAAAGGCTCTAGCTCTGTAGCGGCGATGTTCGTTGAAGGCAACGAAGTAGAATCTCTATCTGCAGGCGACAAAGCAATCATCGTGCTTGGTGAGACACCATTCTACGCAGAGTCAGGTGGTCAATGTGGTGACGCTGGTGAAATCCGTACTGAAGCTGGTGTATTCTGTGTTGAAGACACTCAAAAGCTAGGTAACGCAATCGCACACCACGGTGTAATGGCAGAAGGCGTTCTAGCGAAAGGCGACGAAGTAGCAACTATCGTTGACGCAGAGCGTCGCGCAGCTATCTCTCTAAACCACTCAGCAACGCACTTGCTACACGCAGCACTTCGCCAAGTTCTTGGTGAGCACGTAACGCAGAAAGGCTCTCTAGTGAAAGCTGACAGCCTACGTTTCGACTTCTCACACCTAGAAGCAGTAACTGCAGCAGAACTGAAAGAAGTTGAGCGTCTAGTTAACGCGCAAATTCGTCGTAACCACACGATTGAAACCAACGTGATGGACATTGAGTCTGCTAAGAAGAAAGGCGCAATGGCTCTATTCGGCGAGAAGTACGACGACGAAGTACGCGTACTGTCTATGGGTGACTTCTCGACAGAGCTTTGCGGTGGTATTCACGCATCAAGCACAGGTGATATTGGCCTATTCAAAATCACTTCAGAAAGCGGCATTGCTGCAGGTATTCGACGTATTGAGGCGGTAACAGGCGAGGCTGCATTAGACGCGATTGAAGCTCAAAACGCGAAGTATGAAGAGAAACTGGCAGAATCTGCACAGAAAGCAAAAGCGCTAGAGAAAGAAGTGCAGAAGCTAAAAGATAAGATGGCAGCAGCAGAAAGCGCTAACATCATGGGCAAAGCGGTTGAAGTCAATGGTACAAAAGTTCTAGTCGCAGCTCTTGAAGGCGCTGACAGCAAGAACCTACGTACTATGGTTGATGACATCAAGAACCAAATGGGGTCTGGTGTCGTACTGCTTGCCAACGTAACAGGTGACAAGGTTGGTCTGATTGCTGGTGTGACTAAAGATCTAACTGGTAAAGTAAAAGCTGGTGATCTAGTTAAGATGATTGCTGAGCAAGTCGGTGGTAAGGGCGGTGGTCGTCCTGACATGGCTCAAGCTGGTGGTACTGATGTAGCCGCACTACCAGAGGCAATTAAAACAGTTCAGCCTTGGTTAGAAGAGCGCTTATAAGCTTTTAACTACTAAAATTACGCTCAATCAAGTTTCTTTGATTGAGCGTAATTTTTTTTAGCAGCCAAGTGGTTTAATTGACCAAAAGTTAACCGAGTCATTTAGGCTATTTGGTTTTTGTTGTAACTACTGCTTATATAATTTTTCTAAAAGGAAATACTGAAGATGTAAGCAGTTCTAAAGAGACTTCGGTCTTGGGAAGGTGAAGACTGGTGAAAAAGCCCCTTATCGTGCAAAAGTTTGGCGGAACCTCAGTGGGTTCAATTGAAAGAATCCACCAAGTTGCTGAACACATCATTAAGGCGAAAAATGATGGCAATCAAGTTGTTGTTGTCGTGTCTGCAATGTCAGGCGAAACAAACAGACTGATGGACCTCGCTAAACAGATAGATAGCGTGCCTACAGCTCGAGAACTTGATGTTTTGCTCTCTGCTGGTGAGCAAGTGTCAATGGCACTGTTAGCAATGACACTCAATAAATTGGGTCATGCTGCACGCTCGCTTACCGGAGCACAGGCGAATATTGTGACGGATAATCAACACAATGACGCAACGATTAAACACATTGATACTAAGACAATTCTGGGATTGCTTGAGCAAGACCAAATCGTGATTGTTGCAGGCTTTCAAGGTGTGAATGAGAACGGGGATATCACCACATTAGGTCGAGGTGGCTCAGATACGAGCGCAGTGGCACTGGCAGGCGCATTGCGCGCTGATGAGTGTCAAATCTTTACCGACGTTGATGGTATTTATACTTGTGACCCACGTGTAGTGAAAAACGCGCGAAAATTGGCGGTTATCGATTTTCCTTCCATGGAAGCGATGGCAAGCCGAGGCGCGAAAGTATTACATTTACCTTCAGTGCAATTTGCATGGAAGAATAATGTGCCACTGCGCGTGCTTTCGACATTTGATGTTAATGAAGGCAGTCTGGTAAAGGGGGAGTTAGGCAATCAAGCCGTCTCTGGTATAGCCATCCAACGTGACCTTGCCATAATCGAAGTCGATAAAGAACATTTATCTAGTGCTACAAAACAATGTCAGATGTTGGGTATCGACATTTGGAATGTGATCGAGGAAACAGAACGGGCAGGTATCATGATAAAACAAGATGCATGTGCCAAGTTCGATCTGGTGTTCAGCGACAAAATCCGTAATAGTGAAGTGGTAAGCCTGTTGACCGCAGTGGGGCTTGAGGCCAATGGAATGGTAGAGCACGCATGCGATTTGTTGGCAAAGCGAGATATTGAGATCAATTTCAGCGCAACGAATGCACTCACTATGATGCTAGTTTTAGCACCCGAATGTGTGGATACAGCAGCAAACATTCTGCATGATGCTTACATTACGTCTAGTGAAGCATTAAACATTCAACAAAAACATGCCTTTTTAGGCTGATTTTCGCTAACAAGGTAGTTTACGAAAATATAACTTTTGTTGGATAATAGCTTTGTAGCAAGAAAATTTAGAGATTACTCAAGGAGCAAAGAATGCTAATTTTGACTCGCCGCGTAGGCGAAACACTGATGATTGGTGATGAAGTGACTGTAACTGTACTAGGTGTTAAAGGTAACCAAGTGCGTATCGGCGTTAACGCTCCGAAAGAGGTTTCAGTTCACCGTGAAGAAATCTACATGCGCATTCAAGCTGAAAAAGGCAATGGCAACGTTGCTTCAGGTAACTACTAAGTCGCTCCTGTTTACAGAGCTTAGTTTGAATGAAAAAGGCTAACCGAAGGGTTGGCCTTTTTAGTTTTTACTTTTTTTGAAAATTTGCAGAAACTATTGTGTTGAGTATGGCTGTGAATTCATCAATAATGTTGATTCGAACTTCAGAAAGTTATTTGAAAATAAATGTCTTTTTTTCAGAGAAGACTCTCTTTTTTTCATCATAATAGAGTGATAAAGTTCGTTTAATAGTCACTTTGATTAAATCAGCAACGGTTAAGCCAGTTTCGTAGATTTTTTCAAAGAAAGTGTTTGACATATTTTCGGTAAAACGTAATATGTGCCTCCGCAAGACGGTGAGGTGGCCGAGAGGCTGAAGGCGCTCCCCTGCTAAGGGAGTATACGGTTTATCCCGTATCGAGGGTTCGAATCCCTCCTTCACCGCCATTCTTGCAACGTTGATTTATCAACAAAAAGTGCGTCCTTAGCTCAGCTGGATAGAGTACCTGGCTACGAACCAGGCGGTCGGAGGTTCGAATCCTCCAGGACGCGCCATATCTCTTTTGAGATATAACAATGAAAACGGTGAGGTGGCCGAGAGGCTGAAGGCGCTCCCCTGCTAAGGGAGTATACGGTTTATCCCGTATCGAGGGTTCGAATCCCTCCTTCACCGCCATTCATTGACTGGCCCGATGGCCTTTTTTTTGTTTCGTAAGAAATGAATGTGATTTACTTCACAACTTCTTAGCAAGAAGATCTGCGCGTCCTTAGCTCAGCTGGATAGAGTACCTGGCTACGAACCAGGCGGTCGGAGGTTCGAATCCTCCAGGACGC